>WLOE01000007.1 GCA_009699465.1 Actinomycetota bacterium | reverse complement strand
GTTATGTCGCAACTCATTACCGTCGGTGGTATTCCGCTCCATCCGCTGATCGTCCACGCGGTGGTGGTTTTGGTGCCGCTTACTGCGCTCGGCGCTGTGTTGATGGCGCTAATGCCGAGGTTTTCGCGACGATTTGGCCCACTCGTAGCGCTGGGTGCCTTCGTGAGTATCGGTAGTGCGGTGCTGGCTAAAGAGGCAGGTGAGCAATTGGCCGAGATCAAGGATGTCACCGCTGATCACCTGCGTTGGGGTGATCAGGCACCGCTGTGGGTTGGACTTTTTGGGTTAGCCGTCATTGTTTTTTGGTTTTTCGACCGGGGAATCCCGGCAAGTCGCAAACGCCCGGTTTGGCTCCGCGTCGCCAGTGTGGGGGTCATCGCGTTGTCTGTCATCGCGACCTTATTTGTGCTCGCTGCTGGTCACAGTGGTGCAGAAGCAGTCTGGGCCTCACTGATCAAATAGGAAATGTGTTCGTGTTATTCGGTAGGAAGTGATTCCTCGGCAACTGGTTGTGCTGGTTGAGCTAGAAGTCGGCGAAGTGAAAGCAGTCGTTCGCGAATCTGAACTGGTTGAGTTTCAATCCACACGTTCAATCCGCAATCTGGTTCATCATGTGAACACGAACGAGGGCAGTGCTCAATACCTGGTTCCAATTCAGGAAACGCATGGATCATGTGTTCTGCCTTGACGTGAGCAAGACCAAAGGAACGAATTCCTGGCGTATCAATGATCCAGCCGCCAGTGGGAAGCTCAAGCGCGACTGCGCTTGTTGAGGTGTGACGACCTTTGCCCGTCACCACATTCACGTGACCGGTGCTGCGCACAGAGCCAGGAACGATTGCATTGACTAACGTAGATTTACCCACGCCAGAGTGGCCTAGCACCACTGTTACTTGATTGCGTAATGCTTCAAGTAGCTCTGTAGGTGGAATGCGATTGTTGATGGTGAACACCGGAAGATCGAGTGGCCCATACATCGCTAGCAATGCATCAGCACTTGCGATATCAGTTTTGGTAATGACGAGCATCGGTTGGATGCCCTCATCGAAGGCAGCTACGAGTGCCCGGTCAATAAGTCCATACGAAGGTTCAGGATCTGCAGTTGCCGTAACAATTGCGAGTTGGTTCGCATTTGAAACCACAATGCGTTCAACCGGGTCAACATCGTCAGCCGTGCGACGCAGCGTTGAGGTGCGTTCTTTGCGTCGAACAATGCGAGCCAGGTCGTCAGTGCCTGACGTGTCGGCACCAGTGAGGTCTACAAGATCGCCAACAACAATGCCTTTGCGTCCAAGTTCGCGAGCCTTAATCGCATAAATTTGTTTTCCGTTTGCTAACTCATCCTCGGTATCTAGGGCAACGGTGAATCGGCCACGATCAACGGCAATGACCATGCCGCCTTCGGCATCGTTATGTGCTGGTCGCTCTTTTGTGCGCGGTCGAGATTTCGTGCGTCCTGGCCGAATGCGAACATCATCCTCATCCCAGCGCTCATGGGTTTTTTTGCTGGTCACGGATTTATTGATCCAGCAACGAGCGACTCCCATCGGGCGGCAAAGCCCGGCAAGGTTTTGGCGGTGGTGTCGATATTTTCCACTTCAACACCGGATATTCGCAGTCCAATCACTGCACCGGCTGTTGCCATACGGTGATCGTGATAGGTCGAGAAGGTGCCGGCGTGCAACATTGTCGGACGCACAATGATGCCGTCCTGTGTTTCGGTTGCGTCACCGCCGAGATGATTAATCTCGTGAACGAGCGCGGCTAATCGATCGGTTTCATGCCCACGAAGATGACCAATTCCGCGGAAGCGAGTTTCAGTTGTCGCCAGGCTCGCGATTGCAACAAGGGTTGGCGTGAGTTCGCCGACATCGTGAAGGTCTGCATCTATACCGCGAATGTCACCCTGCATTGCGCACGTAAGGCCAGATGAATCAAGGGAAATTGTGGCGCCCATTGCGCCGAGTAGATCCCGCAAGGCATCGCCGGCTTGTGTGGTGTGAGCGGGCCAATCCGGGATCGTGATTTCGCCGCTAGTCACCATGGCAGCTGCTAAGAATGGTGCGGCGTTCGAGAGGTCTGGCTCAATGGTGCGATCTACGGGAGCAATGCGCTGGTGCGCAACAGTCCAAGTCACGGAGTCTGGCGTTTCAACGATGACACCGTGCTCTCCAAGCATCGCGATTGTCATGTCAATGTGCGGCTGACTTGGTACAGGTGCGCCTTCGTGGCGAATCATCAATCCGTTTTCAAAACGTGCGGCTGCAAGAAGTAGAGCAGAAACGAACTGGCTTGATGCAGAAGCATCAATGACTATTTCGCCACCAGCAACTGAACCTGTGCCATGAACGGTGAACGGCAAACTTTGATCGCCAGTAATAAATACACCCAGCGCACGCAGCGCATTCAATGTTGTTGCCATCGGTCGTACTCGGGCACCTTCGTCGCCGTCGAATGAAATATCGCCGGTAGCTAAAGCGGCGACTGGAGGAACAAAGCGCATCACGGTTCCGGCCAGGCCGACGTCGATCGCTGCGGGTCCGGTGAATGCAGCGGGTCGAACCACAACATTCACATTGCCGACGGCAGTGGGCTCGCTGATCTCAAGCACCGTGCCAAGGCTGCGTAATGCACCGACCATCAGGCGAGTGTCTCGAGCATCAAGGGCTTGGTGGATCGCGCTTGGTCCGTCCGCCAAGGCGGCCAAAATCAACGCTCGGTTGGTGGCTGATTTTGAGCCTGGGACCCGTACCGTGGCATGAATAGGCGCCAAGGATCGTGGGGCAGCCCAGCGCGGTTGCGGTGAAGGGGACATCAACGCAAGGGTAGTGCTCATGTGTGGTCGGTATGTAGCAGCGCAGGACCCTGCGGCCTTGGTTGTCGAATTTGAAGCTTCGGCCATGCCCGAGCAACTTCTGGAGCCTGACTTCAATGTGGCGCCGAGTAAGCCTGTCTACATCGTGGTCGACAAACGGGTTGCCGATGAGCCACCAGTACGCTCGTTAGAGATTGCGACCTGGGGCCTTGTTCCCTCGTGGGCTAAGGATGCCTCGATTGCAGCGAAACTCACCAACGCGAGATCCGAGACTGTTGCTGACAAGCCCTCCTTTCGAAAAGCCTTTGCCTCCCAGCGTTGTTTGGTTCCTGCCGATGGTTATTACGAGTGGTACGCCTCGCAGGCCACCACGGGCTCGGGACGTCCAGCCAAACTGCCGTTTTATATCCAGTCCAGTGAGGGCAGTACCTTGGCCATGGCTGGGCTGTACGAGTGGTGGAAGCGACCGGATGGCACATGGCTACTGACGTGTTGTGTGTTAACGACCGCAGCCAACGAGGATCTCATCCGAATCCATGACCGAATGCCGGTCATGGTGCCTAAGGATCGCTGGGATTGGTGGCTTGATGGTCGCTCGAAAGTTGAGGTTGAACCGCTACTCAAGCCCACCCTTGTGCCTCTTACGGCCTATCCCGTGGCGACCACAGTCAACAATGCTCGTAATAACGGGCCAGCACTTCGGGAACCGATCCAAGCCCACTAGGGAATATTTAGCGCATAAGCAATGTTTTCTCTAATGTGACTCAAACCGTGAGCTTCGTCGCACTGGATCCCGGTGTCGTAGGCTCAGTGGTGATGTCAACGGAAACGCAGAATGCAACCGCAGCCCGCTTTGAGCGCGATGTTGCGCCGTTTTTGGACTCCCTTTACGGGGCGGCACTGCGCATGACTCGCAACCCCACTGACGCTGAAGATTTAGTACAGGAAGCCACGCTCAAGGCTTTTGCTGCTTTTGATTCGTTTACAGAGGGCACAAACCTCAAAGCTTGGTTGTTTCGCATTCTGACGAATACCTACATCAATCAGTACCGCAAAAAGCAGCGTGCGCCACTGCACACTAGTGCAGATGAACTCACTGAAGGTGAGCTCAATGAAGTGGGCGAAAACCTCGGAATGCGCTCAGCTGAAGCTGAAGCGATGGCCCGACTTGCTGACGGTGAAATTGTGGATGCGCTCGCTGCACTACCCGAAGATTTTCGCATGGCGGTATACCTTGTAGATATCGAGGGTTTTTCATACAAAGAAGCAGCGGAAATTATGGAAACTCCGGTTGGCACGGTGATGTCGCGCTTAAGCCGCGGACGTAAGCAATTGCGCGAGCTCCTTCGAGATTACGCCGCCGAACGCGGCTTTATCGCAGCGGAGGTGAAGTCATGAGTTGCGGCAATCATCACGATGTTCCATGTGTGCAGATTCATGCCTGGATGTGGATTTATCTCGACAATGAGCTTGAGCAAGAAAGTGCCCATCTGGTGGGTCACCATCTTGAAGAGTGCCCGCCGTGCTCTGATCAATTTACGGCTGAGCGCATTATTCAAACGAGGATTCGTCAGTGCAGTGAAACAGTGCAAACTCCAGAAGGATTGCGTACCCGAATCTTCACTCAGATTCAGCAAACTGTCACGGATCAGTAAGGCCTACCGGAACACTTTCGCCGGGATTGCGGTGCCTACTGCATTCCTTCGTACCCAACCCGTACCCTCGATTCCGTGAGAACCATTGTTGACCTCGCTCAGGAGCGCACAGATCTTCAGCCTGAACAAATCGACCGCCTTTTACGAATAATTGAGGCGTGGAGTCTCATTGCTGATCTATCGCTGAGTGATCTTGTGCTGTGGTTGCCTACTTGGAACGACGGGGGAGTTATCGCCGCTGCCTTGGTACGTCCGACAACTGCTTCCACAACTGTTGAAGAAGACTTGGTTGGTCGGTTTGTTCCACGTGGCAAACTTCCAGAAATTGATCAGGCACTGCACTTTGGGCGTGTAGTGGGTGACGCTTTTCCCATTCGCGAATCTAGCGATACTGATTCGCGGGTTATTGGCATTGTGGTGCGTTCAAGCTCGGAAACAGCACGGGTTGCAGGACATCTTGAAGAGGTGTACCTCAGCGTTGCGGAAGATCTACTGCATATGTTGGTTGCTGGTGGTTTTCCTCCGCCAGAATTTGTTGGTGAACGTGGCGATGCGCCTCGGGTGGGCGATGGGTTGGTGCGCCTGAACGATGGAGGTGTCGTCACGTACGCCAGCCCAAACGCTATGAGTATTTTGCGTCGCCTTGGGCTTGCAACAGAACTCATCGGGGCTGAATTAGGTTCGTTGCTCGTACGTCTGTCGCATAGGCACGGTCCGATGGATCAAAACGTTGCCTTAATCGCTGGAGGCAAAGTTGCTGGTCAGGTTGAAGTAGAGAATGCTCGGGCGGTGGCGTTCGTGCATGGAATCCCACTGGTTGTTCCAGGGCGTGAGCAAGGCGCATTAATTCTGATTCGCGATGTCACGGATGTGCGTCGGCGAGAGCGGGCACTCATTTCTGCTGATGCCACGATTCGCGAGATTCATCATCGCGTAAAAAATAATCTGCAAACAGTGGCTGCTCTCTTGCGCATGCAGGCCCGACGGGCGGAAAGCGATGAAACACGTGCGGCCCTAGGCGAGGCTGAACTCCGTGTTGCTGCGATCGCTGTTGTTCATGAAACCTTGGCCCGCCAAGTTGATGAAACCGTTGATTTTGATGAAGTTGCAGATCGAATCATTGCGCTAGTGCGCGATCTCGCCCCTGCTCTCGGTGGTGAAGGCGAGCAACGAATTGATCGCATAGGCATGGTGGGGATGCTTGATGCACAAGTGGCAACCCCGTTAGCGATGTGTGTGTCGGAACTTTTGCAAAATGCGGTTGAACATGCACAGGCAGAAGTGATTCAACTTCAGCTTTCGCGCACCGACAGTGTGGTTACTCTCGCAATTCGAGATAACGGGTCTGGAATCGAATCATCGATTTTGGAAGACCCAGCAAAGTCTGGGGGCCTTGGTCTGCAAATCGTGCACTCACTGGTCACCGGAGAGCTTCAGGGCAGCGTTGAAATTCTCGTTGACGAGGGATCAATTGTGACGATTAGTGTTCCAGTGAGTTCCGGACTCAGCGCAGGCTAGTTACAGGCCACCGCGTGCGCGCAGGCGAGCATTGCGGCGCTTGAGAGCACGGCGCTCATCTTCACTTAAGCCGCCCCATACGCCAGCGTCTTGCCCTGTTTCCAAGGCCCAACGAAGGCATTCATCTACGACGGAACAGCGACGGCATACAGCCTTCGCTTCTTCGATCTGGGTCAGTGCCGGACCGGTATTACCGATCGGGAAGAAGAGCTCCGGATCTTCGTCACGGCAGGCAGACTCGTGTCGCCAGTCCATGCTCAATCAACTCCATCGTAAAAAGGCACCAGGGTCACCAGTGCTTGTGATTGCTTTCACGTGCCCCGGCCATCAAAAGGGGGCGGCGTAGGGGTCTCCTGGCCGTCCCCGGAGGAAGGCGACCGGTGCGGTGAAGCAACGGGCGAAGTAAAGGGTTACATGTGAGGGGGGCAGGCGCAAGAGCCACGCCGAAATAATTCAACATTCAACCTGTCACCTTGGTCACAAAGACGCTTTTGTCTGGAATGTCGGGATTAGCTCAGACGATGACAGTCAATGCAGTGGGTTCAGCACGAAAGGTGACCGCACTAATTTCGCCCAAGCCCTCCCCATCAATTTGGAAGGCCATGGGCTTGGCGCAGGTCACCGTAAATTCAGTTTGGTCATGCCAAACCACGGCAGAGGCCAATGCGCTTGCCTTTCGCTGGGTGAGCAATTGCTTGGTATTTTGCAAGGCCGTTGATGCCTTTATTTTGCGCATACAAAACAGATCGATGCCGCTGTTGAAATCAGCCTCAGGACTGAGGTGAATTGGCCAGTTACCCAGAAAAGTCCATGGTTTGGCGTTTTGCACCAAAGCGAAATAGACCTGATCAAGAGGGTCATCATCTTCACGAGTGACGGTGATGTGAGGTGCACGTTCCCTGGAAGCTTTGAACATGGTCGATGCGGTGGTTGCGATGTAGCGAGTTGGTGAAGCCTTGCGACCATGACGCCGCTTGTGCTCCATTGCGGCAATGACCTCAGCATCAAGCCCCACTCCAGCATTCACCGTGAACCAGCGACCATTGGCCTGACCAAGGCCAATCGTGCGTATGCGTCCTTGCTTGATGCCTTCAAGTACATGCGCACCTGCTTGCACAATGTCATTGGGTAAGCCCAGCGCGCGTGCGAACACATTGGCACTTCCCCCAGGAATCGTCGCCAAGTGCGTGTCAGGGTTGGGGCCTTGGGAAAGCATGCCGTTGACTACTTCATTGACAATACCGTCGCCACCGACAGTGATAACTACGTCAAGATCTTCAGCAACAGCTCGCTGACCAAGCTCGATGCCATGGCCACGATGTGTGGTGGTGACCACGTCTAGATCAAGGGCATCCGCAAAGGCATGCATGACCAGATCGGTCATACGCTGCGACGCAGTGGTCGCTTGTGGATTCACAATGAATAGCCCTCGCACACGTGAACCCTAGCGAAATCCGGGAGGTAACCCTCAATCCGTAGAATTCTCCTGTGACCACTCCACGCCCATATCTCTTGCTCGCTCTCATCGCTGCGCTTGAAGGCATTGCATTGTTAGTGAACGGAGCAATCGCAGTATTTAGTGCCGCCACCGATAGCAGTTACGGAACTCAAGGTTCAGGTTCATCGGCGATCATCATTGAGGTATTTATTTTTGCGGTATTAGGCATCGGGCTTCTCCTCGTAGCCAAAGGTTGGTTCACGATGAAGCGCTGGGCTCGCTCGCCGTTCATCCTTGCTCAACTCATTGGGTTATTCGGTGGCGGCAGCATGGTGCTCGATAGTTCCGCTTCATCAAAAGTGCCAGGCCTACTACTCGCGGTACCAGCCATTATTGGATTGGCTGTTGTGTTCAGCCCTGCGATGGTGCGAGCGACGGCTGCCGAATACAAACGTCCTGGATCAGGTATCACCTAAGAGCGGTCGAAGTTCACGCAATGCCCGCGTAAGTATGCGCGAGACCTGCATTTGCGATATTTCCAGATCCTCGGCTATTTCTGTTTGGGTTTTGTTTGCGAAGAATCGAAGTTTCACAACAGTTTGATCAGTTTCAGGCAGTGTGCTGAGTGCTTGTCTGATCGCTTCTCCATCCTCAAAATCTTCAAGAGCAGTATTCGTTGATTGCATGCCTATCACTGGGCTGTCTTCGGAGTCAGTGCTCACAGTTGACCGAGCAACGTTTGCATCCATGGCCTGAAGGACTTGATCCTCAAGAATGCCCAGATGTTGAGCAATGGCCGGTATGGTCGGCGCCTTTCCGTGGCGCTGGCTTAACTCATCGATCGCTACTGATACCTGACTGCAAAGTTCCTGAAGTTTCGCAGGAATGCGCACGGTAGAGCTTTTATCGCGCAAGTAGTGCTGGATTGATCCGCGAATTGACGTGACGGCATATGTACTAAATGCAAAACCAGTAGAGCCGTCGTAATGGCTGGCGGCATAGATCAAACCTTCATAGCCAGCTTGTACGAGATCTTCGTATTCATGATGCGACTGGTACCGACGGGCAACGTGATACACGAGCCCGACATGCTCAGTGATGAGTTGATCACGCTGCTCGGTGCTCATGGCACGTTGCTCGTTGCTGAGAGCTCGCGAGCCAGGTGTTAGGCCGCTGCGTTCGTTGATTCTTGTACTCTGGCGATAACTGAAAGTATGCCGTCAACATTTGTATTATGAACTTCATCTGCAAGAGCAGAGAGCACAGTCCAACTAAAGGTGTTTGTGGGAAGAAGCTCTTCAAGATCGGTGCGGCTCTGCACCATAAATTCGATGGCACCAATTTCTTCAATGAAAGTACACACCACTTCGGCATTGACTGATGCGTTGGTGATCACCTGATTAAAAGCTTCATCAATGGCAAGTCGTGCATCTTCGACGCGGTCATAGGTAAGTTCACAACGTGCGGCGATCGTTGCAGCCATGCTGCGAGCAACTGAGGCATAAGCTGCGTGGGCTGGCAGGTGTAAGGCAATGCTCATGGTGATTCCCCGATCGCTCGTTGGTTCAAGATTAAGCAACAGCAATTGGGAGTTCGTGGATTGCCTGGGGAGTGTCGTAAATGAAAGGGCCCGCGATGCTTGCGCACCGCGGGCCCTTGAATTCGGTGTAACTTATGCAGCTTTGGTTTCCCAGAAGATTCCTGCGATTTCGTCGATCTTTGCAAGCAGCTGGTCTGCTACAGCAACATCGACGGTGCCCTTGGTGCCACCGGCACCAGCAAGCTTGGTGGCCTGGTTGAACAGGTCATTGAGCTGTGGGTACTTCTCGAAATGAGGAGCCTTGAAGTAATCGGTCCAGAGCACCCAGAGGTGTTCCTTAACCATGTTCGAACGGATTTCCTTGATAGCAACGGCGCGAGCCTTGAAATCAGGGTCGTCTGAACCGTGGTACTTCTGCATGCAAGCTTTGACCGACTCGGCTTCTAGGCGTGCCTGAGCTGGGTCGTAAATGCCACATGGCAAATCGCAATGTGCATAAGCCACGAGACGTGGTGAGAACAAACGCATGTGATCCCTTTCGTTGGAGATTGGGGCAAGCCTAGCCCGTACTGGTCAGGGCTTACGCAAGGATGCGGGGATGACGGCCTTGACCACAATTCAGATCATTGGACCGTCCATGGAGCCTTGCCTTCGTAACAACGATGTCTGGGTCGCCAAACCGGGCAAAGTTGCTCACCCTGGTCAGATCATTGTGTTTCGAGAGCCTGGTCGGCCAGAGCTATTGTCCGTGAAACGCATTGATCGTGCGACCACTGATGGCTGGTGGGTGGTAGCTGATAACCCGGTCGGGGCTATCGATAGCGAACAATTTGGGGCTGTTCCCTTTGACGCCGTGGTTGCGCGACTGCTGTTTCGAATACGACCATTGTTCCGTAGGTCATAGTCAGAACTTGGGAATCAGCGGGGTGATCTCGCTACGCTGGCACGATGTTCGCTGTCTACGCATCCGGCATTAGTGCCGACGAGCCCCTGTCCGTGCTTTCCGTTGGCCAGATCGATCCGTTGCCGACCCCCGAAGACTGGGTGACGGTGAATGTGAAGGCAGTGAGCCTGAATCATCATGATCTCTGGGCATTGAAGGGACAGGCGCTAACCGCCGACCAAGCGCCAATGATTCTTGGCACTGACGCAGCAGGTGTCACCGAAGATGGTCGCGAAGTCATCGTGCACGGAGTCATCGGAGATCCAACAAAAGGTCGTGGAGATGAGACCTTGGACCCAAAGCGGTCATTGCTCAGCGAGGTTTATTCGGGTGCAATGGCAGCGCAGGTTCGCGTGCCCGCTCGAAACTTGATTGAGAAGCCAAAAGAGCTTTCCTTTGAAGAAGCCGCGTGTTTGCCAACCGCATGGCTTACGGCGTACCGCATGTTGGTGACTAAGTCAGGTGCACAGGCTGGGGATCTTGTGCTTGTGCAAGGCGCTGCTGGCGGGGTCGCATCGGCAGCGATCGTGATAGCAAAAGCTCTGGGTATGCGCGTATGGGCAACCTCACGCGACGAAGCAAAGCGTACCTGGGCTAAAGAACTTGGTGCAGATGAAGTATTTGAAACCGGAGCTCGTCTACCTGAAAAGGTTGATGCAGTCATTGATTCCGTTGGCGAAGCTACATGGTCACATTCGCTTCGCGCTTTACGCCCTGGTGGAACCATCGTTACGTGCGGTGCAACATCTGGTGGCGCAGCAAACGCTGATCTCAACCGGGTGTTTTTCCTTCAGCTGAAAGTTGAAGGCTCGACGATGGGCACATCAGAAGAGTTGCGCGGTCTTGTCGCGCTGCTCATCAAGTCAGGTGCGCGGCCAGTGATCGATCGAGTGCTGCCACTAGCGTCAGCACCAGAGGCCTTTGCAGCAATGAATAGCGGCGAACTACGGGGCAAGATTGTGATGACGCTCTAGTTCTTGTTGGTGTGATGGAGCTTATTCGTCGTCATCTTCGTCATCGAGGCGAGCAAGCCACGTGGCTAGCCGCTCGATAGGAGTTTCAAACTCAGGATTGAGATCGACGAACTCTCGCAAGCGTTGCGCGAGCCATTCGATGCTCATTTCCTCTTCACCTCGGCGTCGTTCGAGTTCCTCGATGCCTCGGTCCGTGAAATACATCGTTAGCCTCGAGGAGCAAAGGCTTGCTCAACAAGTGCACGCTGCTCTTCTTCATGTCGGGCGTGTACGCCCACTGCAGGTGATGAGGAGGACGGGCGAGAAACACCTGTGATTGGTCGCTGCAGGATTCCCGGCAAGTTCATTGCCATGAAACTCCAAGCACCTTGGTTAGCTGGCTCTTCCTGAACCCATCGCACTTCTGCATTCTCCATACCTGCAAGAGCAAGTGGCAAAGTCTTGTGCGGAATTGGGTACAGACGTTCCACACGAACGATGGCGACATCATTGGAGCCAGTCTTTTCGCGATGAGCAACCAGGTCGTAGTACACCTTGCCGCTGCAGAGCAACACAGTCTTCACATTGGCAGGGTTCACAGTTGGATCACCAATCACTGCACGGAAGGTGCCTGACGTGAAGTCAGTCTTCTTTGAGGCTGCAGCCTTATTGCGCAGCAGTGACTTCGGCGTGAACACCACGAGAGGTCTCGTAAGCTTGCCGTAAACTTTCCAACGTAATAAGTGAAAGTACGAAGCAGGTGTAGATGGGTAAGCAACCGTCATGTTGTCTTGGGCGCACAGCTGCAAGAACCGTTCTATGCGAGCTGACGAGTGATCCGGGCCTTGGCCTTCATAGCCGTGAGGCAATAGCAAGGTAACCGCAGATCGCTGGCCCCACTTTTGTTCACCCGATGCAATGTATTCATCGATGATGGTTTGAGCGCCGTTGGCGAAGTCCCCGAACTGTGCTTCCCACATCACGAGTGCGTCAGGGCGAGCAACCGAGTAGCCGTATTCAAAGCCCATTGCTGCGTACTCGCTCAGTAGTGAGTCGTAGATGGAAAGCTTTGCACCGTCTCGGTAGCACTGCTTCAACGGCTTGTACTGCCAGCCAGTATTGCTATCCACGATCACGCCGTGGCGGTGACCGAAGGTACCTCGTCGAGAGTCCTGGCCGGCAAGGCGAATCGTGCGACCTTCAAGAAGGAGCGAACCGAACGCCAATGCCTCGCCCATGCCCCAGTCGATTTCATCTGCAGCAACCATTTGCGCGCGGCGCTCAAGCTGTGGCTGCAGGCGAGGGTGCACAGCAAAACCTTCAGGCATGTGCAATTGCGAAGCGATGATCGTGTCGATCTGCTCTGGTGTGATCGAGGTATCGACTTCGTAGGCCGGAGTTTGGGGAGTGAGCTCGCGGCTACCCCGTTCAATAATGTCTTGAGCAACATCGCTGAACGCCTGCTCGGGATCACTCTTCGTTTCTTGGAAGATGCGTTCAAGCTGTCCCTGGAAGTGCTTGAGGGCATCTTCAGCTTCTTCCATCGTGATATCGCCACGACCGATGAGCGCTTCGGTGTAGTGCTTACGCACAGAACGCTTGTTGTCGATGATCTTGTACATCAATGGCTGGGTGAGCGAAGGATCGTCACCTTCGTTGTGACCGCGACGGCGGTAACACACCATGTCGATCACAACATCCTTGTGGAACTTCATACGGAAGGCGAACGCAAGTTGAGCAACGCGCACAACTGCTTCTGGGTCATCGCCATTCACATGAAAGATCGGTGCCTGAATCGTGCGAGCAACGTCAGTTGAATAGGTGGACGAGCGGCTGTACTTAGGGCTCGTGGTGAAGCCAACTTGGTTATTCACCACGATGTGAATCGTTCCTTCAGTGCGGTAGCCCTGAATCTGCGACATTTGTAGGGTTTCTAGCACCACGCCTTGACCAGCGAACGCTGCATCGCCATGCATCAAAATTGGGAGTAAGCGATCGCGTTGATCCGTTGGCAGGAGATCCTGCTTTGCACGCACGATACCTTCAAGAACTGGATCGACTGCTTCCAAGTGTGATGGGTTTGCGGCCAGGTACACACCGGTAGTGGCGCCATTTGGTGCAGTGAAGGTTCCAGATGTTCCCAAGTGGTACTTCACGTCGCCTGAACCTTGAACCATTTCAGGGCCGAAGTCACCTTCGAATTCACGGAAGATTTGTGCGTATGACTTCCCAGCAATATTGGTGAGCACGTTCAAGCGGCCACGGTGTGGCATGCCAATCGCAACTTCTTGTAGTTGAGCATCAGCAGCGTCAATCATGATGGCGTCAACGAGTGGGATCAGCGAATCGCCACCTTCGAGACTGAATCGCTTTTGTCCTACAAACTTGGTTTGCAAGAATGATTCAAGGGCTTCGGCTTCGTTCAACTTACGCAAAATACGCAGTTGCTCTTCACGCTCTGGGCGCACGAACGGTGCTTCAACTTGATCTTGAATCCATGTACGTTGTTCTGGATCTTGAATATGCATGTACTCGATGCCGATAGTGCGGCAGTATGAATCGCGCAATACCTTCAAGATGTCGCGGAACTTCATCAACTGTTGGCCACCAAAACCATCAGTAGGGAAGACGCGATCAAGGTCCCACAACGTGAGGCTGTGAGCCATGGTGTCGAGGTCAGGGTGTGCAGGCTGATGAGCCTCGAGTGGGTCGACATCGGCAAGAAGGTGGCCACTCACGCGGTACGCATTGATGATTTCTTGAACGCGTGTTGCCTTGCTGAGGTCAGTCTCGTGGCTGGCTGAAATATCTTTAGCCCAGCGAATTGGCTCGTAAGGAATGCGAAGTGAGCGGAAGATTTCGTCGTAGAAACCATCTTTGCCAAGAAGTAACTGATGGATGCGGCGCAGGAACTCACCGGACTGCGCACCTTGAATGATGCGGTGGTCATAGGTGGAGGTCAGGGTGAGGATGCGTGACACCGCATTTCGTGCGATTGACTCTGCTGATGCACCTTCCCATTCAGCTGGGTAATCAAGGGAACCCACGCCAATGATGCAGCCTTGACCTGTCATTAACCGAGGCACGGACAAGTTGGTACCAAGGCCACCTGGGTTGGTGAGGGACATCGTGGTGCCAGCGAAGTCGTCAACAGTGAGCTTGTTGTTACGTGCTTTGCGAACCATGTCTTCGTATGCGCCATGGAATTGCGCGAAGTCCATGCCTTGCGCACCCTTGATACTCGGCACCAGAAGTTGACGGGTGCCATCTGGCTTGGTGAGGTCAATGGCCAAACCTAGGTTGACCTGGTCTGTGGAAACGAGCGCTGGCTTGCCATCAACTTCGGTGTAACGGCCGTTCATTTCTGGGATTTCAGACGCGGCCTTCACGATCGCGAACCCAATGAGGTGCGTAAAGGAAACCTTGCCGCCGCGAGTGCGTGCCAGGTGATTGTTGATCACAACGCGGTTGTCTTCAAGGAGTCGAGCGGGTACCGCACGCACACTTGTGGCCGTTGGAACAGTCAGACTGGCTTCCATATTGGTAACAACACGAGCTGCTGGGCCTTTGAGTACAACAGCTCCGGCATCGGCGGCCTTGGACGCGCCAGCCGGTGCCGGTGGAGTCACGGCTGGGGCTGCAACTGCGGGTGCAGTTGGGGGTAGAGGCGCGGCCTTGGGTGCGGCTACCGGGGCCACAGGGGCAGCTACTGCGGCTGCAATTGGGCGAGCCCCTGCTGCTGAAGCTGGGGTGTAATCGGCGAAGAAGTCCCACCAGTGAGGGTCAACGTTGTTCTTGTCTTGCTGATAAAGGTCGTAAAGCTCTTCAACGAGCCACTCATTGGCGCCGAATGGGTCCATGGATTCCGTGGCCACTGCCGATCCTCTCGCACACTCAAGTGCAGTTCGCTCGCGATAAAAGCGCTCCTCGGATTCGAGGTGGCGCGTGTGTCCAAGATTAGTCCTTCATGAAGTCCATGCCCAGAGAATTACAAGGTGGTGCTCGTCTCAATCGCGCCGGGTTTTGTTCCTTGAGGCTGCCCGATTTACAGTTAAGGCGTGCTTCCCCCACATTTTCGCCGGATCAGTGTCGTATTTGCCCTGTCCGTGTGTCTGGGAGTGGTCGCATCGCCTGCCTTCGCTGCAGCCCCATATCCAGATCCGCCCAACATTGCTGCCGTAACGACCTCCAGCAGCGGCTCACTTCAAATTCAGTATGTGCTTCCGGTGAATAACTTCAGTTACCCAGTGACTGAAGTTCAGGTCACGTCAAATGGCGGTAACACTTGGGCGAGTTGTGGAACTGTCGATGGCGTGTGCAAGGTCAGCGGTCTCACGAACGGGCTGAAGTACATCGTGGCCCTACGTTCGGTGAACTCAGCCGGCCCCAGCGAGCCCAGTGTCAATGGAAGTGGAGTACCGAAAGTTCCGACGGCCGAAGACGTCGACAAACTTTCCAACCTGCCGCGGTCACGAGTAAACGTGAAAGCCAGTTTCAATGCGGCCAGTAACAACCTCGGTGTTGATGGCGCGGTGACGCGCGTGGGTATCGGAGCCTTGCCTGAATTGAAATTCAGTCGAGACATTCCGAACAAGGCTGTCGTTGAACGACATCTCACGGTCTCTGCGACCTCAGATTCCACTGGAGTCACACAGCTGATTCCCGGGCGGTGGGCTTGGCAGGATGCCCGCACAATCGTTTACCGCCCAACAGGTTTTTGGCCAGGGCGCTCAACGATCACCATTGCTTCATCGTTGGATTCGGCAAACCTCGGTGTAGTAGGGGGATCAACGCTGGTCGGAAGCTCGAGCCTAGGAACGACGTACACCTTCAAAACTGCGCGGTCGCTCGTGGGTCGGGTGGATGGCGCTGCGCACTTAATGAATGTGTATGTCGATGGTCAAAAGGTGAAGTCATTCAAAATTTCACTTGGCGGACCAGATTGGCGCACGCGCAATGGCGTGAAGGTCATCAATACGCAAAAGGAACCGTCGAAGACGTACACCAGCCAAGCTTTGGGGCTGACTGCTCCAGAAGATCAATATCGCCTCGATGCAAGGTGGAACACTCGTCTCACACCCTCAGGCGAGTTCATTCACTCGGCGCCATGGGCTACCGGCCGCTTAGGTAAGTGGAATGGGTCCCATGGCTGCACCAATATGTTTGAAGACAATGCCAAGTGGATCTTTGACAACACGATTCCAGGTGATGTGTTCATCTACACAAATACTCAAGGTGAGACGGCTCAGCCAGGAAATGGTTCCGGAGGTCTTTGGAACATCCCTTGGACAAGTTGGGTGCGCAAATCTGCGCTCGGGGGTCTGCCTTTGCCTGTACCTACCCCAATTCCGACGCCTACGCCAACCCCTTCGAGCACTCCAAACCCAGGAACCCCAACCCCGGGACCCTCAACTATTAACACCTAATGCGTTCTACTGGCAGGATTACTTCTATGAGTTTTCTGAGCCGTGCGGTGGGCGCCTTAGGTCCGAATAGAAGTTTGCCCGAGCGTGTTGCACTCTTTGCTGCGGCTGCAGCAGTGGGGCCGTCGTTTGAGCCTGGTTTGCAACCACGTAAAACGATGGATCAAGCCATCGCAACAGGTGTCATCTCCGCAGCGACGTTATCTCTTGTCACCGCAACACAAAGCACGATTGAATCGCTGGGCAACGCCGTGATGAAAACTCGAGGTATCGATCGCACTCATGCGACCTCGGCCACCAAGCTGCTCTTCAATGTGGGAACAAACCTGGCGTTCGCAGGTGTTACTGAAGCAGTCGCCCGGTTGTTGCCACCACATGAAGATGAACAACTTCGACGCGGCTTAACTCGGGTGGCTGCTCAGCGGTCTTCCAAGGTTGCCCTTGCTGGTGCAGCGCTCAGCGGAATGATCGGCACCTTTGATCTCATTGGTCAAAAAGTTCCTGGTCTTCGCTGGACGAATCAGGTTCCGTTTGCATTGCCCGCTGGTATTGCTGCTTCTGCCTTTGAAATTCATCGTGTTCATCAAAATGCTGAAGAATACGGCGACACCACCATTGCCAAGGTTTCAACGCGAAACTCAGTTGCTATCGCTGTGGGTGTTGGTGCAGGTGTTCTTGCACTGCAAGCAGGTGAACGAGCGCTGGCGTCGCAGGTGTCTAAAGCTTTACTTCGAGTAGCTCCAGATTACGACGAAGTTGCCAACCCAATTGGTCACTTCGTTGCATTGGCAATTCTGGGCGGTGCCCTTACCGCTGGATATGAATACGCAACTCGTCGCGTGGAGCAAGGTGGCGCTGCCATTGAGCCGGCATATGAGAACCCACCAACAAGTCGTTTTGTTTCAGGTAGTCCTGAAAGTTCGGTTTCGTTTGACAGCCTTTCGCGCGAGGGCCGTCGCTTCACGAACATGGTGCTCACTCGCGATGAGATTGAAAATGTCATGGGCACTCCAGCAACCCACGATCCAATTCGTCTTTTCGTCGGTTTGGATACCTCGCCAGTGCTCGAAGAACGAGTCGAATTACTCATGGATGAACTCGTCCGGACGCATGCTTTTGAGCGCGAAGTGCTGTGCTTTGCCTCACCAACGGGTTCGGGCTACATCAACTACGTGTTGGCTGAAGCCTTGGAGTATTTAACGCTCGGCAACAGTGCAATTGCCACACTTCAGTACTCGCTCCTCCCATCGCCAATGTCACTGAATCGCACTGGCCTGGCTGTCGAGCAAAACCGTGCTGTGATGTATGCGATCACCGGCTATATGCGTGGGATGCCGCCAAAGAAACGTCCCAAGTTTGTGTTGTTCGGCGAGAGCCTTGGCGCGTTGACGATGCAAGATATTTGGCAACATCGCACGGTTGAAGCCATGGATCGGGATTTTGTCCACTCCGCAATTTTCTTGGGGACACCATCTGCAACTGAATTTGCAAAGGCATGGCGTCTGGATAAGGAAAAAATCGATCCAGAAAACGTAATGATCGAACTCGACAACTATGGTGAGTACCTCGATCTGCCAGATGAGCAGCGCAAAAAGATTCGATACACCCTCCTGAGCCACTACAACGATCCGATTCCAAAATTCGGAACCAACTTGTTGCTACGTCAGCCTTGGTGGCTGGGACCAGTAGATGAGCGCCCTGAAGGAGTGCCTAGGTCTTCTCGTTGGCGTCCGGGTACCACCTTTGTGCTCACTGGGGTTGACCTGATTAACGCAATGGAAGTTATTCCTGGAATTTTTGGCCGCCGCGGCCACGATTACCGCGAAGACATTGCTCGCTTTGTCACCTCAACCTACGATCTGCCAGCAACGCCAACACAGTTACTCAAGATGGAAGAAGCATTGCGTGAACGCGAATTGCAGTGGGCGCAGCGCCGAGTGGTGACGGAACAAGTAGCCAGAGCCAAGGAAGCGCTGAAGCGCGAAATGAAGTCGTGGAATGTCAATGGAAATTCAGAAAGCGTGAACGACGAACTCTGGAAAGAACTCGTGGCCTCAGCGCAGGCTGAAATCATTGCTGAAGATGCAGCCAGGCAGGCGTAGTCACCAGCTGATGTTTTTTGAATCCTCGATGATGGCTGTTACGTAATTTTCTGTTTCAGGATATGGCGGTATTCCGTCATATTTACGTACGGCTCCATGGCCAGCGTTGTATGCAGCGAGAGTGTTCTTCAAACGATTCCCACTGACTCCTTTGACGAGTTTGCGATTCAAGCAATTGAATTCAGCCGCGGAGGGAATCGCATCTTCGGGATCCCAGATGTTGACTCTTCCGTCATCGTTGGCGTCTATTCCCACCTGATTCCAAACATCGGGCATAAATTGCGCGATGCCTTGAGCACCAGCTGGACTTGTTGCTTTGGGGTCCCAGTGGCTTTCATTTACCAATTGTGCCGCCAAGATTTCCGGGGAAATTGCTGGACACCGCTGGGCAGCGTCTAGGACCAAAGCTCGATACTGTGAAGGAACTTGTATTGGGCCAACCAGCCCATAGTGCTTGGCGGTATTCCAGGCCCAATTCCCTGCGAACACTGTTGCGACGACAACGATGCTGATCACAATGAGCGATCGCAAGCGATGTTTTGGGCGCACGGCACCACGGTAACCCGGAATGGCCATGAACCGCGTACGGTGGGAGCGTGGCTGATCAAGGCAATGGGAAAGTTCGGGATCTTTCGCGTCCGCAAGTTGAATCCCTTTTTGAACAAAAACTGGCTGATGCATTTGCAGCTTTGGGTATTTTCAATCTTTTAGTTGTCGGCAAAACTGGGGTTGGTAAATCCACCCTTGTGAATGCGATGTTTGGGAGCGATGTCGCCAAGACGGGAATAGGTGAGCCAGTCACACGTGGGCTCACTCACTATTTGCTACCCGATAGCTTCCTTGGGCTGTATGACGCTGAAGGATTTGAAACCGGTATGGCCGGTGACGCAATCCTGACCGGACTGCATTCACTCGTTGATCAGTACGCTCAAAAACCAGCACAGGAACAGTTGCACGCTGCTTGGTACTTGGTTCGATGGTCTGATCGCAGGTTTGAACAAGCCCAAGTCGATTTCGTTCGCAAGCTTGTGGATTTAGGTCTTCCGGTCATAATTGTGTTAACGCAAGTACCAACCATGAACGATGTCATTCATCCGGAAGCATTGGAATTTGCGTCGTATATTGACGGCCTCGACCTGCCTATAGCGGGAAATGTTGTACTTACTAATGCGTTGGTTGATCACTTCACGCATGCACCAGTCTTTGGTTTGCAAGATCTCTTGGATGCTACGTATCTGGTCGTGCCAGATGTCGCTGAGAAAGCACTTACTGCCGCTCAAAAGGTTGATATCAGTCGCAAAAAAAAAGCCGTAGCCGCGATCATTAATCAGGCATCCACGATCGCGGCTGGCATTGGAGCAACGCCAATCCCATTTGCTGACGCTGCTTTGTTGATACCAAATCAGATCACGATGATTGCGCGCATCACTGCTGCGTATGGATTACCACCCAGTAAATCCCGTGCGATGTCTATGGCTGGCTCTGTTGTACTCACCGGCGGGGCAACATTGGCTGGGCGTTACGCGGTAACGAGCCTGCTGAAGTTCATCCCAGGTGGGGCAGTGGCTGGTTCGGCAATTTCAGCAACGGTTGCGGCGAGTATGACCAAGGCTGTTGGGTTGGCTTGGTCACAAGTCTGTGAAATTGCCCTTGGTCTGGATGAAGCGCAGCGTGACCGCTTTTGGGCGAGTGGACAAGTAGCTGAACAGTTCCTTGTTTTCTTTAAGCAGAATCCCGGTACGGGGGCCTCGCTTCTCAAGCGGGTTACCAAACGTGCATAGTGTGATGCACGAATTATTCGTCTAAAGGAGATCCTGTGCGAGCGCCGGAAGAGATGTACACCGTTCATCAAATGCCCTCATTTGATGACTCCCCGGTGCTGATCCATGCGTTCACAGGTTATGTCGATGCGGGCGGCGCAGTGCGGATGATGATCGATCACATTCTTGAAACGTGCGAGCATCACTTAATCGCGACTTTTGATGTCGATGAAGTGATGGATTTTCGTGCTCGACGACCGATTCTTTCTTACTCTGTCGATCACTTCACTGGCGTCGATATTCCGGCTATTCAATTACATGAGGTCATTGACGATGAAGGAACACGCTTTTTGTTGCTGGCAGGCCCCGAGCCTGATTATCAGTGGATGCGATTTATCAAAGCGGTCACGCACTTAGGTAAAACATTGAACGTGCGTCTATGTGTTGCCACTTCTGGTATTCCATGGCCGGCCCCCCATACTCGGGCGCTAGGTATCACCGTGCACGGTTCTGATCCTTCGCTCGTCCAAGGGTTTCGGTCCCAGGTTGGTGATGTAGAAGTTCCCGGGCATATGGGCGCGATGTTGGAGTTCCATTTAGCCCAGGCTGGTTTTGACTCCATGGGTATCACTGCCCAAGTTCCGCACTACCTAGCGCAATTCCAGTACCCACAAAGTGCCCAAACGCTGCTGAACAGCCTGAGCATGATTACGGGCCTAGCGTTACCTGCCGGTGGGTTGGATGAGCTGGCTGCAAAAGCAACGCAGGAAATTGAGGAGCAACTCGAGGGCAATGATGAGTTCACAACCGTCGTTGCCGCCCTTGAGCATCAATACGACCAAGTTCACAGTGCCGACAACGATGCATCATTCAGCCAGCCCGAGAAGGTTCCGACAGGTGATGAGTTAGCTGCGCAGTTCGAATCGTTCTTACGCGATCTTGACGCAGAAGAAGGTTCGCCCGAAAGTTAAACAGGGCAACTCTTGCCAGCAGCTGGCAATGTTCCTCGAAGTAGGTAATCGTTGACTGCGGTATCTATGCATCGTGATCCGGCACCAAAAGCGGTATGACCGTTGCCTTCGTATGTCAGCAAAGTGCTCGTGGGGAGTTGTCTATTTAAGGCCTGTGCCCACACGTAAGGTGTTGCAGGATCAAAGCGCGTACCGATAATCACGATTCCTGCTTTGGTGGAGCTTGAGGCTGGAGCTGGAAGTTTGGAGTTGTGGGCAAACCATGTTGAGCAAGGTGCGTTACTCCATGACATCGATCGAGAGATTTCAGGAATCTTCGCTGATTTCGACCACTGTTTCGCTGCCACTGCCAAGCCGGCGGCGCCAGGGCTTGCGGGCATGTCCCAACAGTCGATGGCGTAGTACGCCGACTGCATATTTGAACCAAATGTGTCCGGTCCTGTTTGGTCGGATCCCATCCACGAAAGCTCAAGGAGTCCCGTTCCGTCCCCAATAAAGCCTTGGTCGAGGGCATCGATGAGTAGTGGCCACAGATCAGTGGAATACAGCGCGGTGAAGATTCCTCCCATTCCCAGAGACTGAGTGAGTTTGGTTCCATAGTTTGTGCGCATTGGATGTGTATCAAGTTTGGCGAGCAATGCATTGACTCGAGACGTGATCGATGCGCGGGATGAACCGATTCTACAAGGTGAGCGGTCGATACATTTTTGGGCAAAATTTTGGAAGGCTTTCTGAAATCCTTTCGCTTGGCCCAAAGAAAGTTGCATGGAATTCAGCGATGGGTCCACTGCGCCGTCAAGAACGAATCGGCCGATGTTTTCGGGGAAGAGTTCTAGGTATGAAGTTCCCAGTGAGGTTCCATATGAGAACCCGAGCCAATTCAACTTCGTCTCACCGAGCGCTAGGCGAAGAAGCTCTAAATCTTGAGTCGCCGAAGGGGTCCCCACATGTGGGGAAATGCGAGGGGTGTACTGCAGACAACCTTTGCCAATAGCAGCTGCAGCGGCCATGACTGAAGCAATTTCAGCAGGGGAGTCTGGAGTGGAGTCCATTGCGAGCCAGGATGCAGTTTGTTTGTTCGTCATGCACATTACTGGTTGCGACTTTCCAACTCCGCGGGGATCAAAGCCAATGATGTCGAATTCTTTAGCGACGGCAGGTGAAACCTCACGAGCAACATATTTCGCGAAATCTAAACCCGGGGATCCTGGGCCACCTGGATTCACGACAAGCGATCCTTGGAATACAGGCCCGGTGTGCTGAACACGGCTGACCGCAATGGAAATATTACCCAAATTCACATTTGAGTAATCCAACGGCACTTGAAGAGTGGCGCACTCACCGACATCGCAACGAGTCCAGTTCAAGCGTTGGTTTCGGTACGTATCAAGTTCAGTAGCCTGTGAGGGTGATGGCAAAACGATTGCGGTCACTACGAGGGCTAGAGCACTCACCACTGCCAGTTTCTTCACGTGACCACGGTACGTCATCTTGGCCGCGCGCCTTCGTCCCCGTGTGGTTTGCTTAGATTGACCAATGACCGCGTCCACGTTCGAGGTACACGCCAGACTTGCAGACCATTCTGCAACGCAGATGCTGGGTCGGACCGGAACCGTCACAACGCCACATGGTCAAATTCACACTCCCGCCTTTATTCCGGTAGGAACCTTGGCAACGGTGAAGGCTGTCATGCCTGAATCCATGACTCAGCTGGGCTCGCAGGCGCTCTTGTCGAATGCTTATCACCTGTATCTGCAGCCTGGCCCAGATGTTGTTGATGAAGCTGGCGGGCTTGGATCCTTCATGAATTGGTCGGGTCCTACCTTCACTGATAGTGGCGGCTTCCAAGTACTCAGTCTTGGTGTGGGTTTCAAGAAGATTTTGGCCATGGATGCTAAGACAGTTCGATCAGATGAGGTCATTGCTCCTGGGAAAGATCGGATGGCCCATGTTGATGACGATGGGGTGACCTTTAAATCTCATATAGATGGAACCTTGCATCGCTTCACACCTGAAATTTCAATGCAGGTTCAGCACCAGCTTGGTGCTGACATTATTTTTGCTTTCGATGAATGCACTACCTTGATGAATACGCGCGAATACCAGGAGCGTTCACTTGAACGAACGTTTGCCTGGGCCAAGCGATGTGTAGCAGAGCATCAACGACTTACTGTCGAGCGTTCGCATCGCCCATACCAAGAGTTGTGGGGCGTTGTTCAAGGTGCACAGTATGAAGACTTGCGTCGTAAAGCTGCCCAACAAATGGCCAGTCTTGATTTCGATGGTTTTGGGATAGGTGGTGCTCTTGAAAAGGCCGACCTCGGAACCATTGTGGGCTGGGTCTGTGAAGAGTTACCAGTGAATAAACCTCGACATCTGCTTGGCATTGGCGATCCCATTGATTTCTTTAATGCAGTGGAAGCTGGCGCTGACACTTTCGATTGCGTTGCACCATCACGCATGGCCCGTAATGGCACAGTGCTGCATCCTGATGGTCGCTTCCACGTTACAAATGCGCCCTATAAGCGGGATTTCAGTCCGATTGATGGCGAATGCGATTGCTACACCTGCGCTCACTACACCCGCGCCTATATTCACCATTTATTCAAAGCGCATGAGCGGTTATCAGCAACGCTGGCCACGATTCACAACGAACGATTCATCGTCCGACTTGTTGATCAGATCCGAGCAAGTATTCCTGCGGGAAATTTCTTTGAGTTGAAAGAAGAATTCCTAGGGCGATTCCATTCCAATAGGAATCGAAACACCAGCCACGATGCGTAACTATTACGTTGCTGATTCAATTTCGTAGGTTGGTTCGCGACGCTTGATGTATGCAATTACTGGGTAAGTAATTGGAAGGAGAACGACCTCAAGCAACGTTTTATAGAAGTAGCCAACAATGACGTAATTTGCGAATTCGGCACCCGTGATAATTCCATAAAATGCGATGGTGCAAAACACAATCGTGTCCGCAAACTCACCAACGATGGTTGATCCGATAAGCCTCGCCCACAGGTGCTTCTCTTGAGTGCGTTCCTTGATTTTCACCAGCACATAAGAATTCAACAATTGGCCAATGAGATATCCGCAAATTGATGCCAGAACGATGCGCGGAACAAATCCGAGAACTGCCTCGAAGGCTGCCTGGTTTTCATAGCCGTCAGCGGAAGGGGAGAGTTGAACAATCCAGAAAGTTGCGGCAGCCAGGATCGCCATTGCAAAACCCAACACGATCGCCCGTCGAGCGGCCTTCCATCCGTAGACCTCACTGAGGACGTCGCCGATGATGTAGGCCAGTGGAAAGAGGAATGCGCCACCATCAACAATCACCGGGCCAAAGGAGATGAGTTTGGTCGCCGCGATATTGGAAATAATCAAGATACTGACGAATACCCCCACGATGAGTGGGTAATAGCTTTGAGTGACTGAGGCAAAATGCACACGATTAGGTGCAGAAACCGTCATCAACTCTTCCCTTCCGTTCGTGCGTTTGGTGCCCCCGGCAGGATTCGAACCTGCGACCTTCGGTACCGGAAACCGGCGCTCTATCCCCTGAGCTACGGAGGCAAACGAGTGTCAGGCTAGCAGCGGAGCATGATCCTGAGACCATAGGCAGGTGAGCTCAAAAATTACCGTGGTGATGAAGCCAGCGAAAGCAATTTTTGCTGACTATGGAACCCATCAAGGTTCGCTGTCCTCCGGCGGAATGGCTTACTTCGTTCTCTTGGCGATTGCTCCAGCAGCGGTAGTCATTGGCTCCATTGCAGGCGCGCTTATCGGGCCAGAACGCACGAAGGCGGTGATCGAAGCGATCATCGAACAGATCCCGAATAATGGAGCTGATTTTCACACGTCAGTTGAATCAATCCTCAATGTGTTGACTGGAGCCTCAGCTAGCGCGCTCACGATTACTTCTATCGCGAGTTTCTTTGTTGCGATTTATGCCTCATCAAAAGCGATCATGGCTCTACGTATGGCCTTAGATCGGTCATTTGGTTTTGTCAGTCAACGGCATGGATTACTTGGCCGTGTTCGAGATGCGATCTTGACCCTTATCGGGTTACTGGTTGTGGTGGCAGTACTGGTTGCATTAACACTCTTACCACGCATCATGAGCGCCTTTGGAATCGAAGGTTTCAAATTTTCTACTGGAATCGCAGTGATTGATTGGCTGGCGTACCTAGCTGTGGTGTGGGTTTTGGTGCTCGCGCTTTATCAGTGGGCGCCAAGCCATAAAGGTCTCATCACGTGGCGTTCTCCAATAGCCATTGGTGTTGCAGTGTGGCTATTGGGAGCAAGCATTGGCGTGGGTATCTATGTTGGATTCTCATCGACCATTGGTGTGACTATTGCAGCCTTTGGAGCTCCGATGGTCATTCTTCTGTGGTTATATTTCTCATTCATTGGCGTGCTGTTGGGCGCGGAAGCTCAGATGTATCTCAATAAGCAGGGAGAGAACACTCGTGCCTGAAATTTCCAAGGAGCAAGAACTGCTCACAAAACAGCAATGGCACCGAATCGTGAAGAACTTTATGGTTACTCCTGGGTCAAAGGTTGACCTCAATAGGGATTTCGATCCAGCGATTACACCAAAGGGTTTTACAAAAGAAACAAGCATTCCTGCGTTGCAGCAAGTGATTGAAGAAATGACGGTGTTGCAGGATCGCTTTTACGCTGAGAGTTCACGTTCATTGCTCGTAGTGTTTCAAGCAACTGATGCCGCTGGAAAAGACGGAACGATCAAGCATGTGATGAGTGGTTTGAATCCCGAAGGCGTAGATGTCCACTCCTTCAAAGCTCCATCACATCTTGAAATGGCCCATGACTTTCTTTGGCGACACCAGGTAGCGTTGCCGCCACTGGGAAAGATTGCAATCTTCAACCGGTCGCACTATGAAAACGTGCTGGTAACCAAAGTTCATCCCGAACTTATTTGGCCGGCCGCTGACCGGCATGTTCCACGAGAGAAGCTTTGGGAGCGTAGATACGAATCAATCAATAATTGGGAGCGCCACCTGGTGGATAGCGGCACTGCGATAGTCAAAATTTTTCTCAACTTGTCCAAGGAAGTTCAACGCAAGCGATTTTTGCAACGCATTGATGAACCGGAAAAGAATTGGAAGTTCTCGCCCGCGGATTTGCATGAGCGTGAGCATTGGGACGAGTACCGCAGTGCATTCTCAGATATGTTGAGTGCAACAAGTACGTCTTGGGCACCGTGGTATGTCGTGCCGGCTGATCACAAGTGGGCGACTCGCTTGATTTCAAGCGGCATCATTTTGCATTCGTTAGAAAATATTGATCCGCACTATCCGCATGTTGATGAAGCAACGCGTGCGGAATTGATCGCTGCACGAGCACATCTCACGTCTGAATAGTTATCCACAAGCGCAGATTTTGGGCTGGATTACTGCAGTGGTCTCGCGCATGATGACTTCAGACTCGAATCGGGGGATGAGGGTCGAATAGAAGAAGGGCTCCCACGTAACCGTGGAAGCCCTTCTTTGTGTTCAAAGCTAGATTGCGCGTACCGCATCAGCCTGAGGTCCCTTTGGACCTTGAACAACCTCAAATTCGACGAGCTGGTTCTCCTCGAGGGAGCGGTAGCCATCGGACTGAATAGCTGAGAAATGAACGAAGACGTCTGGGCCGCCTTCTGCTTGGGCGATGAAGCCGAAGCCCTTTTCAGCGTTGAACCACTTCACGGTTCCTTGAGCCATAATGCAATTTCTCCTAACGGAACATCATGATGAACACTTCGTTCACCAAGGGCTGAGCCCACAATCCTTTGTTCCGTTTCCTTGCATGTGCTGAGAAAACTGTGCGCCCATCACGTAGGTGATGGGACGCGGTCGAACGCTGGTTCTTGATGCGGCCTTGCCTAGGAAAAAGCATAGTGCCCTAGGTCACATTGGACAATGCAAGGCCTCTATGAACCTTGGTGGGTGAGCGTGGTTTGGCCGCGGTCCCGCGGGAGTCGGTACGCTCTCGCGGTGACTCCTGATGCCCTTGCTGCAGCAATTCGACAAGTGCTGGTTCAGGTTGTAGCCGATGGCATCGAGATAGCTGTTCCCGATGTGGTCCACGTCGAACGCCCAAAGAATCGTGACCATGGTGATTACGCCACCAACGTGGCCCTGACTTTGGCCAAGCCAGCAGGTATAGCTCCTCGGGTGCTTGCTGAAGCAATTGTGGCCCGACTCAACGCAGTGGCTGGTGTGAAATCAACGGATATTGCCGGTCCTGGATTTATCAACATTCGCCTTGACAGTGCTGCCCAAGGCGAGCTGGCTCGCAGCATTGTGGCGCAAGGGGCGTCGTTTGGTCACAACTCCGCGCTTGCAGGTCATGTCATCAATGTTGAATACATCTCCGCAAATCCAACTGGCCCACTGCATTTAGGCCACACCCGATGGGCTGCCGTTGGAAGTGCTATCGCCAATGTGTTGGCGGCTGCGGGAGCGAAGACTTCTTCGGAGTTCTATATCAATGACCGCGGTGTCCAGATGGATAAGTTCGGCGCCTCTGTTATGGCGGCAGCTCATGGGCAACCTGTTCCAGAAGATGGCTATCACGGTGCGTACATCGTTGACCTCGCAGCGCAAATCAAAGCCGAAGAACCTGAACTCTTTGATCTGCCTGAAGACGAGCAGCTCGCTGGATTTCGCGAGGCTGCCTACAAGCGTCAACTCCATCAACAGCAGCAAGTGCTTGCACTGTTTAATACGCATTTCGATGTGTGGTCATCTGAACGCGCATTGCATGAGTCAAATGCTGTTGAATCTGGATTTACAAAATTGCGCAAGCAAGGTCATATGTTCGAAGATGGTGGTGCAACATGGCTGCGAACCACTGATTTTGGTGACGACAAAGACCGCGTGCTCATCAAAGCTGACGGCGAATACACCTACTTCGCATCTGACACTGCGTATTTCGTAAATAAGCGCGATCGCGGATTCGATATTTGTATATATCTTCTTGGCGCTGATCACCATGGTTATGTGAATCGTTTGAAGGCAGTTGCTCAGTGCAATGGTGATGACAAGAGCGCCGCTGAGGTGTTGATCGGTCAACTGGTCAAGATCACTAAGGGCGGTGAAGAGGTCAAGCTTTCCAAGCGCTCAGGAAACATCGTGACCCTTGAAGAGCTCGTTGAAGAAGTTGGCGTTGATGCAGCTCGATATTCACTCATCCGTTACCCGGTTGATTCACCGTTGACTTTGGATCTTGAAGTCATCGCTCAACGCACGAATGACAATCCGGTCTACTACGTCCAATACGCGCATGCTCGCTTGGCATCAGTCCTTCGCAATGCATCCGATCTCAAAATTGATTGGGCCTCGTCGGAATTTGACCCTGGGCTGCTGACGCATGAGCGAGAAAATGAACTCCTCGGTGCTCTCGGTGAGTTCCCGCGCATCGTCGCTAGTGCTGCTGAACTCCGGGAGCCGCACCGTGTTGCGCGCTACCTCGAGGAACTCGGTGCTGGGTACCACCGCTTCTACGACGCCTGCAGAGTTTTGCCACGCGGTGATGAGGCTGTCACCTCTGAGCACATTGCCCGACTATGGCTTTGTGCTGCAGCTCGACAGACCTTGGCCAATGGATTGGCACTTCTTGGCGTCAGTGCGCCCGAGCGAATGTAGCTTCGAGGTAGGGATGCCCTAACCTTTCGGAATGTCCAATGTATGGCCGCTCTCGGCAACTCGTGACTCCGATGGTGCACTCAGCATTGGTGGAGTTGATGTTCGCGATGCCGCAGCAACCTTTGGTACCCCGCTGTTCCTCCTTGATGAGGCGGATATTCGTTCCCGTGCACGCGCGTACCGTGAAGCAGCACAGCACGTGGGTGCGAGCAGGGTTTACTACGCGGCAAAGGCATTCCTTTCAACTGCAGTTGCTCAATGGGTTCATGAAGAAGGTTTAGGCATCGACGTTGCTTCGGGGGGTGAGCTCGCAGTTGCGCTTCGAGCAGGTGTTCCTGGAGCAGATCTCTTGCTGCATGGCAATAACAAATCAATGCTGGAAATTGAAACCGCGATGAGTGCTGGGGTTGCCCGTATTGTGGTGGATTCCTTTGAAGAAATTGTGCGAGTTGCAGATGCAGCAGCGCGGGCAGGGCTAGTGCAGCCAGTATTGGTCCGTCTCACTATTGGGGTTGAAGCACACACGCATGAATTCATCGCCACTGCACATGAAGATCAAAAATTTGGATTTTCGGTTTCCTCTGGCGCAGCCGAAGAGGCCATTCGTCGCATCGTGAAACTGCCGTCACTTGAGTTTCGCGGCCTACATTCACATATTGGTTCACAGATTTTTGACACTGACGGTTTCGAAGAAGCTGCGATCCGCATCGTTGGCTTTATCGACCGGTTACGAACCGATCAAGTGGTCGATGTGCCTGAGTTAGATCTTGGCGGCGGTATGGGCATTGCGTACTTGCCATCTGATGATCCTCTTTCCATCAGCGATCTTGCATCACATGTTGCCCAGGTGGTGTCCCAGGAATGTGCGCGGCGTGAACTTACGGTTCCTGCACTTTCCTTTGAGCCAGGGCGTGCAATCGTTGGCCCAGCAGGCGTCACGATCTATGAAGTTGGCACGGTGAAACCAGTAGCAATTGATGCGGGTGTGCGAACGTATGTTTCAGTTGACGGTGGAATGAGTGACAACATTCGCACTGCGTTGTACGACGCGAAATACACCGTTGAACTTGCTTCACGCACCTCTACTGCAGAACCAATGTTGGTGCGGGTCGTGGGTAAGCACTGTGAGTCCGGAGACATCGTGATCCGCGAGGCGTACTTGCCGTCTGATCTTGTGCCGGGAGATCTGCTGGCAGTTGCGGCAACTGGTGCTTACTGTCGTTCGATGGCTTCGAATTACAACTACCTTCCAAAGCCCGCTGTTGTGGGAGTCATGAATGGAATTCCTTCAGTTGTACTGCGCCGCGAAACAATTGAAGATATGTTGGCATTGGATCCTGGAGCTCAATAACTTTTGATGGCAAAACAATCCGGGCTGGACTTCGCATGAAGCTCAGCCCGGATCATTTTCTTTGGGTTATTCGCGCTCTGAACCCGCTACGAGTGATTCCTGCTCTGCATCACTTGTGCGCGTCAGTTTCCATACGATCACTGCGATCACGGATCCGACCAGCGGAGCAAGGATGAACAGCCATACCTGACTCATCGCAGTGCCGCCCTGCCAGAGAGCTGGACCAAATGAACGTGCAGGGTTCACTGAAGTTCCAGTGAGCGGAATGCCAACTAAGTGCACCAATGTGAGTGTTAAGCCAATGGCAATGCCGGCAAAGCCAGGTGCGGCTACGCGCTCAGTCACCAGCAAGATCACAAGCACGAATGCTGCGGTGAGCAGTGCTTCCAATACGAAAGCTCCAGTGCCGTTGATTGCACCGTTGTCGTATCCGTTTGTACCAAGAGCTCCGGTGTAGTCAGTGACGCCATAGTTTGAGACAAACAGTTTCAGTACGCCGCCGGCAGCAATTGCACCGATGAACTGTGCGATCCAGTAACCCACGGCTTCACTGGCTGGCATACGGCGGCCAAGCAACATGCCCAAAGTGACGGCCGGGTTCACGTGGGCACCAGAAACGGGTCCAAAGGCATAGGCAATACCAAGAAGCACCAAGCCGAAAGCCAACGCAACGCCAACAACGCCGTTACCTGGTCCGTTGCCGTCGGTGCCAACTTTTGCTGCGATACCAAAGACGGCAGCTCCAACGGCCAGGAAGACCAAGAGGAAGGTGCCAACCGCTTCGGCAATAAGTTTTCTGGTCAGCTGATTCATGTCAGGACTCCTCATTCAGGGGGAAGTTATGAGCCGCAGGCTAGAGATCAGCGGCCATGAGGTGTGGGAAGCGCGCGCGAGCCGCACAAACTTGACCCGTACAAGGGGGACAAAAAAGGGGGTCTAGGAGAGGAATCGCCCCCCACCGATGCGTGTAAGCGCGCCTGGACCTGAGAGGCTATGACGTCCGACCCGCCCATCTGGGAGTACTCATGTCAGCCGAAAGCGCCCCACGTCCCGTCACGGTGGCAGTTCTGGGCGGCGGCACCGTTGGCACCCAGGTGGCTCGATTGCTTACTGATCGCGATACCGATCTGCACATTCGGATGGGCACCTCACTGAAACTCACCAAGGTTGCGGTGCGCGATTTGACTAAGGCGCGAGACATCGATGCTTCGTATCTCAGCGACGATGCGATGGCAGTTGCGACTTCTGGGGCTGACATCGTGGTTGAACTCATTGGCGGCATTGAGCCAGCCAAGTCGTTAATCATGGCGGCGATTAAGGCCGGTTCTAGCGTGGTCACAGCTAATAAGGCGTTGTTGGCATCGGATGGTGCATCGCTGTATGCGGCGGCCGAAGCCGAGGGCGTTGACATCTTCTTCGAAGCATCTGTCGCTGGTGCAATTCCGATCGTGCGTGTGCTGCAAGAGTCATTGTCTGGTGATCACGTCACCAAAATCATGGGCATCGTGAATGGCACCACCAATTACATCTTGACCAAGATGGAAGAAGATGGAGCGTCGTTCGCTGATGCTTTGAAAGAAGCGCAGGCATTGGGTTATGCCGAGTCTGATCCAACAGCAGATGTTGAAGGTCATGATGCTGCGTCGAAAGCTGCAATCTTGGCCGAGTTGGCCTTCCACACCCACGTCACTCGTGAGGATGTGTTCTGTGAAGGCATCACGAATGTGTCAATCGAGGATATTCGTGCTGCTAAGAACATGGGCTGCGTTATCAAATTACTTGCAATTGCAGAACGCATGCCCGATGACAGCGGTGTCATTGTTCGAGTGCATCCAACGATGGTTCCCAAAGAACACCCACTCGCAAGCGTTCGTGATGCGTTCAATGCAGTCTTCGTCGAAACGGAAGCTGCTGGTGAGTTGATGTTTTATGGCCGTGGAGCGGGCGGCGCACCTACAGCATCAGCAGTACTTGGCGATGTTGTTGTTGCGGCACGCAATCGTTTGACCGGATCAACAGGCTGGGGCGAGAGTGCTGACGTGCAATACCCAGTGCTCCCAATTGGCGATGCCTCCACCTGTTATTACGTCAATCTTGACGTTGCTGATCGCCCGGGTGCATTAGCCAGCATTGCTCAGGCGTTCGCAGACGCAGGCGTCAGCATTCAAGTAGTTCGCCAAGATGGTCATGGCGAAGGTGCTGGACTTATTGTTCGTACACATCGCGCAAGTGATGGAGCATTGCAAAATACGGTCGATCGACTCCGCAAACTTTCAACAGTGAAGGCTGTTGTTGGTGTGATGCGAGTCGAGGGTGAGGCAGGGGCATAACCAGTGGCACATCTTTGGCGTGGGCTCATCGAGGAATATCGGGATCGTCTACCGGTATCCGAGAACACCCCTGTCGTCACATTGCGTGAAGGTGGCACTCCACTGGTTCCAGCGTGCGTGCTCAGTGAAATCACGGGTTGTGAAGTCTGGTTGAAGTACGACGGAGCTAACCCCACTGGTTCATTCAAGGATCGTGGCATGACCATGGCGATCTCGAAGGCTGCTGAAGATGGCGCGAAAGCTGTGATCTGTGCATCGACAGGTAACACCAGTGCATCGGCAACCGCATACGCGGTCAAAGCTGGAATGGTGAGTGCCGTACTGATTCCTGAAGGCAAAATTGCAATGGGCAAACTCGCCCAAGCCATCGTGCACGGAGCAACGATTCTTCAAGTTGAGGGCAACTTTGATGATTGTTTAACTTTGGCTCGCGGGCTAGCTGACGAATACCCAGTAGCGCTCGTGAATAGCGTCAACCCGGCTCGCATTGAAGGCCAGAAAACCGCGGCATTTGAGATCGTTGACATGCTTGGCAAAGCGCCAGACATTCACTGCCTGCCTGTAGGTAACGCTGGAAATATCACCGCGTATTGGAAGGGCTACTCCGAGTACGCAGCCGATGGAATCTCACAATCACGTCCCCGAATGTGGGGATTTCAAGCAGAAGGGTCCGCACCATTGGTGTACGGCGCCCCAGTAAAGAATCCTGAAACCATCGCTACCGCGATCCGCATTGGTAACCCAGCATCCTGGGATTTTGCGATTGCGGCCCGAGATGATTCTGGCGGCTTAATCAACGCGGTAACCGACGAAGAGATTCTTGCTGCGTATCACTTGCTAGCAAGTAAAGAAGGTTTGTTCTGTGAGCCGGCTTCTGCTGCCAGTGTTGCCGGCTTACTGAAATTGCATGCTGCCGGCAGGCTCGATAAGGGTCAGTTGGTGGTGTGCACGCTCACGGGTAATGGACTCAAAGACACGCAGTGGGCGATGGAAGGTGCAAAGGATCCCGTTGTTGTGCCCGTCGATGCTCACGCAGCTGCGCAGGCTCTGGGTCTGGTGTAGCTGATGGCGACCTTTCGCTCTGATCCGGTGCAGATACGTGTCCCGGCTACATGTGCCAATTTAGGTCCTGGTTTTGACACTCTTGGTTT
>WLOE01000069.1 GCA_009699465.1 Actinomycetota bacterium | reverse complement strand
GGCGACCGAACATGTTGATGAACGCATCGTGATTGGTGGCACTGCGCATCTTGCTCGCTATGGCGAAGAGTTCCCGATTGCTATTCAGCCAGTGCTGGAAGCTCTTGAAGAGCAAGTGGTGTTGATGCGTTTAATGGGTGAAGCCACGAGCGGAGTGAGTGTGCGCATTGGTCAAGAAACCGCAGTTGAAGGTCTTGCTTCAACCTCGGTCGTCACCTCGCGCTATGGCCGTCACGGTCAAGAGCTCGCATCCCTAGGTGTCGTTGGTCCAACGCATATGGACTACCCAGGCGCGATGCGTTCTGTTCAGGCTGTTGCGCAATATGTCACTCGAATCCTTGAAGAACAGTGAGTTAACCGTTGAGTACTGATTACTACGCACTTCTAGGCGTAGAAAAAAGCGCGACGCCTGACGAGATCAAGAAGGCGTATCGCAAGCTTGCTCGCGAGCTGCACCCTGACGTAAACCCCGACCCTGCTGCGCAGGAGAAGTTCAAAACGGTCACTGCTGCGTACGAAGTATTGAGCGATGCTGAAAAGCGTCAGATGTATGACATGGGTGGAGATCCTCGTCAAGGTGGCTTCGGTGGTGGCGGCGGCTTTGATTTCGGCGACATCATGGACGCGTTCTTTGGTGGAGGTGGTGGTGGGCAACGAGGTCCACGTACTCGTGCCCGCCGTGGTCAAGATGCCTTAATTCGTCTACAAATTGACTTGCAAACTGCCGTTTTCGGCGCAACCCGCGATATCACTGTTGACACCGCAATTGCCTGTGGTGCCTGCACGGGTAGTGGCATGGATGGCGACAGCGAACCAGTGGTGTGTGCGATGTGTAAGGGTCGCGGCGAATTGCAGCAGATGCAGCGTTCATTCCTTGGCAATGTCATGACTTCACGCCAATGCCCAAACTGCGATGGCGTTGGCACCACGATTCCGCACCCATGTCATGAGTGCGCGGGTGCTGGTCGTGTGCGATCACGCGTCACCAAAACCATTCAGATTCCAGCAGGCGTTGATACTGGCACTCGCATCAAGCTCACCGGTGAAGGTGAAGCTGGGCCAAATGGTGGCCCAATTGCGGATCTCTATATCGAGATCGTTCAAATAGAGCATCCTGTATTTGAACGTCACGGCGATGAGTTGCATTGCGCAGTTGAAGTGCCGATGACATCTGCGGCGCTTGGCGCCACGATCGTGTTGAACACTCTTGATGGAGAAGAGAAGCTGGATGTGCGCCCTGGCACTCAGTCAGGTGAGCAACTTGTTATTCGTGGCAAGGGCGCAGCGCGCTTGCGTGGTGGACAGCGTGGTGATCTACATGTGCATCTGGAAGTGCGGGTGCCCACAAACCTTGATGCTGAGCAAACAGCACTCCTGAAGAAACTTGCTGATTTACGATCCGAAGATGCAGTGCGCGTCAGTGGTGAGCAAGATGAAACGGGCGGCGGCCTGTTCTCTCGCTTGAAAGATGCGTTTAATCAAAAGTGACACCTCCGCTGCTGTTTGTTCATGACCTCGCCGGCGTAGCCGTTGGCGATCGGGTTGCATTGCCTGCGCAAGAAGCTCGACATGCAGCTGCTGCGTTACGAATCACCAACGGTGAAGTGCTGTTCATCGCCGATGGGCAAGGTCATCGGGCTCAGGGCGAGGCAGTTGTTGAAGGCAATAATGTGAGCGTCGATATATCTAATGTAGAAGTTATTTCTCGACCGAATCCAACGATCACTGTCGTGCAAGCTTTGGCTAAAGGTGAGCATGGTGAACTTGCCATTGATTTGATGACTCAGGTTGGTGTTGATCGCATCATCCCTTGGTCAGCCTCGCGTTCGATTGTGCAATGGAAGGGCGATCGAGCAGATAAGTCCTTGGCGAAGTGGCAGCTGGCTGCTAAAGCTGCAACCAAGCAATCCCGCCAGGCTTGGACTCCAGAGATCTCCGCAGTCATGAGCACCAAAGAAGTACTCCTATTGCTGCCAGATTTCAGCGCCACGTACGTACTTCACGAAACCTCCGCAAACCCACTGGCTGGCGCAAAGCTGCCTGTAGCAGGTGAAATCTGTTTGATCGTTGGGCCTGAAGGCGGCATCTCAGACGATGAAGTCTCGGCCTTCCAGGAAGCTGGCGCCCAGGTGGCTTCACTTGGTGATTCCGTGCTGCGGGCTTCACTGGCAGGGGCAATTGGGGTTGGTGTGCTCAGTACCAGGCTTCGATGGGCACATGCGCCTTCGCGAAACATGGAAGGATGAGCCTCGTGAGTGATTGCTTGTTCTGTCGCATCGTTGCAGGAGAGATTCCCGCTGACGTTGTCTTGCGCACTGATGAAATGGTGGCCTTTCGCGATATCAGTCCACAAGCTCCCGTGCACGTGCTGGTGATTCCTGTTGAGCATCATGCAAATGTTGCCGAGTTATCAGCCAAAGCTCCCCAGCTCACGGCGAAATTACTTGATGCTGCCGCTGCTGTTGCAGCTCAAGAAGGCTTGGGCGATCAATTCCGGTTGGTCTTCAATACCGGTGCGGAAGTCGGACAATCGGTTTTTCATGTTCATGGGCATGTCTTAGGCGGAAGGGATTTCACGTGGCCACCGGGGTAATCGCATGAGCGTTCCTACATCAACTCCGCGTTCGGAAGCTCGGATCACGATTCCAACAACGCAATCAATGGTTGCCTTGCTGGGCACCAGCGACGCGTACTTGCGTGCCATTGAAGCGGCATTTCCTGACGTAGATATTTTGGTGCGCGGAAATGAAATCGCTCTGAGCGGTGACCCAATTGAGTTAGGTGTCGCCGAAACGCTGCTCGGCGAGATGATGTCTGTGATTCGCACTGGTCAAACACTCACATTAGAAACAGTTGAGCGCAGCATCACATTGTTGCGAAGTGGTTCAAGCCCAACTGAGGTGTTGACTCAAAATATTTTGAGCAATCGTGGCCGCACGATCCGTGCTAAAACCTTGAATCAAAAACGCTATGTCGATGCGATAGATAACAACACGATTGTGTTCGGCATTGGCCCCGCGGGCACCGGAAAAACATACCTAGCGATGGCCAAGGCAGTACAAGCCCTTCAGTCAAAGAAGGTCACGCGAATCATTTTGACGCGCCCTGCGGTTGAAGCCGGTGAGCACTTGGGTTTCTTGCCAGGAACTCTTTCGGAAAAGATTGATCCGTACCTGCGTCCGCTTTACGACGCCTTACACGACATGATCGATCCTGAATCAATTCCACATTTGATCACTACTGGCACGATCGAAGTTGCACCCCTTGCCTACATGCGAGGCCGCACCCTTAATGATGCTTTCATCATTCTTGATGAGGCTCAAAACACTTCTGCAGAACAGATGAAGATGTTCCTGACTCGTCTTGGTTTTGGTTCGACCATGGTGATCACCGGTGACGTCACCCAAGTTGATCTTCCAGGCGGTGTAGCCAGTGGTCTTCGAGTAGTGACTGAAATTCTCGATGGCGTTGAAGATGTTTCATTCTGTCGGTTGAGTGCCGGTGACGTTGTTCGACACAAGTTAGTTGGACGAATCGTTGAGGCCTATGACCGTTACGACCTGCATCGGCAAGCATGACTCTCACGCTTGAAAATGAGACCGACTACGTCGTTGATCTTGAAACACTTGAGCAACAAGCCCGGTTTCTTTTCGGTGCGCTTCGTTTGCATCCAGAGGTTGAATTGTCGATCACGATGATTGATACCCAAGAGATGGAAGCCCTCCATCTCGAATGGATGCAGGAGGCAGGAGCGACGGACATTCTGTCGTTTCCCATGGATGAACTTCGCCCATCCGACATCCCAGAGCCAGGGATGCTCGGCGATATCGTGATTTGCCCGCAATATGTTGAATTGGACACGGTGCGCCATGGCATGGAGTTATCGGAGCGTATTGAATTCCTGCTGGTGCACGGAATGTTGCACCTGATCGGCTACGACCATGCAACCGAAGAGGAATACGCCGCTATGTTTGCCTTGCAAGATGAGTTGTTAGCGCAATGGCGTATAGAGCGCCAAAGGAGCGATCGTGGCTAGTGCTTGGTTGATCGTGCTAGCCGTGGTGTTGGTGGTGTGTGCTGGATTCTTGGTCAGCATGGAAACTGCGATCGGTCGGGTTTCTCGCTCGCGCATTGAGGAAATTGGTAAAGAAAAGCCGAAAGCGTCAGATCGATTGCTCGCATTGCTCGAGGATCGTGCTCGCTATGTGAATGTGCTGCTGTTTCTCTCAACTATTTCCACTGTAGGCGCAACAGTTATCGCAAGTTATGTCTGCGTTGATGTTCTCACCAAAGGTCACGACTGGGCTGTTGGTGGAGCATTACTTTTGGCGGTCGCAATCATGGTCGTGGTTTCTTATGTTGCGCTTGGCGTAGCTCCGCGAACCCTTGGGCGCCAGCATGCGGATCGCATCGCCCTACGTACCGCGGGCCTCGTGCGGGCACTGGCTTCCATCCTGGGCCCGATTACATCGTTGCTCATTGTCATTGGCAATGCGCTGACGCCTGGTAAGGGTTACCGCGAAGGTCCGTTTGCCTCGCAGGCGGAACTTCGCGAACTTGTTGACCTCGCTGAGGCCGATGATCTCATCGAAGACGACGAGCGTCAGATGATTCATTCTGTTTTCGAACTCGGTGACACCTTTGCTCGTGAAGTGATGGTTCCCCGCACCGAGATGGTGGTTATTGAGCGCACCAAGACGCTGCGTCAGGGGCTTTCGCTTGGCTTGCGCTCTGGTTTTAGCCGTATCCCTGTGATTGGGGAAAACGCTGATGACATCGTTGGCGTGATTTACCTGAAGGATCTCGTTCGCCGTGTTTTTGATCATCGCGAGGCTGAAGATGGGGAGCGTGTCGAGTCACTGATGCGTCCAGTGTTCTTCGTGCCTGACAGCAAAGCCGTTGATGAATTACTCAAAGATATGCAAGCTGCACGGGTGCATTTAGCAATCGCTGTTGATGAATATGGCGGCACCGCCGGCCTGGTCACCATTGAAGACATTCTCGAAGAAATCGTCGGCGAAATCGCTGATGAATACGACACCGAAATGCCTGAAGTCACTGAGCTAGAAGGCGGTAGCTATCGCATCAGTTCGCGGATGCATGTGGACGATGTTGCTGAGCTACTCACTATTGAGATTGATGCCGATGAAGAAGGTATTGACACGGTGTTGGGCTTAATGGCCAAACGTCTTGGTCGCGTGCCGATATCGGGCGCGTCCATCACTGAAGATGGTTACACCTTCACAGCTGAAGCATCAGGAGGTCGGCGCAATCGCGTGAGTGCTATTCGCGTAGAGCCGGTAGGCAAGGCGCAAGAAGGTGAAGAGTCATGAACGAACTTGGTGCTGAAGATGCCAAATTAGTGACGTTGGCTCGAGGTGCTCGCGGGCGAATTGGCGCTCAGCAAGGTGCAGCGGTTCGAGATGAGATGGGTCGCACCTATGCGGGGGCGACCGTTGATCGGGCTTCATTGAAAGTTTCGGCTCTTGAACTTGCGGTAGCTCAAGCGATCGCCGCAGGCGCAACAAGCCTGGAATGTGCAGTTGTGGTGGGCGGAACAGATATCGATACGGCTTGTGTCGTGGATCTTGGCGGTAGCGGAGTTCCAGTGTTGCTGTGTGCAGCAGATGGCTCGGTTCAAGACCGACGGGAGTCGTAGTGGAGCATCGCAGTGGGTTTGTATCAATCGTTGGTCGTCCAAATGTGGGAAAGTCAACGCTGACCAACCGCATCATTGGTCAAAAGATCGCGATCATGTCTTCACGCCCTCAAACCACGCGACGCATCATTCGCGGCATTCTCACCACACCAGTTGCGCAGTTAATTTTAGTAGACACGCCTGGCCTACATCGCCCGCGCACATTGCTCGGCGAACGCCTGAACGATCAAGTTCGTGAAACCTGGGCAACTGTTGATGCAATTGGTTTGTGTCTACCCGCAGATGAGCTCATCGGCCCCGGTGATCGATTCATCGCTAGTCAAATCATTGAACTCGGCAATAAGCCCATCGTCGTGATTGTGACTAAGGCTGACAAGGTCAATCGCGAAACACTCGCTGAACGCCTTTTGGATGTTCAGCTCCTAGGCGAGCAACTTGAGGTTTCCTGGGCTTCGATTATTCCGGTCTCGGCAAATAACGGCGAAAATATTGAGTCCCTGATTGCTGAATTCATTACGTTGTTACCTGCTGGTCCGGATCTTTATATTGATGGTGAAGTTACCGATGAGCCGTTAGAGATCATGATCGCGGAACTTATTCGCGAAGCAGCCCTTGAAGGTGTGGAAGATGAGCTTCCGCATTCCATCGCTGTCACGATTGAGGAAATGAGTGAGCGCGAGGATCGCCCAGCAGATAAGCCAATGATGGATATTCATGCGAACCTTTTCGTTGAGCGCGATAGTCAAAAGGGGATCATCATTGGAAAAGGCGGCTCACGGTTAAAGCACGTGGGCGCAAAGTCGCGGCAAGGCATTGAACACTTGGTGGGTATGCCGGTGTATCTGAATATCCGGGTAAAGGTGGCAAAGGATTGGCAAAAGAATCCCAAGCAGCTGCGAAAGCTCGGGTTCTAAGCAATATCTAGGCGTGGCAGCCCCTTGAGGGGAACAACTCAGATCACAATGGCCTGTGCCTCTTTACCGTGACGAAGCCATCGTGCTGCGCACCCAAAAATTGGGTGAAGCCGATCGTATTGTCACGCTCCTGACTCGAAATAACGGTCGAGTGCGAGCTGTTGCTCGCGGGGTGCGTAAAACCTCAAGTCGTATTGGAGCTCGGCTGGAGCCATTCAGTCATGTAGATGTGCAGTTCTACGAAGGACGCAATCTCGACAACATTTCCCAAGTGGAAATCATTGATCCGCATGGAGCTCATCTCACCAGCGATTACGGACGTTGGACCACAGCCAACGCCATGGTGGAAACAGCAGAGCGTCTAACACCAGTAGAGCGCGAACCTTCAGTGCAGCAATATGTGCTCTTGCTTTCTGGGTTGCGCTCATTAGTTTCGGGTGAGCATGATGCGCCACTTATTTTGGATGCGTACCTGCTGCGTTCACTCTCGATTGCCGGTTGGTCACCATCCTTTGATGAATGTGCTCGCTGTGGAACGGCTGGCCCACATCGTGCGTTCTCGGTAACAGGGGGCGGCATGGTGTGCGGTGAATGTCGACCACCCGGGTCCGCGACTCCGTCGATCGCCGCAGTGGCGCTTCTTGCGGCGCTCTTGAGTGGCGATTGGCCAGTTGCCGACAGCAGTGAGGTGCGCGAACGTCGCGAAGCCAGCGGTCTTGTGGCAGCCTTTCTCCAGTGGCACCTTGAGCGTGGCTTGAGATCATTGCCCCTTGTTGACCGTGACGATCGAAAGCTTGGTTCATGAAGAAGCAGTTGCGCCAGCCGCCTGAGCATCCAACTGGCGTCAAGCCACCGAAGTTGCAGTCAGAGCTGATCCCTAAGCACGTGGCGATCGTGATGGATGGCAATGGTCGCTGGGCTAAAGAGCGCGGATTGCCGCGCACTGCGGGACATGAGCAAGGCGAAGCTGCGTTATTGGATTGCGTGCACGGTGCCCTTGAACTCGGGATTGGCCACATTTCGGCCTACGCCTTTTCAACTGAAAACTGGAAGCGTTCCCCTGAAGAGGTGCGCTTTCTGATGGGTTTCAATCGCGAAGTGATTCGTCGCCGGCGCGATGAAATGAATGAGATGGGTGTGCGCATTCGTTGGGCCGGCCGTCGACCAAAGCTCTGGCGAAGTGTGATCAAAGAACTTGAAGAGGCCGAAGAGTTAACTGCCAAAAACAAGAAACTCACCCTCACGATGTGTGTGAACTATGGCGGCCGCGCCGAGATTGCTGATGCGGCAGCTGCAATGGCGCGTGACGTTGCTGCGGGAAAACTCAATCCGGAAAAGATTGATGAGCGAATGTTTCATCGCTACCTAGATGAACCTGATCTGCCTGATGTTGATCTGTTTGTTCGCTCATCCGGCGAGCAGCGCACGAGTAACTTCTTGTTGTGGCAATCGGCATACGCTGAACTTGTGTTTCTGGATACGTTGTGGCCAGATTTCGACCGTCGTCACCTCTGGCATGCCTGTGAAGTCTTCGCATCTCGGGATCGTCGCTACGGCGGTGCGTTACCTCACGCATTGCCTACGGACTAGCGCCGAAAAGGAACGTTGACTCATCAGTCAAGGGAAATTAGCTACTGCATTGGGCACACAGCCCAAAAAGTTCCATCGTGTGACTGACTTCAGTAAATCCATGGGTTGATGCAACACCGTCAGCCCACTGCTCAACCGTTGGTCCGGTTATTTCAACAGTCTTTCCACATTGGCGGCAGACCAAGTGATGGTGGTGCATGCTGCTGCATTTACGGTAAACGGTTTCACCGTCGTCACTAGCAATTGAATCAACCTCACCTGCAGTGGCCAGAGATTGCAAAGCCCGATACACAGTAGT
>WLOE01000068.1 GCA_009699465.1 Actinomycetota bacterium | reverse complement strand
GTATTGATTCGAACCTTGGTTGCAGCCGACCCACGTGCTGCAGCCTTGCGCGAAGCTGCACGATCCTCCGCGATGATTGAAGATCGTCGGCTCATTCGTGTTCTGGATGTCATCGAAGTTCCAGCAACACAAACTCAACCTGCCCTCATTGCCGTCATCAATGAGTGGGTTCAGGGTCACACGCTCGCCCAAATAATGGAAAGCCGTCAATGGCAGCCTCTTGACGTTGATCAAGCGGTAGGCATCGTGTGGGAAGTCGCGCAGGCACTTCATCGCGCGCATGACTTACGTATTCGTCATGGACGACTCATGCCTACCAGCGTGGTGATGACTGATGCCGCAGAAGTTCGTATTGTCGGTATGGGTATCGATGCTGTGCTCCTTGGCGCACCGCATGAAGACTTGATTCGCTCCGATGTTGATGCCCTTGGTGGCTTGCTCTACTTCTTGCTGACAGGGAAGTCACCATTCTTCGCGACCACAGTGAGCACGCCTGATGATCCCGATGAAATTCCCGCTGCACCTCGGCATGGCGATTACCTTGCATCAGCGTCAGATGTTCGTGCAGATGTACCAGGACCTTTAGATGTCTTAATCGGACGTTCAATGATCGAGATGAAGCGGCCCCGAGGTACAGCAAAGATTCGCAATGTTGATGAGTTTCTTACGGAGCTTACGAAGATTCGTGATCACGTCGACCCCGTCGCAATCGCTCGCGATTCAAACGTGTTTATCTCTTGGGGATTGCGTGCAGTGATTGGCCTTGCCATCGTTGCCGGTATCGGTATCAGTGTTGTTGCATACCGACAACTTTTTGTCGGTACAGGAACAGAACAACGTCAGGCTGCAGTTGCAGCCACCCCAACCCCAAGTCCTTCATTTTCATTGAGCACCCTGCCGGCACAAATACTTCCTATTACTTCGATCATTTCGTTCGATCCTTTTGGCGACGACAATGGCGACGGCAATACCGATGGCATCTCCGGCCGTGAACGTGATGCTCTTGCCAAGAATGCAGTTGATGCAAGCAAAACTACTTCGTGGAAATCTGCTAAGTACAACTCTGCAGATGCTGATGGCAAGGGAGGTGTAGGACTTGTCCTTAACCTTGGATCACCACAATCGATTGCCTCAATCACCGTGAAATTTGGGGAAGTTGGTGCACCTATTCGCGCAAGTGTTGCCAATACCATGGCGGCTAATCCTGACCAGTGGACAAACGTTGCGAATGCACCTGCTGGAAAGAATCGCGTGACCCTTCGATCACCGCGTGTAGTTACTGGTCAGTACGTGTTGTTGTGGTTCCCGAAATTGCCACCATCTGTGCAGAACCCAGATAAGCATCAGGTGCGGGTTTCAAACGTGATCGTGCGAGGCCAGCAGTAGGCTGCGGATTTATGCCATCGACGAAAACTGATGAGGAGTTGCTGGCGGCGCATGTCGCTGGCGACCCTCATGCATTTTCTGAGCTGGTCTACCGTCACCGAGATCGTTTGTGGGCTGTGGCGCTGCGTACCATCGGTGATTCTGGTGAAGCTGAAGATGCCCTTCAAGAGGCGCTTATCTCGGCATTTCGGCGAGCTGATCAATTTCGCGGAGACTCCCAAGTCACCACCTGGTTGCATCGCATTGTGGTGAACGCCTGCCTGGATCGGATTCGTCGTAATAAGTCGCGCCCCACCTCGCCCCTTCCGCAGTTTGAGTCCGCCGAAAACGCGATGCCCGCAGGGGATGACCTCTTAGAGCAACGTGAAACCCAGCTCATCGTGGCCCAGGCTTTGGCTGAACTCCCTGAAGATCAACGTGCCGCAGTGATGTTGGTCGACATTGAGGGCTACCCAATTGAGGAGGCCGCCCGCATCTTGGATTGTCCAGCTGGCACCGTAAAAAGCCGATGTTCACGAGGTCGATCCAAATTAGCCAAACGTCTGGAACATTTACGGAACCCAAACATTGATGAACCCGTCCAAGACCCGGAAGGAGGCCAGGGTGCGCAATAAACACGACAACCAAGATCAGTGGGACGAACAATCCCCCCTTGGCGACCAGGCCTCATTTCTGAACCCTGATTCAGCTCCATCCACACCTTCGATGCCCGATGCGGTGTGGGCCAACCTCGAACGATCGCTGTTCGCGGAGCAGGTCACGCGGGAGACCAATGGCCAGACCAATGTGGTCAGCCTTGATGCGCGCCGCAAATCCAAACGAGGGTGGGTCATGGGCAGTGTCGCGGCTGGGGTTGCCCTCCTGAGCGTCGGCGTTGTGGTGCAAAGCGTGCAAAGTTCAAATCCAGCGCCAGTTGCGGCCGGTAATCAGGTCACCCAAGGCGCCAATGGCATCCTTCCGGTCAAGCAGATTTTGGCCAGCGGTACCGATTACCAGCCCACCACCTTGAGCACCCAAGTGAAAAATTTGGTCAATGGGTTCAAAGGGATGGATGAGCTCATGAAATCACCACCAGCAACGGCCATGCCTAGATCAGCAATGGCAGATGAACTTGGCACTCCGGAGGGGTTGGCTGGCTGTATTCATGCCTTAGCGCACGATGAGAACGCCAAAGCACTTGTCGTTGACATGGCCACCTTCAATGGTGACGCTGCCGGCGTCATCATCATCCCCCTATCCATCACAGAGGCCACCTCTACCTCCCCGGCGAGTGTGCATGTGTGGATCGTTGGCTCACATTGTTCCTCGACCAATCCAGATGTTTTGCTCGACTTCACGCTCTCGCTACCACGTTCACGTACTGTTACGGAATATCTAGCCCCGTAGACTCGTGAGTAGATCGGGGAGCTTCCCCACTTTCGGCGAGGAATTTCATGAGCGACGTTCGTAACGTGATCATCATTGGCTCTGGGCCAGCTGGCTACACCGCTGCAATCTATGCAGCTCGGGCGCAGCTCAACCCAATCCTGTTCGAAGGATCAGTCACTGCCGGTGGCGCCTTGATGAATACCACCGAAGTTGAAAACTTCCCTGGCTTTACTGACGGCATTATGGGCCCAGCACTGATGGAAAACATTCGAGCACAAGCTGATCGCTTTGGTGCCGAAATCATTACTGACGACATCGTGAGTGCCGATCTGGCTGGTGACATCAAGACTGTCGTCGATGGCAATGACAACACCTACCAGGCAAAGTCAGTCATTCTTGCGATGGGTTCGGGTTACCGCGAACTCGGTCTTGATAGTGAAAAACGCCTTTCAGGCCATGGTGTTTCCTGGTGTGCAACGTGTGATGGATTCTTTTTCCGCGAACAAGACATTGCTGTTGTTGGCGGTGGCGACTCAGCACTTGAAGAAGCCACCTTCCTGACGCGCTTTGCTAAAAGCGTCACACTGATTGTGCGTCGTGATGAACTTCGTGCCAGCAAGATCATGCAGGAGCGTGCCTTTTCCAACGAGAAGATCACGATTGCTTGGAACTCAATCCCAGAAGAAATTCTTGGCGACGCCAAGGTCAGTGGCATCAAGCTGCGCGACCGCCTCACCGACGAAGTGCGCGAAGTACCCATTACCGGCCTCTTTATTGCCATCGGCCACGATCCACGCTCTGAATTGGTCAAGGGTCAGGTCGAACTTGATGACGAGGGATACGTCGTGGTCCAAGACCGCACCACGGCTACCAACCTTCCTGGCGTCTTTGCCTGCGGCGACCTGGTCGACCACAGCTACCGCCAGGCAATCACCGCTGCTGGCTCTGGATGTTCTGCTGCCCTAGACGCAGAACGCTGGCTGGCAGCCTCCGAGTAACCTAAGACCACCGCAGTTCCGCTGCCTACTTCAAGGAGAACCCCCATGGGCGCAACCAAGATCGTGACCGAAGCCAGTTTCGCTGAAGATGTCCTGATGAGTGACAAGCCTGTGCTCGTCGACTTCTGGGCAGAGTGGTGCGGACCTTGCAAGATGATCGCTCCAATCCTTGAGGAAATTGCAGCAAACAACGAAGGCATCACCATCGTGAAGCTCAACGTTGATGAGAATCCTGCACTTTCAGCTCAGTACGGCATCACATCAATTCCAACCATGAACGTGTTCAAGGGTGGCGAAGTTGTGAAGTCAATCATCGGTGCAAAGCCAAAGGCTGCACTGCTCGCTGATCTGGCTCCTTACCTGTAACGATGCACCGCCGCGGTGATACCGGGGCGGCCGTCGCCGAGGTGCGGGCGCGGCTCGCACACCTGGGTTATATCGATGAATCGCCAATTGACGTGTTCGATGACGAACTCGATCATGCGGTTCGCACCTTTCAACAAGAGCGTGGCTTAACGGTCGACGGCATTGTTGGGCCTGACACCTTCCGACGTCTTGATGAAGCACGCTGGAAACTTGGCGATCGTATTTTGCGTTTCGTGCCAGGTCATTTGGTGCGCGGGGACGATGTTGCAGATCTGCAAAGGCGTTTAAACACCATGGGTTTTAACTCAGGGCGGGTTGACGGTGCTTTTGGTCGTCAGACCGATGTTGCTGTGCGCGAGTTTCAAAAAAGCGTGGGCGACACTGTTGATGGAACGTGTGGTCCGGAAACATTCCGCGCTTTTGAACGCTTGGTGCGCACCATCAGCGGTGGCAACGCAGCAAACCTGCGTGGCCGATTAACAGTTTCTGCTTTACAAACCGGTATCGCTGACAAAGTAATTGTTCTTGACCCCGGCTTTGATGCGAACGATGAACAATCCAATGAAATTACGCGCTCAGTTGCGATGCGCGTTGAGGGCCGTCTCGCCGCATTGGGTACGCAAGTCTTCTTAACTCGCTCCGCAGCGAAGTCACTTGCTGACGATGCAACGCGAGCAGACTTTGCCAACCGCACCAATGCAGACATCCTGATCTCTCTTCATTGCGACCGCACTGCAAGCTCTCGTCCTAACGGCATTGCCACGTTTTACTTTGGCGAGTCCGAAGAGGGCACCCATTCCTATACCGGGCGCTCCTTGGCCGAGCAGATTCAAGTAGAGCTCTGTGCCCGTACTCGGATGCACAACAACCGTTCTCATCCACGGACCTGGGATCTGCTGCGGATGAGCCGGATGCCGGCCGTACGGGTAGACCTGGGCTATCTCTCAAATCCCCAAGATGCCGATCGGTTGGTCCAAGCCAGCCACCAAGATGTGGTCGCTGCTGCACTTTCCGCCGCAATTACTCGGTTCTGCAAGCCCGTTTAGGCAATAAATCTCAGCTCCCCGTACCCTTGATTCCCATGAGCAGCTCCCGACTCGATCCCTGGGTGGATTCATACGCCCAGCGCACCAATGGGATGCAAGCCTCTGAAATCCGTGCCCTCTTCGCTGTGGCCTCGCGGCCAGAGGTGGTTTCACTTGCCGGCGGCATGCCCTTTGTGCAAGCCCTCGACATGGAGATGATGGCTGAAACGGTTTCCAAGCTCCTCCTCGAGCGTGGTGCTGTTGCCTTGCAATACGGGTCCGGTCAGGGCGATGTTTTTTTGCGCGAACAAATTCTTGATGTGATGGCCGAAGTCAAAGTCACGGCCCACCCCGACGACATCATTGTGACCACTGGCTCGCAGATGGCTTTGGACCTTGTCACTCGTGTGTTTTGTAATCCAGGCGATGTAGTGCTGGTAGAAGCTCCGTCGTATGTCGGTGCCCTTGGCGTCTTCCGCGCTTATGAGTGCGATGTGGTGCATGTGCCCATGGATGATGAAGGGCTCAATCCGATCGCGCTTGCCGAAGCAATTGCGCGCGTTCGTGCTGAAGGTAAGACCGTGAAGATGATCTATACGATCCCTTCCTTCCATAACCCTGCTGGCATTACCCAATCCCAGGTTCGTCGCGCTGAAATCTTGGCTGTTGCAAAGAGCGCCGGCATTTTGTTACTTGAAGATGATCCTTATGGCTTGCTTGGGTTTGAAGGTGAGCCACCAGCCGCAATTCGTTCCCTTGATGAAGAGGGCGTGATTTATCTCGGCTCCTTCTCGAAGACCATTGCATCCGGTTTGCGCGTGGGTTGGGCTGTTGCTCCACATGGGGTGCGTGAGAAGTTAGTGCTCGCAGCTGAATCAGCAGTGTTGTGTCCCTCGAACTACAGCCAACTGACAATTTCACAATACTTAGCAACGCAACCTTGGCGTGAGCAAATCAAGACTTACCAAGAGTTATATCGCGAGCGTCGCGATGCATTGCTCGAATCACTTGAGTTACTGATGCCTGCGGGAACGACCTGGACAAAGCCGGCTGGTGGTTTCTATAGCTGGGTCACCTTGCCAGAAGGCCTTGATTCTAAAGCAATGTTGCCGCGTGCAGTTTCACAACTTGTTGCCTACGTGCCAGGCACTGGTTTCTACGTCAATGGCGACGGGCATCACAACATGCGTCTTTCCTACTGTTATCCAGAACCAGAGCGGATTCGCGAAGGTGTGCGTCGCCTTGCTGCGGTTATTGAAGGTGAACTCGGTATCGCTGCAACCTTTGGCACAACTGTTGGGTTGCGTAAGAGCGATGGACACGAATCACCCGCACCAAATCTTGCCTAACCTCAAAGCATCGTGTACGAGAAAGGATTGAACACATGTCATCTTTTCTCGTGCTCTCTGGAGGGCTCTCGCCTGAACGAGATGTGTCCTTGCGTTCAGGCCGACGCGTAGCTGAAGCATTGCGCCTCGTCGTTAATGCTGAAGTTCTTGAGGCAGATGTCGACGCCGGACTCATTCAATCACTTCTGAACCTTCAACCAGACTGCGTCATCCCCGTACTCCACGGTGCGGCTGGAGAAGATGGCGCACTTCGCGATGTGTTAACCAGCATGCAACTGCCCTACATTGGTGCAACCGGTGCTGCAGCACGCTTGGCATTCGAAAAGCCCGTTGCCAAGGCTCTCTTGGCGCAAGCCGGTGTTTCAACACCAGCAGTGCTTGCGCTCCCGCATGCAACCTTCCGTGAGCTTGGTGCCACTGCTCTACTTGACGGAATTCGTGATTACCTTGGTTTACCGATCATGGTGAAGCCCTCGTCGGGCGGCTCTGCCCTTGGGTGTTCTATCGTTCGAACTGCGCAAGATTTCCCACCAGCAATGGTTGGCGCCTTTGCCTACAGCGAGTTTGCGATGATGGAGCAATACATCAAGGGCACCGAGGTAGCGATCAGTGTGTTGGAAACCAATGACGGCATCACGGCGCTTCCTGCCGTTGAGATCGTTCCGCAATCAGGAATTTACGATTACAACTCGCGTTACACCGCTGGAACCACTGAGTTTTTTGTTCCTGCACGCCTGAGCAGCGACGTTACCGCCGAGTGCGCCCGCATTGCAGTGCTTGCTCACCAGGTACTTGGTTTGCGGGACTGGTCACGTACCGATCTCATTATTGATGAATCCGGAACTCCTTGGTTCCTGGAAACCAATGCTGCTCCTGGGCTGACTGAGACCAGCCTTTACCCACAAGCCCTTGCGGCTGCTGGCCTCAATCTCGGTGAAGTCACCAAGGCGTTGGTTGAACACGCTATCTTGCGCAATGAGCGTGCGTTTACGGCGTGAGCACCCGAGCTTGATGAATTGCTTTGCATCTCTCAACCATTGACCCGCAACAAATATTTAAACTAGAAATTTTTCGTCGCAGTGATTCAGGTAAGCCCTAGCAAAGTTGCGCCATGCTCTCTAGCATCAAGGCTTAATGTTTGAAGCCATAAACGAGGGGTCAGGTATGCACACCATTGAATTGAAACTTGATGTCACAAGTGCAGTAGAACTTCCAGGCCGCACTGAAATTGCAGTGACTGTGACATTACCTGACGCTGCACACTTAGGCATGAACCCCATCGTTTGCTTTGCAAAACCTGGTGGAGGGTACGCAAGGGGTTATTACACACTGGATTTACCTGGTCCAGGGACTGGAATGTCTCAAGCAGCATGGCATGCATCACGGGGATGGATATTTGTTGCTTTGGATCCACTTGGCGTGGGTGACAGCACATTTGAAGGCTCCCAAATGCTGAATTACAACTCAACTCAAGTAACCGCCGCTGCCAATGAGGCAGAGCGCCAAGTAATGACGCTGTTGCAAGAAGGTACGCTGATTTCCGGATTTCCAGTCGTCAGTGATCCAGTAGTAATCGGTATGGGGCAATCGGCAGGTGGGTGTTACACCATTGCGCAACAAGGCCGCTTTCACGCTTACGACGGCATAGCCATCTTGGGGTACAGCCCATTTCAAACAGTGGTGCCAGCGCGACCAGGTCGTCCACCATTGCACGGTTCTTGGATTCCCCGCGACTACAGCCTTACTGCAGGGGTTGTCACGAATGCAGCAATGTTGGCTGGACTTCCTGCCAAAATGGGAACGCCCGAGGCATATGAGGACATGGCGTGGGCCTTTCACTGGGACGATATGGATGCTGACGTTGTTCGCGCAGACATCGAAGACAGCCCTGCACGACATGGCAACTTGCCGCAGTGGGCATCAGCAACAAGTCCCGGCATGATCGGTTATGCGTTAGGCCCAGGCAACTTT
>WLOE01000067.1 GCA_009699465.1 Actinomycetota bacterium | reverse complement strand
TGCAGTTGCTTTACTTAGGGAGCAAAGAAGTACTCAGATACGAACCAGCTGAACATGACTTACTCGTAACCGAGCGCAAAATACTCTCGATTCGAGCACAAATACAACAAGCTGTGCTCGAGGGATTCGAACCAAAACCATCAAAGCTCTGCGGATGGTGTTCATATCAACACTTGTGTCCCAAATATGGTGGAACGATTCCTGAACTTCCCCACTCGGACTCATGGGAATCAACCACTTTTGAAACAGTTCGCACCGAAGAGGCTTAATCAAACATTGACCACAGTGTTTGCAGGGTTAGTCCTTGTAACGATTCGACTGTCACAAGGCACGCTTGCGAGGAAATTTCAGTCATGTGCGGAATAGCAATCACCTTGCATCCAGCTTCGTGTGCCGATTGAGCACCAAGTGGGGAATCTTCAAGGGCTAAACACACTTCAGGCTCACAATCTAAACTTGCTGCAGCTGTGAGATACGGCAGCGGATGAGGCTTTGTTTGATCAAGCTCATCACCTCCTACCGTGTAGGCAAAAGCGGTACGGCCAAGATCCGCATCAATAGCCCTCTCAACGATATTGATAATTCTTCGCCATGAAGCGGTGACAAGTGCCGTGGGTATATTCGCGTCTAAGGCTTCAAGTAACAACGCGCGAGCACCAGGCTGCCATTGCAAAGGAGTCGACGCATACAGCTCCCCCATCACCGTGAGCAACCGCTCAAGAACCTCTGCGTGAGATACATCAGTGTGAGATTTGGACAGCATGTAATCCACTGCGCGTTCAATAGGGCCCCCGAGGCAATACGCCTGATCCTGATGCGTCCAATCCGCGCCAAGTTCGTGCATAACTGCGCGTTCCCCAGCCAACCACAAACGCTCAGAATCTATGAGGGTGCCATCCATATCAAACAGCACTGCACTAGGCCTCATGTTGCGTTGAAGTACTTCGCCTCAGGATGGTGAACGATAATGGCGCTCGTTGATTGCTCAGGATGAAGCTGGAACTCCTCAGAGAGTTCCACACCGATTCGGTCGGGCTTGAGAAGTTCCATGAGTTGCACCTGCTGATCAAGATCTGGACAAGCCGGATATCCGAATGAATAGCGCGAGCCTCGGTACCCCTGCTTAGCGATAAGCGTTTCCATATCTGGGTTATCCTCGGCTTGTAGTCCAAGCTCTTCGCGCGTGCGCGCATGCCAATATTCAGCCAGGGCCTCTGTGAGTTGAACCGACAGACCATGCAGTTCTAGATAGTCCCGATAGTTGTCTGCTTCAAAAAGTTTGGCGGTTGCACGTGATGCCGCTTCGCCCATGGTCACGATATGAAAAGCGACAACATCAAGTTCGCCAGATTCTTTTGATTTATAGAAATCACTAATACACAAATGGCGATCACGCGTCTGGCGCGGAAAGGACAGACGTGTGCGTTCTCGACCCTTATTCGGACCATCCTCATGCACAATCACTAGCTCGTTACCTTCGCTATAACAAGGAAAATAGCCGTAGGCGACCGCTGGCTCAATTGCACCATCAGTTTGAATTCGATCAAGCCACATGCGCAACCGTGGGCGTCCCTCGGTTTCAACAAGTTCTTGATACGACGGACCATCACCACGTGTTGGCTTCAAGCCCCATTGGCCCAGGAACAAGGCGCGCTCATCCAAATACGGAACATACTCAGCAAGCGGAATTCCTTTCACCACCCGATCGCCGAAAAATGGCGGAACTGGTACAGGAATCATCTGTGAAACATCGGATCGAGCCGGCATGTCTTCGGGAGCCGTCACACTGACTTTGGCGGCTGACGTCACTTTGCGTTTACGAGCCTCAGGTAATGCTGCGCCAGGAACGCCTCGCTTTACTCCCATAACGGCATCCATGAGGCGCAAACCTTCGAAAGCATCACGGGCGTAACGCACTTGACCTGAGTACATTTCTTGTAGATCTTGTTCAACGAAGGCGCGGGTAAGAGCCGCGCCTCCAAGGAGCACTGGATACTTTTCTCCAACTCCACGCACGTTCATTTCTTCAAGATTTTCACGCATGATGACCGTGCTTTTCACTAACAAACCGCTCATACCAATCGCGTCAGCCTTGTGCTCTTCTGCCGCGTCAATGATTGCGCTGATGGGCTGCTTAATACCTATGTTGACGACGTTGTATCCATTGTTTGTCAAGATGATGTCGACAAGATTCTTGCCGATGTCATGTACGTCGCCTTTCACAGTTGCAAGGACCATCGTCCCCTTACCCTCTTCGTCAGTGCGCTCCATATATGGCTCGAGGTATGCGACTGCCGTTTTCATTACTTCAGCGCTTTGCAATACGAAAGGCAACTGCATCTCACCGGAGCCGAATAACTGACCTACCGTTTTCATACCTTCAAGAAGAGTTTCATTCACAATTGCCAGTGCGGGCTTTTCTAAAAGTGCTGCCTCAAGATCTGCTTCGAGCCCATTGCGCTCACCATCAATAATGCGTCGTTCAAGTCGCTCAAAGAGGGGCAGCTTTGCCATCTCCTCGGCCCTCGACGCATTAAGGGATTTTGCCTCAACTCCTTCAAACAACTCTAAAAAGTGCGATAGCGGATCGTGAGTGAGTTCACCAGCCTCGTTATAGACACGACGGTCGTACACAAGATCAAGGGCACCTTGGCGCTGATCATCTGGGATGCGATTCATCGGCAAAATCTTGGATGCATGGGCAATAGCAGACGTAAGCCCAACCGCAAGACATTCATTCAAGAAAACTGAGTTCAAGACCTGCCGAGCTGCTGGATTCAGGCCGAATGAAACATTCGATAATCCTAAAGTGGTTTGCAAACCCGGATAGCGCTCATGCAACACCTTGATTGCTTCAATAGTTTCGATCGCGTCTCGACGAGTTTCTTCCTGGCCGGTTGCAATTGGGAAGGTCAATGTGTCGACCATGATGTCTTCAACTGACATTCCCCAATTTTCAGTGAGGTCTTTAATCAAGCGTTCGGCTACCCGAATCTTCCATTCAGCTGTTCTAGCCTGACCTTCTTCGTCGATGGTGAGTGCCACAACGGCTGCACCGTGTTCTTTGACGAGAGGCATAATTTTACCAAAGCGAGAATCTGGACCATCGCCATCTTCGTAGTTGACTGAATTCACAATTGCTCGCCCGCCGAGCATTTCCAACCCGGCCTCAAGCACCGCGGGTTCAGTTGAGTCGAGCATGATCGGCAATGTGCTTGCAGTTGCTAGTCGACCTGCGAGATCGCGCATATCGTCGACGCCAACACGACCAACGTAATCAATACACAGGTCAAGCACATGAGCGCCATCACGAATCTGGGCACGAGCTATCTCAATGCAGTCATCCCAATTGGCTTCCAGCATCGCATCGCGGAAAGCCTTTGAGCCATTCGCATTCGTGCGTTCACCAATCGACAAATACGTGGTGTCTTGACGGAAAGGAACAGATTGGTAAAGGGATGCAACTGATGCATCACGTTGCGGACTGCGCGGTGTGATTGCACGCCCATGCAGGCGTTTCACCACGGCTTCAAGGTGCGCCGGTGTCGTGCCGCAACATCCGCCGATAAGGCCAAGACCATAATCTCTCGTAAAGTTATCGTGTGCGTCAGCAAGTTCCTCAGGGCTGAGTGGATAAAAAGCTCCATCGGATGTCAACTGTGGCAAGCCTGCGTTCGGCATCGCTGAAATACCAATATTTGCCGTCTTAGCAAGAGTGCGAAGGTGCTCACTCATTTCAGCAGGACCGGTTGCACAGTTCAGGCCAATGAGGTCGATCCCCAATGGCTCGAGTGCCGTGAGTGCAGCACCGATCTCCGAGCCAAGCAACATAGTTCCAGTCGTTTCCACCGTTACTTGGGCAATAACGGGAAGATCTACCCCAGCGACCGTCAATGCACGCCGAGTTCCAATTAAGGCAGCTTTGGCTTGCAGAAGATCCTGTGATGTTTCGATGAGGATCGCGTCGCAGCCGCCATCGATTAATCCTCGAACCTGCTCTTGATACGCATCACGTAACAAGGCATAGGGCGCGTGCCCCAGTGATGGCAATTTTGTACCTGGTCCAACGGAACCCAACACCCATCGAGGACGATCAGGAGTTGACCACTTATCGGCACATTCTCGAGCGATGCGCGCTCCTGCCTCGGCAAGCTCGTAAATCCGCTCGGTGATGTCGTATTCACCGAGATTGGCATAGTTCGCGCCAAAGGTATTGGTCTCAACGCAGTCAACGCCCACGGCGAAATACGCGTCATGAACGCTGGCAACAACCTCAGGCCTGGTGATGTTCAGAATCTCATTGCAGCCCTCATACCCTTGGAAGTCCTCGAGGGATGGATCGGCAGCTTGGAGCATGGTGCCCATAGCACCATCGGCAATCACTACTCTGGTGGCGAGGGCCTCGCGAAGGCTTGAATGCGACGATGGAGTCATGATGTGTCAATCCTACCGACCGCAGTGGTCACCTAGGTTCACCGTCGCCGTTGGTGGGTGCAAGTAATGATCGAATATGACGGCCTGCCTGTTTTGCGCGAGCCCCTGCTCTTGGCGGCTTTTGAAGGATGGAACGACGCAGGTGAATCTGCCTCGGCAGCTATTGAGTACCTCTGCGATATTTGGGATGCGCAATTACTAGCCGAATTTGATTCCGAGGACTACTACGACTACCAAGTCAATCGCCCGCACGTAGGAACCAATGAGGCAGGCGCTCGGGAGATCACCTGGCCCGCAACCAAGATTTACACCGCTCTGCTGCCAAACGCCGAGCACGATGTTGTCTTGATTCAGGGCATCGAACCCAATATGCGATGGCAACAGTTCGTGCGCGAAATTTTAGGATTGTGCGCCGAACTTGATGTACGCCTTGTGGCGACGTTGGGAGCATTGCTCACCGATACACCGCACACGCGTCCGGTGCCTGTTCACGGAACAAGTACGGACCCTGCGCTACAAGCCGAACTCAGTGTCGAAGTGTCCACCTATGAAGGACCCACCGGCATCGTGGGTGTGTTGCAACAAGCCTGCACAACATTAGGAATTCCAGCGGTGTCGCTCTGGGCTTCTATTCCCCATTACGTTGCCCAACCGCCAAATCCAAAAGCAACCCTTGCACTTGTCCAGCGGGTGGAGGATCTGGTTGACATTTCGATCCCCATTACCGAACTCATAGAAGACGCTCGAGCATGGGAAATGGGTGTTGACGAATTAGCCTCCGACGATGAAGAAGTTGCTGAATACGTGAAACAACTTGAAGAAGCTCGCGATGCCGCTGATCTTCCCGAGGCTAGCGGTGAATCGATTGCGAAGGAATTCGAACGCTATCTGCGCCGACGTGGTTCACACTAACGAGTCAACGTAAAGTCAGGTAAGTATTCATATCGGCAAGCGATGCCGCATCCAGAGATGGATTTTGAGCCGTTCCTTTAGTCAGATCCGCCAGGATTCCCAAGGCAACTTTCTTGCCAAGTTCAACTCCCCATTGATCAAATGAGTCAATCCCCCAAATCGCTCCCTGAACGAACACAGCATGCTCGTACAAAGCGATCAGCGCACCCAGCGTAAATGGATCAAGCTGCTCAACCATGAACAACGACACGGGTCGATTACCCGGCATGACTTTATGTGGGACCAAAGTCGCAGACGTGCCGTCAGCTGCGACTTCCATCTCAGTGCGCCCTAATGCCAGTACCGCAGCTTGAGCAAGGGCGTTAGCGACCAACATGTCTTGCTGCTGTCCGATGGCGTGCGCAGTTTTTGCTACGACAATGACATCGGCCGCAACAGTGCTCGTGCCCTGATGAAGAAGTTGGTAGAACGAGTGTTGACCGTTGGTTCCAGGTTCGCCCCAGAAAATGGCGCCCGTGTCATATGAAACTGCCTCGCCGTCCCGGCGAACAGACTTGCCATTACTTTCCATGGTGAGTTGCTGCAAGTAGGCCGGGAAGCGCGAAAGATATTGAGAATACGGAAGAACTGCAGTGGTGGGTATCTTCAGAAAGTTTCGATTCCAGACCGCGATGAGTCCCATCATCAACGGCAAGTTTTCATGCGGTGCAGCATGGGAAAAGTGTTGATCAATAGCGTGGAAACCCGACAACATCGCGCCAAAGTTCGCGGGCCCCACAGCGATCATGGTGGATAACCCGATGGCGCTATCCACGCTGTAGCGACCACCTACCCAATCCCAAAAGCCATACATGTGATGTGTGTCTATCCCGAATTCTGATACGGCCTGAGCATTGGTGGAAAGCGCCACGAAGTGCTTTTCAACTGCTGCTTCGCCCAAAGCATCTACTAACCAGCGACGAGCATCTCCGGCATTTGTCATGGTTTCGAGCGTCGTGAAAGTTTTCGATGCAATGACGAACAGGGTTGTTTCTGGATTGAGTCGTTCAAGCACCACTGCTACATCGCTTGGGTCGACGTTTGAAACAAAATGACAGCTGATTGATCTATCTCGGAAGTCCTCAAGTGCCAGGTATGCCATGGCCGGGCCAAGATCAGACCCACCTATCCCAATATTGACCACATCAGTGATCTTTTTACCTGTCGCACCAACCCACGCACCGGAACGAACCGCGTTACTGAAATCACCCATGCGGTCGAGAACCTGATGTACCTCTTCGACGATATTCACACCATCGACTACCAGAGTGGCATCGCGAGGAAGACGCAAAGCAGTGTGCAGAACAGACCGATTTTCAGTGGAGTTGATGTGTTCCCCGGCGAACATTTTGTCGCGTAACGTGAGAACTCCAGTTTGACGGGCAAGCTCAAGAAGTCTGGAAAGAGTCGTAGGACTGAGCCGTTGTCGGGAGAAATCCGCATGAATGCCACCGGCCACGTACGTCATTGCGGATGGGCGTGAGGGATCAATCGTCAAAAGATCACGTATTGAGATGTTGGCGGTCGAAACCGCAATTTCTTGTAATTCCTTCCATGCCTGGGTGCCGCTTGGATCCACCACTGCATCGTTGGTCATACGTTCAGCCTTCCACTAACCTCTTGGAATTGCGACATTGGCACCGGTCAAAGTCTTGCCTTAGGAGGAACCATGACAACAGCAAACCCTGTCACCCTTGGCATGGTCGGTCTGGGACGCATGGGTGCAAATCTGGTGCGCCGCTCAATGCGCGACGGTCATTCCTGTGTCGTCTTTGATCAGTCTCCCGAGAGTGTGGCAGCGCTGGTCGCTGAAGGTGCCACTGGCGCAAATGACCTCGCTGCTCTGGTGGCGGCGCTGCCCACGCCTCGAGCAGTCTGGGTAATGGTCCCAGCCGGCCACATCACAGAATCGGTTATTACCGAACTGATCGCGCTGCTCGAGCCCGGAGACTGTCTCATTGATGGCGGGAACTCCTACTACCGCGATGACATCCACCACGCGCAGCGCTGCCAGGCCAAGGGCATTGATTTCCTAGATGTGGGAACCTCCGGCGGTGTCTGGGGATTAGAGCGCGGTTACTGCTTGATGATTGGCGGGCCGAAGTCTTCGGTTAATCGCCTTCATGGGCTTTGGGACACCATCTCCCCTGGTGTTGAAGCCGCTGAGCGAACTGAAGGGCGCACCGGGCAACCTACGGAGCAGGAACGTGGCTGGTTGCATTGCGGACCAAGTGGGGCAGGCCACTTTGTCAAAATGGTGCATAACGGGATCGAGTATGGATTGATGGCGGCCTACGCTGAAGGACTCAATATTTTGAAGCATGCCAACGCCGGTCAAGCTTCGCGTGCTGCCGATGCTGAGACCGCCCCCATGGCCAATCCTGAGTACTACCAATATGACCTCGATATCCCAGCAATCACCGAACTGTGGCGCCGAGGAAGCGTGGTTGGTTCATGGCTATTGGATCTCACCGCTCTGGCCTTGTCCAAATCTCCGAACCTGGATGAGTTCAACGGCCGCGTCAGTGACAGCGGCGAGGGACGATGGACAGCAATCGCCGCGATTGACGAAGGGGTTCCAACACCTGTTCTCACAGCTGCTCTTCATGAGCGATTTTTTTCACAAGGCACCTCGCTCTTTGCCGACAAAGTACTTTCAGCAATGCGCAAGGAATTCGGTGGACACGTTGAGAAGAAAGCCGACTAAAGCTTAATTCCTAACAACGCGTCAACGCTTTCACGCATCAAACTCGACGCGGTTGCGGATTCACCTTCGTTGTTCGTGGCGCTCAAGGCCCAAGTGTCCACCACATCAAGAACTTCAGGTGTACGCAAATCATTGGCAAGATGCTCGCGCATCTTCTCCAGAAAAGGCTCGAACTGCGGCGCCTGCTCACTCATCGCAGCTTGACGCCAAATACTCAGGCGATCCTTAGCGCCTTCAAGTCCGTGCGGTGTCCAGGCCCAGTCGGTGCGGTAATGATGAGATACCAACGCCATGCGAATGGCCATTGGGTCAACACCACTGTGTCGCAGCTGGGATACAAACACCAAGTTGCCTCGTGACTTACTCATCTTGTGGCCCTGCCAACCAACCATTCCTGCGTGCACAAAGTGCTGGGTGCATTCACTTCCAGTAATCACTGCTGCCTCTGATGCGCTCATTTCATGAT
>WLOE01000066.1 GCA_009699465.1 Actinomycetota bacterium | reverse complement strand
TGCGCTAAGTCCTGACAACACATTTGCTTGGTAATCCTCAATCCGGTCAGAGAAGGCATTGAGGTCGCCGTCCCAAACTGAAAGAAATACCCGATCGACGCCAATGTCATTGAGCTCTTGCAATTGCTCAACGCTTGCTGGCGCAACCATCGTGATTTCAATATCACTTGGATTTTTACCAGTGCGTTCGCATTCATCTGCGATCCGTTGCTTAACCTTGCGCACTTCATCAGCACTTGAACGCATGAGATGCATGCCCGCACCGAACCGCACTGCTCGACGTACTGCAGCCTCAGAAATTCCACCGATCACCAACGGAATCGACTGCGACTCTGGTTGTGGCGTGCAATACATGTTTTCGAAGTTGACAAATTCACCTTTGAACGTGGCCGGTGATTGTGACCAGAGCGCAGTCATCGCTTCGAGATATTCATCTGCGCGAGCACCTCGTCGTGCGAACGGGACGCCCACGGCATCGAATTCTTCTGAAAGCCACCCAAGACCTAAGCCAAGAATGATGCGCCCATTGGAAAGTCGGTCCAAGGTTGCCATTTGCTTGGCAAGCACAACTGGATTGCGAATGGGCAGAATCACAACTCCCGTCGCAAGTTTGATCTTGCTTGTAGACGCTGCGAGATAGCTCATCCACACGATCGGATCAGGGAGATCATCGTTGCCGGTAAGACCCATTCTTCCACTGGAATCGAATGGGTAGACAGAGTTGTACGAGGCAGGAACCACCACATGTTCCACCATCCACAGGGACTCACAACCGCGAGCCTCAGCGATGGCACCAAGCTGCGCAACGTAGTCAGGGTCAGATGCACCCTTACCCGTTGGAACTCGAGATACCCCAAACTTCATTGAAAAACCTACTCGCCGCTCTTTGGCTTGTAGTTCGGATCAGCAGCGCGCTCATCAGCAAACTGTTGACGAGCCTTCTCGCGTGCTGCAGCCACGCCAGGAGTGAGGTCCGGGCGGCGCTGAATGGCATATTCCTCTGCCTTGATCATCCACTCTGTACTTCCCGTGAAGTGCGGAATCACTTCGTTGGCGAACAGTTCATAAGACTTCAAAGTGTTCACACGATTGGCCCACTCATGTGCCCAAAGCAAGTAGGTGCCGAAGCCACCAGCTTGTTCGTACAGGCGCTCAATTTGCGCAATGGCCATTTGTGGAGTGCCAATGATGGCGAAGCCTGACGCAACTAACGTCTTGGCCCATGAACCATCAACTAAACCTGATGCGGGAAGAATTGGCAGGGTGCTGACGTCTTTCATGTAGTAGGCCCACTCTTGGATGCCCTGTTCCACATCTGCGTAGGCCTGCTCTTCAGTTTCGGCTATGTACATCGGGCCAACCATGCGCCACTGGTCACGGGAAACAGGAGTGCCATAACGCTCTGCCTGCTCTTCCATGATGTCCCAGTGCTCGGCAAGCACGTTGAATCCTGCTTGCTGGGTTGCATTCATGGACAACAACGTTGCGCCGAGGCGACCTGCCAGGCGTGGGCCATTTGGCGAGATCGTTGCTGCGATCGCAACGTCAATGTCTTTGCCGTTGTATGGCTTCAGCTGAAGCGCAGCGCCATTGAGTTCGAACCAGTCAGTCTTCATCGTGACGCGTTCGCCACGAATCAGCGCCATGATGGCTTCAACGGACTGCTCCATCATCTCGCGCGTGTTCAACGTGCTGATACCCATGGCTTCTGCGTCATATGGGAGTGCGCCTGGTCCGACACCCAACATGATGCGGCCATGTGAAAGGTGGTCAAGCATCATGAAGCGCTCAGCCACGTTGAATGGGTGGTGGTAAGGAAGCGAAACAACACCAGCACCAAGCTTGATTCGCGTAGTACGTGCAGCCACGTACGAAAGGAATACATCGGGAGACGCAACGAATTCCCAGCCTGTTGAGTGATGTTCACCCATCCAAGCTTCATCGAAACCAAGGCGATCCATGTGCTCAATAAGCTCAACATCGCGTTGGAGCGCGAGCGTTGGGCTCTTGCGGCTTGAGTGCACTGGGGAAATGAATGTTCCGAACTTCATGCGGCCAGTTGGCTTCGACATGCCGGTATCTCCTAATTCGATGGTGATTGAGTGTTGCGGGTCAAGCGGTTAGTGCTGTTCCTGACGTGTAGTACCTAGTAACTGTCGTGCCGTTTTTTCAGCAGCAAGGCGAACCTGCGGTGCAAACTTCTCCACAGTAAAACGATCGGCTGGAACGCTGATCGAGATAGCGCCAACTGGACGCAACCTGCGATCAAGAATTGGTGATGCGATACAGCACAAGCCACGAAAGGTTTCTTCGCGTTCAATGCTAAATGGGGAATCCTTCTGGCCATTTCCTTGCTTGAACGCCAGCATTGTTTTGCCAAGTGCAGTCTTGTGAGCTCGTAGGCGGTCACCCACCTGAGTTGGACATTTCACCCCGGTGTTTGGTTCAAGCTTTTCCAAGTAGACGACATCGTTGCCATCCAATACTCCAAGGTGAACGGTTTCGCCGAACTCATTACTGAGCGCTACCAATTGCGGCATTGCGGCTTGACGCAGCGGGACATTACCTCCTGCTTTACTTCCCCATTCAAAAACACGAAGGCCCAAGATAAACCCTCCGCGTGAACGGGCAACCAAACCTAAATCAATGAGCTGGCCCACGATGCGGTGCACAGTTGACTTAGGCAAGGTCGTCGCGCGAGAAATTTCCGCGTAACTCATGCCGTTTGAACTGTGGCTCAGGGTTTCCATAATGAACAGGCCACGGCCCATCACAGACTTATTTCCAAGGTCGCTGGACATGGGCGTATCGGACAATTGCAATGCAGCAATAGACACGTGCTCAACTCCCTTTGGACCAGCTCAGGTATCTGAACGAATCTCGGTAAATATTTTTTCGCCGACACTTGTTCATTGAGTGAATGGAATGTATGATCTAGCGCACGCGTTGTCAATGGTTTGACCCAAAGAAAATGGAAGGAATTGCCCACATGAGCACTCTTCCTTCCAATATCGCTGGAATAGCGGCAGCTCGAACACCTCAGCGCGGACCCATTCGCGAAGCCCAAAAGGAGCTCACCCGCAGACGCCTGATGGATGCAGGCTTGGAAATTTTCACTGAAAAAGGTTTTGACGCGGCTACCGTTGAAGAGATCACTGAACGAGCAAATGCGGGACGCACTACCTTTTACACACATTTCACCAGTAAATCTGACATCGCCATCGCGATCGCCGTGGCTGAAACAGTGGAGCTCAATGCCTCGGTCTCAGCCTTGGGGCGCACTGATCCATTTGATCCAGCATCACTGCACCAGTGGCTCCTTGCCCTGGAAACTCAATTCCGAGAAGACGCGATGCTGGTTACTTTGGTCATGCTGCATACCGAAGTCGCGCAGGAGTTCTTGCATGTGCAAGAAGCCACGGCTCGCAATGCCCTTGATGGATGGTTGGCCGCTGGCTTCACCCCGAAAATCACTGACCCCCTCGAACAGATTCGTCTTTTGCTTTTGCTGGTCAATCGCTGGATGTACCTCTACGTCACTCAAAGCCTTCCGATCCCAACCGGCAGTCGCGAGGGCCTGTTGCTCTTTGTTCAGACTCACCTGACAGCGGTGTTTGCGAGACCAGCATGACCAGTTCTCGCCGCACGGCAGCAGTCGTCACTATTGGCAACGAAATTGTTGAAGGGCGCATCGCTAACGAAAACTGCATGTGGCTATCGCAACAACTCATTGCGCAGGGCTACTGGCCACGAATCAACATCACTGGTCCCGATGAAGAAGCGCTGATCGTTGATCTGCTCACCATGGCTGCCCGATCCAGTGATGTGGTGTTAGTCAGTGGCGGGCTTGGGTTTACGCCCGATGACATCACGCGTAATGCAGTGGCTCGCGCATTTAACTGTGAACTTGAAGTGCATGAGGCAGTGGCGGCAGAGATGAGCAGCTTGTGCGCGTGGGCAACTCCTGATCTTGCTCGCAAGGTAGCAACCTTCCCAAAGGGCGCAACTCCTATTTACTCACCATGCGGTGGCACCCCAGGTTTTCGCATCAAAAACGTTGTCGTGCTACCTGGTGTACCAACAGAGATGCGCAGCATGTTCGCGGTGCTTGATCTGCCTGTAACCGGAACAACTATCTCCTCGCGAACATTGACCTTTGAAACAACCGAAGACCAAATCCTTGAGGTGCTTCACGCGTTCGAAGAGCAACACCCAGATGTACGCCTTGGCTCATATCCAAACTTCCACGCAACAATGCCACGAGTTGAAATTGTGGTGACTTCGAATTCCACTCCAGCACTTGACGCCGGAGTGGCATGGCTAGCAGCACAAATGCTTCCGAAAATCGCTACTGCGTAAAACCTTACAGATCACTCATTTTGCGAAATGTGAATAAATCAGAACTCGAACTAAACATCACTAGATGTAGCGAACCACAATCATTGCGCCGATTATCACAAATACCACTACTACAACGTATTGATCAATCCAGGCGTCTAGCCAGCGAGTCAGTCGGGCGTGTAAACCTTCGCTAAAGCCAAAGGTATTGCGATAGATGTTGACTCGCGTCATTGACGCAAACACCATGGTGGTGGTTACGGTCACGAGTAAGCACCATGGGCAAAGAGCGCCGATATTGAAATATGCCTCGTAGAGCAACCAATATGCAAAGAGCAGGCCGGCTGTGTAAACCACCCATGCGGCATTCATGAACCAGCGGGGGAAAACCACTCCAGCGATGGATGCCAACGCAATCGTGATCACGACCGGTTCAGCTATTAATCCAAGAAAAGCATTCGGAAAGCCAAGTAGCGAAGCCTGCCATGATGCGCCAACTACACTGCAGGAAATCTTGGCGCTGATGTCACACGAGAACACAGCGTTTGGATTTGCAGCCAGAGTGATGGCTTCTGCGGAAAGTACCAGCGAAGCCACAAGCGCCAAGATTGAAGAAATCAACATCTCACTGAATGCGCCAATATGGCGTGCTCGCTTCGCGATTGGCGCGAACTCCACGCCTTCATTCATCACTTCAGTGGACATGGGTTAAGTATCTATCGCGCAGTCGGCATATCAAAGGAGGCCCCTGAGGAATCGTGCGGCCAGCGCGCGGTGACAACTTTCCCGCGGGTGTAGAAGTGCACACCTTCAGGTCCATGCATGTGATGCTCACCAATGAGCGAATCTTTCCAGCCACCAAATGAGTGATAAGCCATTGGGACAGGCACTGGCACATTCACGCCAACCATTCCTACCTGAACCCCGCGAATAAATGTACGAGCAGCCGCTCCACTATTCGTGAATACTGCCGTGCCATTTCCATACGGATTGGCATTAATGAACGCGATGGCATCATCAAGGCTCTTCACCCGAACGAGTGCAAGCACCGGTCCAAAAACTTCTTGTTGATACACATCCATGCTGGCTTCGACACCATCAATGAGCGTCGGGCCGACAAAAAATCCTGATTCAAAACCAGGCACCTGTATTCCACGACCATCGACGCGGATTTCTGCACCCTGTCGTTGCGCCGACCCAATGAGATCAACAATGCGTTGCTTTGCCTGTTCAGTGACTACCGGACCCATATCTATTCCGGCATCGCGACCTGAACCGACATTAATGGCCCGAGCTTGAGCTTCGAGAATATTCACTAACCCATCAGCAGCATTACCGACTGCCACAGCGACAGAAATTGCCATGCATCGCTCACCTGCAGAACCGAAAGCAGCTGCGATCAAATGCGTTGAAGCGAATTCAAGATCGGCATCAGGAAGCACTACTGCATGGTTTTTTGCTCCGCCGAGCGCTTGTACACGTTTCCCGGAAGCCGTTGCCCGTGCATGAATATGGCGAGCGATAGATGTTGAACCGACAAAAGAGACAGCCGCGATGCCCGGGTGATCCAAGATTGCATTCACAGTAGCCGCATCACCTTGCACCACATTAAAGACACCATCGGGTAACCCAGCTTCTTGCCACAGTCGAGCCAGTAAGAGCGAAGCCGATGGATCACGCTCACTCGGTTTCAAAATGAATGTATTGCCCGCCGCGATAGCAATCGGGAACATCCACATGGGAACCATCGCGGGAAAATTAAATGGCGTAATTCCAGCGACGACGCCCAGTGGCTCTCGATAGGAATAACTATCAACATCAGCAGATACTTGATCAGAGAACTCTCCCTTGAGCACCTGCGGAATTCCACACGCGTACTCAACGACTTCTAAGCCGCGCTGTACTTCACCAAGTGCATCTGACAGCACTTTGCCGTGCTCGTCGGTAATGAGTTCAGCGAGCTCTTGGGCGCGCGCATTCACGAGTTCACGGAAAGCAAAGAGGACCTTGGTACGCCGGCTTAACGAAGACTGACCCCATTCCTGGAAAGCGCGAGTGGCGCTCTGAACGGCAGCGTCAACATCAGTCGAAGTGCCCAGAGCTACCTGTGCCTGCTGCTGCCCAGTAGCGGGATTGAAGACTGGCGAGGTTGCCGAACCAACGGCATGGGTAAATGAGCCATCAATCCAGTGTTCAATCGTTCGCACGTGTACCTCCTGCATAATCCTCGGTATGTCTGCCTCGTCTCGCCCTGTGACGCAGCCACATCATGATCGGTTGCCACCGGATCATCCGCACTATGACGAAATCATCCTCTGTCACGGCGCTGCCGTCGAGCGGGGGGAGGCCGGCTACCTCGATCCCACCACTGGGCTCTTCGTGATGACCGCTTCGGCCCATCTGGCTCGCGGTAAGTGCTGCGCCAATAACTGCAGACACTGCCCATATGTTGTCTAAGCGCTGGCTCTTGATCGCTCTCGTTGGCCTACTGGCCTGGGGACTGAATTCACCTGCCTTCGCTGCACCTGCTGCTACGGCTCGTGGGTCATGGACCATGGTCGATATGACCAAAGACGTGAATAACGACGGCGTCATAGATGGTGACGGCGGCGTACCTAAGTCAGGCGCACTTTCATTGGTGCCTTCAACTCAAATGGTCGGCGCAGGCAATCACATTGCGCAACCAAATGAACGTCTCATCGGTGGGACGACTTCTTGGTACCTCTCCCCTGCTGGCTTTCCAGTGACACTCAACGCTTGTGCCTCACTGGGCTCGTCGTATCAATGGTCGATCAAGAACCTCTCAAACCAAGCAGTCACCACGCTTGCAAAGAAACAACTTTCTGCGAAGACCTGTCACAGTCGGGTAACCCTGCCCGAGGGTTCATATACATTTACGTTGACCGTTACCAGTGGCGCAACACAACAATCTGTTGATCTTCCGGCGCAAGTGAAGAACATCGTGTTCTTGGTCATGGGCGACTCCTATGCATCTGGCGAAGGTAACCCGCGAAACGTGAACGCTTGGATTAATCAAGGTGGACTCTTTGCTACTTTCCGTCCCTACTGGGATGAAGCCGGTTGTCATCGCAGTGTTCAAGGAGGCCCCGCAAAGGCTGCTCTCGCACTTGAAAAGACATCGACGCAAACATCGGTAACGCTTGTTGATGTGTCATGCAGCGGCGCAACGATTCGTCAAGGAATCTTGGGAACGCAAGGTGGAACCAGCCAATCACAGGTGGCGTTAGCGAAAACCATTCTTGGAGACCAACAAGTTGATGTTGTGTCACTTTCCATTGGCGGCAATGACATCGGTTTTGGAACCGTACTCAGCGCTTGCTTCTCTAACGCAAACTGTCCGATCAGTAAACCCGGCGCTGGCCCATTGCAAAGTTACCCAACTCTCAACGCTGGTGTGACTGATCAAATCTCCAAGCTGCCGAAGGCCTACGCAGATGTTGCCAATTGCCTTGCTGGGCGAACCTGTGCGAATGCACCGACACTCGCCCCAACAGCGGCTGTGTTACCTGCGCTCTATCCAGACATTGCACGTAACAGCAACGGAGCGATCTGCAGTTATTTAACGATGAGTGCCGAAGATTTCACATGGGCGCGAACATCGATGCTGAATCCGACACCGCCACCGTCGGTGGCCTACCGAACCTCGAACCAAGGCACTATCACGCTGCCGATCGCCTCTTCCCTCAACCAGCAGATCAGTAACACCGCCGCCTTGGGTTGGAAACCGGTCACGGGAACCTGGACGCGATCTGGCGACTCATCCATTGGTCATGGAATCTGTGCTGGATCACAGGCTTGGGTCTTCGGTGTTCAACTCGGTGGCCAAATGCTGGGCGCTGCGTTCCACCCAAATCCAGCTGGTCAGGATCAGTTAGCGCAAGCGATCCTTGAGGCAGCCAAATCGGCAACTGCCTAGGCTGTTATAGTTTCGCCCGCAATACGCGCCGCTAGCTCAACTGGCAGAGCAGCTGACTCTTAATCAGCGGGTTGGGGGTTCAAGTCCCTCGCGGCGCACTAGAAGGCTAGTAGTACCAACGGTTTTACAAAGTAGTCGAAGTCGGAAGTTCATCACCGACCATCACCAAGGACTTTGCTCGGATACCAGCAAACCACCGTTCAGATTGCCGAAGTGTGGACAGTGGCCATCTGGACTATCGGTGGGGGCAGGACGGCCGGGGCCTTCGAGGCCGCTTCAGATTGATCTAAGTGATCTCAATTTCGCACTGTTCGCGCTCACGTCAGCGTTATGGCCAGCAATTCCAGTCCATCCATACATGCGCAAAGTGGGACCGAGATGGATAGCAGCGCATCCGTGCCAAAAGATCCTTGAGGCCGGTCATCATGGATCACTAGGGTGACCACCACTGGATGCTTAAAAAACGTGGGTGGGGGCAATGAGTCATAACGCAGATGGA
>WLOE01000065.1 GCA_009699465.1 Actinomycetota bacterium | reverse complement strand
TGTCCGGCATTGCTGCAGCGGGATCGGCAACTGATCAAGATCTGAATGCAACACAGGCAATTGCCGTTGATGCGCACCCAGCTCGCCATGAAACCATTGCGATACATGCCGCAGCGGCAGCAGTTGCATCAGCGCCTTCGATTCCACGCGCCAAGCTGCGCAAGACGAAGTACGTGCTACCTCCGGCCACTATGTTGAAAAATGGGCCCGCACCAAAAGCTGCCACCAAGGCAAATGACCAAGTAGTTGCCGCACTCACAGAAGTGTTAGAGCAATTCGGTATTGATGCCACGGTTGCCGGCTTCATGCGTGGACCAACAGTCACACGATATGAAATCGAACTTGGGCCAAGTGTCAAGGTTGAACGCGTTACTGCGCTCAGCAAAAACATCGCGTACGCAGTAGCAAGTGCAGATGTACGAATCCTGAGCCCAATCCCTGGTAAGAAGGCCATCGGTATCGAAATTCCAAACACCGATCGTGAATTGGTGGCCCTTGGCGATGTGCTGCGAAGCAAGGCGGCAACAGGGGATATCCATCCAATGATTGCGGCCCTTGGTAAAGATGTTGAGGGTGGTTATGTCGTTGCCAACCTGGCCAAGATGCCTCACATCTTGGTCGCGGGCGCAACAGGTGCTGGTAAATCAAGTTGTATCAACTCATTGATCACTTCGATCCTCATGCGGGCAACCCCTGAAGAGGTTCGCCTGATTCTGGTTGACCCTAAGCGTGTTGAGCTCACCGCCTATGAAGGTGTTCCTCACCTCATCACACCAATCATCACGAACCCCAAGAAGGCCGCGGATGCGCTTACCTGGGTGGTCAAGGAAATGGATCGTCGCTATGACGATCTTTCACACTTTGGTTTCCGTCATATTGATGACTTCAACAAGGCAGTGAAATCAGGAAAGCTCACACTGCCTGCAGGGAGCGAACGCAATCTTGCGCCGTACCCTTACTTGCTCGTTGTTGTTGATGAACTTGCTGACCTGATGATGGTTGCTCCTCGCGATGTTGAAGATTCCATCGTGCGTATCACTCAGCTGGCTCGTGCTGCGGGTATCCACTTGGTCATTGCAACCCAGCGTCCAAGTGTTGACGTAGTCACCGGTTTAATTAAAGCCAACGTGCCAAGTCGTCTTGCTTTCGCAACCTCAAGTGTTACTGACTCTCGGGTGATCCTTGATCAACCTGGCGCAGAAAAACTCGTGGGTCAAGGTGATGGCTTATTCATGCCAATGGGCGCAAGTAAGTCCATGCGTATCCAAGGAGCCTTTGTTTCTGAAGCAGAGATCCGTGCCATTGTGAATCACTGCAAGGCGCAAGGTGAAGCAGAGTTCATCGATGAAGTCACTGCACCGGCTGTTGCCATGAAGGAAGTCGATGCAGATATTGGTGACGATCTTGATGAGTTACTCCAAGCCGTTGAATTAGTGGTGTCAACGCAGTTCGGTTCAACATCGATGCTGCAACGCAAATTGCGCATCGGGTTCGCCAAAGCGGGTCGCTTGATGGACCTGATGGAATCGCGGGGCATTGTTGGGCCAAGTGAAGGGTCAAAGGCCCGTGAAGTGCTCTTGAAGCCAGATGATCTACCGGGCACTATTGCCATGCTCAGAGGTGAATAACATCCACTGATACTGGAGATGTCCACAGTTACATGGACATTGCGTGTCTTTGCGTGGTTTCATCTATGAGCGAGCGCGGGAATTGACTACAGTCCAAGCACACGCATGAGAGGGGTCTGGCATGAACGTTGGCACCACCCTCTTTGACGCGCGAGTTGCGGCAGGGCTTTCGCTTGATGAACTCGCCGATAAGTGCAAGTTGCGCGCAACGATCTTGGCCGCCATGGAATCTGGCGATTTCAGTCATTGTGGCGGTTTCGTCTATGCGCGAGGTCAGTTACGCGCGATCGCGCCGTTGCTCAATCTTGATCCAGAAGCGCTGGTTGATGCCTTTGCTGTTGAGGTTGAGTCGGGCCTGCATGGCTCAGAGTGAGTGTGAGCGCCAGACAACTAGACTTCTGGGGTGTCTCGCCCCTCAGTAGCAATCGTCACCCTTGGTTGCGCCCGTAATGAAGTGGACTCTGAGGAGTTAGCTGGGCGTCTAGCAGCACAGGGCTGGGATCTGGTTCAAGATGCAGAGCAGGCTGATGCTGTACTCGTGAACACTTGTGGCTTCGTCGATGTCGCCAAAAAGGATTCAATCGACGCGATTCTTGCTGCCTCTGATCTGAAATCCAGTGGCAAGACCCAAGCTGTTGTTGCGGTGGGCTGTTTATCTGAGCGTTATGGCAAGGAACTTGCAGCAGAATTACCCGAAGCCGATGCCGTATTGGGTTTCGATGATTATCCAGATATCGCTGATCGACTCCTTCGTATTGTGCAAGGTGAGCGACCCGAAGCACACACACCATCAGATCGTCGTTTGATCCTGCCGATTGCACCCGTTGATCGCGATGACTCAAGCGTGCATGTCCCCGGACACGGCGATGTTGCCGCTCCTCGTGTTCGCCTGGAACTTGGCCCTGTCGCGTCAGTGAAGTTGGCTTCAGGCTGCGATCGTCGCTGTGCCTTTTGTGCCATCCCAACCTTCCGCGGTTCGTTTGTGTCGCGAACCCCTGCTGAAGTACTGGCAGAGATCAGTGAACTCGTACGCACAGGAGTAAAAGAAGTCGTGCTCGTCAGCGAGAACTCCACTTCCTATGGCAAAGATTTGGGCGATCTGCGAATGCTCGAATCAGTCTTGCCAAAGCTCGCTGAGCAAAGTGGCATCACTCGTCTTCGGGTTGCGTACCTCCAGCCTGCAGAAATTCGACCAGGTCTCATTGAGGTCATGGCAGAAACCGATCAGGTTGCCCCGTACTTCGATCTGTCCTTCCAACATGCCAGCGCGAGTGTGCTTCGTCGGATGCGTCGCTTTGGCGGGACCGAAGCCTTTCTTGGTTTGATAGAACGCATTCGCGATCTTGAACCAGAAGCCGGTATTCGCAGTAACGTCATCGTTGGTTTCCCCGGTGAAACTGAAGATGATGTAGAAGAGTTGGCGCAGTTCTTGCAGAAAGCTCGCCTTGATGCCATTGGTGTATTTGGTTACAGCGATGAAGATGGCACCGAAGCACTCACCATGACCGACAAAGTCGATGGTGATGTGATTCGTGCCCGGGTTGAGCGCATCACTGCGATGGCTGATGAAGTCATGGCCCAACGAGCAGAAGATCGAATCGAAAGCACCGTTGAGGTCATTATTGAGCGTTTTGATGAAGACGAAAATGGCGGCCTAGTTGCGGTAGGACATGCCGGCCACCAAGGTCCTGATGATGCGGAAACTTTCATTCCCGTCGAGGAAGGTGAAGTTTCAATCGGTGATGTTGTCACCGCGGTAGTTGTTGATGTTGATGGCGTTGACCTGATCGCAGAGCTGGCATGAAGCCCGCACCCATTGATCACGCAATGCTCCCGGTTGCGAATGACAAAATCCTCAATATCCCAAACTCATTGACGGCCCTGCGCCTGCTGGCTGTTCCTATCCTTATTTGGCTGTTAGCTCTTGACACGAGCGATGCCCGAGCATGGGCAACAGTGGTGTTTCTCTTGGCGGCCTTCACTGATCTTCTCGATGGAGCGATCGCGCGTAAACGTGGTGAGATCACCTCTTTTGGAAAACTTGCCGACCCCATCGCAGATAAAGCGCTCATTGGTACCGCGCTTATTGGCTTGTCAATCATGAATGACCTTGCCTGGTGGATCACCATCGTGATCTTGGTGCGCGAGCTTGGAGTTACCTTCTTGCGTATGTGGGTGCTCAAATTTGGAGTAATCCCCGCGTCGCGAGGCGGCAAAGCGAAAACGATGGCGCAGATCATCGCCATCAGCATGTATCTCTATGTGCCAGAAAATCTTGTTTGGTGGAACAACGTCGCTGAAGGTGTGATGGCTATTGCTGTCCTGCTGACCTTAATTACCGGATTCGATTACGTCATGCGCGCACTCAAACTGCGTCGCTCATCGAATGGATAACCCAATGCAGAATGATCTCATTGCGCTGTGTACGTCACGCGGGTTAACCATAGGTACCGCGGAATCGCTTACAGCCGGGCTCGTAGCGTCCAAACTCGCAGAGGTTCCTGGCGCTTCCGCAGTCCTTCGCGGTGGAGTTGTGGCCTATGCCACCGACATCAAGCATTCGGTTCTGGGCTTAGCTGAATCACTCCTGGAGCACGTCGTGAGCGAAGCTGTCGTCACCCAAATGGCAATTTCGGCAACCCGGGTGCTCGGGGCGGATATCGGACTGGCAACCACCGGGGTGGCAGGGCCCGATCCACTAGACGGCCAGCCACCGGGATCCTTCTGGCTGGCGGTTCATCATGCGCCAAGCCACACCACTGTGACCAAATATGTCCAGGTGCAAGGGGATCGAGGACAGGTGCGGGACCTGGCTGCCAGCTCGGTGATTGCTCTTGGCTGCGAACTTTTGACCACGCTGAGCTAATTGACCCCGTTCGGGAATATCTGGCACAGGGTGTGCGTTACAGTTAGCAGTCAGCAGGGTTGAGTGCTAACTCGAGGCACCCAGCGTTGAGCGAAAGGAGGCAACATGATCGTCCTACGTGAAGTGATTGGGGATGAGTTGCGCCGCCGCCGGCAAGATCAGGGCCGCACTCTTCGCGATGTATCAGCTGCAGCCGCAGTGTCCTTGGGCTACCTCTCTGAGGTTGAGCGCGGGCAAAAAGAAGCCTCAAGTGAGCTCCTGGGAGCTATTTGCGGCGCATTGGAGATCTCAATTGCCGATGTGCTCACTTCGGTGACCGCACATATCGTTGAGGCTGAAAACCCAATGAAGCTCGATTTTGATCGAGCGACCAAAATTGCAGTGCCTGTTTAAGACTCATGCGTCTGACAGATTTCTGGGAACGCATGGACGAGGTCTTTGGGTCTGTGTACGCAAAATCCTGGGCTCGGGATTTCGTTTTACCCACCATTGGTTGCACTGTGCTGCAAGCCATTGATAAGGGTGTAGAAACAAAAGAGATCTGGCGTGCTGTGTGTGCGAGCACCGATGTACCTACCGTATTGCGTTAAGTCATGGCCGTAGTAATTTTCGATGGCGAATGCGGTTTTTGCCGCCGACGAGTTGAGTGGTTACGCAAGCACGCAAAAACCGAGCTCGACACCATTGCCTGGCAAGAAGCCGATCTTGCATCACTCGCGTTAACAGCAGCTCAATGCCAGCAACGCGTGCAGTGGGTTGATGGCACCCTTCACGCCTCTGGGGGTGCTGCCATTGCTCGATGCTTGCAGGGATGTGGGCAGCCCTGGCGAGTGCTCGGCAGTGCGATGCGGTTGCCAGGAATTCGCAGCCTTACCGAGTTGGGATATCGCGTTGTGGCTGCCAACCGGGCGCGCTTGCGCTTCTAGCGTTTCTTCGCAACGACTGAGACCGTTGTCGTCACCTTGAGCGTTGTCGTTCCGCGCTTCTGCACAAGTTCGTACTTCTTTGAAATATTGGGAATCCCAGCAAACGAGATCGTTCCCTTACTCGACACCACTCCAGGGCCAAAGAGCTTTCCATTGGCACGCAGATACACCTTGATTCCGGCAGGGGGAGCAGCAACCTTCAGCGCCACGACCAGAGTTCCGTTAGCAGCCAACGTTTGCGTGGGCACGATCACCTTGAGCGTCGTTGCGCTGGAGGAATTGAGGATTCCAACCTGACCAGGTGCCGTGGGCGCAATAGGCACAACAATTGCTGGAGTCGTTGGGGTCGTGCTCGGAGTGACTGCAGGCTTTGGTGCGACAACCACTGGCCCAGCATCACCACCGCCACCGCCGCCACCGCCGCCGCCACCGCCGCCACCGCCGCCACCGCCAGAACTCACCGGTGCGGTAGTTGATGCCGAGGCCGAGGCTGAAGGAGTTGCTGTGGCCGATAGACCGGCAAAGCTGCGTGCGTAAAGCAAGCCGCTATTTGCGCTGAGTGCATCGGTGACCACTCCTTGAGTCGCTGCGGCCAGGAGACCACTGGAAACCTGGGCTGGTGTCGCTGAACTGCGTAGCCCTAAGTACACGGCTGCAGCGCCTGCAACATGTGGTGACGCCATTGACGTACCGGAAAACGTTGATGCAGACGTTGTACCGGAAATACCAGCACTGGTGATAGCTACCCCAGGGGCAAACAGGTCTACGCATGATCCGTAGTTAGAGAAACTTGCTCGTGCATCGCTGCTGCTGGTTGCACCCACGGTGATAGCGGTAGCTTCACTTGCAGGGCTGCTATCACAAGCATTAACCGAGCTATTGCCTGCAGCGACAACCACGGTGATGCCATCAGCGACAGCAGCCACCACGGCATCGTTCAGCGTCTTGCTGTAGCCACCACCAAGGCTCATGTTGAGCACTGCGGGCCCCGAGGCGTGATGTGTGATTGCCCAATCGATACCAGCAATCACTCCACTTGTTGATCCAGAGCCAGTGCAACCCAAGACGCGCACAGGTACCAGTGTTACCTGCTTTGCGACGCCATAGGTAGTGCCACCGATCGTGCCTGCTACGTGCGTGCCATGTCCGTTGCAGTCATTGGTGCCATTGCCATCGCTGATGGCGGTATAGCCACTGCTTATTCGACCGGTGAAGTCGCTGTGTGCGGCATAAATTCCGGTATCAACGACATACGCAACAACACCGCTGCCCGTGCCAGCAGGAGTAAATAAGCCATCTAAGTTCGCAGTGAGTTGATCAATGCGATCTAAGCCCCACGTTGCACAGCCTTGGGTTCCTGCTGGCACAGGGGTAAGGCAACCCGCGGTTGGGGTAGCGGTAGGCGTTGGTGTGTTCGAAGGCGTTGGTGTTGCTGTTGGTGCTGCGCTATTGGTGATGCCGTAGGCATAGCGCCCATTCTTTGAGGTGTACACCGAGGCACTGGATTCAATGAGGTCAGTCTTATTCGTGTTCAGGGCCGCAGACCCACCATCGAGCAGGGTGCTTGCTGTGTTACTACCGGTCATCCGAAAACTCTTCGTGCGATCGGTTGGGTTGGCGTACCCCACTTCTAATGGATACGAAGACATTGCCGCACTCATCGTGTTGTAGTTGAAGATGATGTCGATGTCACCTGCTCGGCGATCAGAGCGGTCAACGAGTATGAGTTGGGATGTGTATGGCTGCGTGGCGACGTTGCCATAATGCCCGACCTGTACGTAGTTCACACAAAAACCTGCATGTCCACCGATGGTGTCGGTTAACGGGCCGTACGTCACGCGCTTGGTGGAGAGTGTGGTGTCAACGTCGGTGCCCATGGGCAAAATGATTGGTCGCGTTGATGTTGTGATGTTGTGGGTGTAGTCCGTGAAGGCTCCGCGACCGTCGTCAAAGGCAATGCCGCCATTGTTATTCACGAAAAGTTTGGTGTAAGAGGTGCCAAACCAGTTGGCTGACATCCCAAAGGAAATAGATCCCGAGCTGATGTCATCGCCTGCTGGTAATGAGTTGGTCAGGCAACCAAGATCGGACACGACAGCTCCACCGGCAACATTGTCATTAGCGGTAGATAAGGCTCGCGCTGATGCCTGCACTACGCCATCGCGCTCGACAAATTTGACACCTGCCGTTTGTGCAAGAGTTGTTGCTGTTTGTGCAGTCATCGTCGCGACGAACCCGGTCATAGATTTGTCGTATTGCGCTGTGACGAATCCACCAGCATCAGTAACTTGCGAGGCGATGGCCTGCGTAGCAGAAGGTGAAGTGGTGACGAGGTAGCGATCCTGCCCGGGCGGAATGCTGGCATCGGGTGCTCCAGTAGCCGAAGGTGTACTGGAACTGGTGGCAGAGGGGGTTGCGCTATCGGTGGTTGCATTGGCTCCGGAAAAGCCAGCGACAAGTACAAGTGCGACCGAAGAAATGAAGGCAGCAGCAGCAGTCGTGATGAAGCCAAAAGCTTGACGCCGTTGTTTCATCACCATGGTGCAATTGTCACCCAAAAATCCGACAAAAAGGTAATTGGTACAGATTTTTAGGGATAACGCTGGTGCCCGGGGTTGACATCAGGGTGAGCCCTACGCTTGACCCATGTTCGGGAAACGCCAACAACCGCTGAGATACCTCACGGTGGTCACCTATGGGCGAACCGGCAGCACGGCATTGCAGTCAGCACTGAACACCCTTCCTGGGGTGCTTATTCGTGGGGAGAACTACTCAGCCCTTCGAGGGCTGGAGACATATGTCCAAGCCATTGCCGAAACTGCAGATCGTCACCATGCCAAGCGCTCACGTCATCCTTGGTTTGGTTCCGCCAAACTCAATGCGCAGGCTGTCCTTGATGATCAACGCCGCCATGTAGTTGATCAGATTTTTCAGCCGAGTAAGGATTCGGTAGTGGTGGGGTTTAAGGAAGTGCGGTACGAGCCCGGTCATTTTGAAAGCTACGAAGTGATGTTGTCCTACCTGCTTTTTTTGAACAAGCTTTTTCCTGGCATCACCTATGTCATCAATGTGCGCGAACCAGAAGATGCAGCTCTCAGTGGCTGGTGGCCCAATCATGAAGATCCGATAGCAGCGTTAACACAGTCACGGGATTGGCTTGTTGACGCAACACATGACTTGAACACAATCCTTGGCGCGCAGCAAGCGCATCTGTTGAACTATGAGCAATGGCAAGATAATCCGGAGGCGCTCATTGAGGCGTTCCATGAAATGCAGTTGCCACGAAATGATGATGGTGTGCGTGCAGCCTTAGCCGTGAAGCTTGAACATGGTCCGCGCACTGATGAAAACGAATGACTGAATTAGTCTGTTCCAGCTTCCATTGCTG
>WLOE01000064.1 GCA_009699465.1 Actinomycetota bacterium | reverse complement strand
TGACGTGCCTGGGAAAGCGCAGCCAAGGCAATGGCTAATCGCTCAACACCAAGATTCATCATCAAGTAGTAAAAACCTTGGCCTTCTTCGCCCAAGAGATTTGCAGCTGGTACGCGCACATCTTCAAAGAAGAGTTCTGCGGTGTCTTGGCCTGCCATGCCAATTTTCTTGAGCTTGCGGCCGCGCTTAAAACCTTCCATGCCATCTTCAACAACAATGAGGCTGAAACCGCGGTGCCCTGCATCGGGATTGGTCTTGCAAAACACAATGGTTGCATCCGAGTTCAATCCATTGGTGATAAAGATTTTCGAACCATTAACAATCCAGCTATCGCCATCACGCAATGCACTTGTGCGCGCGCCAGCAAGGTCACTACCTGCACCTGGCTCAGAGAGCCCGAGCGAAAATGTGAAGGTTCCCTTAGCTTGTCCTGGTAGCCACCGCTGCTTTTGCTCATCATTAGTGAGATTCAAAAGGTACGGCGCAATGATGTCGTTATACAAACGAATCGATGGCGCGCTAAACGCCAGCTTTCCAAGTTCCTCTTGAATCACGACGTTGTAACGGAAGTCTTCAATTCCAAGGCCGCCGTACTCCTGCGGCACCCAAAATCCAACAATCCCCTTTTCCGCTGCTACTGCGTAGAACTCCTTATCGACACGACCTTGCTCTTCCCATCGGTCGTGGTGCGGCGCTACTTCACGCTCAAGAAACTCTCGAACAAAGGCACGGAATTCTTCGTGCTCGGGTTCGAAAATGGTGCGAGCTGGACCAGTCTTCGACATCACTTCACCAATCAATAAGTCTTACGGAATTTCTACGGTGACCTTCGATAGCAGTACATCAGGCTGCAATTGGTTGTCCATTCGAACATCAAGGTCAACAAGTTTGCGGCCCTGGTCGTCAACCCGAGTTGCCAATACCGTTCCACGAATAGTCAATGTGTCACCAGGGCAACCATGGGACTTCATGTCGACGCTGAGTTTACGAAGGAAAGACTCGTAACCTGCCCATTCGGAAACAAAGCGGTTCACCATGCCTTGGTACCACATGGTGTTCAGGAAAATATTGCGTGCATTGCCACTCTTTGCAAAGTCAGGGTCGTGATGAATTGGGTAATAGTCGCGTGTACCTGAGACATCTTGGGCAAGCGTCGTGTAGCTCACTTCAAAAGAGATATTTGGAAGTGTGTCACCTTCTTTTACTGAGGCGAAGTCAATTGATGCGTGGTAGGTCATTTGGTTGCTCCACTGCCGTTGTAGATCAAAGTGACGTTACGGGCACGGCCTACAAGGCGGTTGTCGCGCTCTGTGTAGTAATCAATTTCGTAAGTGAAGAACACTCCAGGACCGACCTTGGTGGTTTTGATATCACTCACTGCTACAAATCGATCTTCCATAGCAAGTCGACCATCACCGGGACCGAATGGCTCGAAATATTCCTCTTCACGGTTCACCACAGTGACCGTTGTAAAGCCATGTTTGGCCAAAACTTCACGAGCTAGTGCCTGCGGTGATGGTGGCAATGCTGCAGCAACTGCAGCGGCTTTATCTTGCTGCTCCTTGGGCAACCAGTGTGCCGGACGATTCAGCGTCATTAACGTATTTGGTGGTGCGATGAGTCGGCCAAAGCGTGACTTCTTGGCAATCTCTTCATCCCAGTACACCGGATTGCCGTCTTCAACTGCCGCGCAGTAATCCCAGACGAACTGCTTTTCAATTTCGATCGCAGTGAATTGACGAGCTCCCGGCTTATTCAAGAACGGTTCGAGCTCGGCCTTTAATGCGGCAGAGGCGTCTTCCATGGGGACCTTCCTGGCAATGAATGAAATGGTGAACAAGGCCAAGCGTGCACAAGGCGACCCCAGAAACCTTGAGTAGTTTGTCGCATCGAGTTTCTACTTGTCAAAGGAAATATCGATTTTCCTTTGAAAAAATACTTACGAGGCGCGGAGGTGCAATTTCCCTCACTCAACCCCGTACTTGGCCATGCCGTCAGCAATCATTTGCTCGGTATTGGCTGGCCAATTCTCAACAATCATATTGGCCGTCGTATGCGCATGTTCATTCAAAAGTGAAACTGCGGTTTGCGCATCCCCGGCAAGGACTGCCTCAAGCAAGGCCGCGTGCTCGCCGGCGTAGTCACGCTTGTTATGGGTAACGAGTGGGCTAACCCACACCCGGTAGAGCTCGGTGGCCAACATCAATTGCTGACACATGTCCAGCAGTAGCGGCACATCACAGGCCCCCAACAAAGTGGCATGGAATTCCTTATGTGCATTTGACCAGTCTTGGGAGTAGCGATCTGGATTCTTTTCAGTTCGGCGAGGGGTACGCGCCAATCGGTGATGGGCAGCAATGAGCGAGGACTCCCATTCCAGCCCACCACGTTCCATGGACATTCGAAGAGCAAGGCCTTCGACATGACACAGCACAGTCGTGAGATCCAGGAGCTCGTCTTTATTAATCATCGGGATAAAGAAACCTTGACCAGTGCGTGACTGCACTAGGCGTTCGCCAGCAAGCAGGGCTAATGCCTCACGAATCACGGTGGTGCTGGCGCTGTATCGCTCACCAAGCACCGACGGCTGAAGGCGTGAGCCCGGGGCCAAGGTGCCGTTATAGATTTCGTCGCGAATTCGTGAATAGACGTCAGCAGACAGAGATTTCGATTCACCACGTTTAGACACTGCGACCTCAGATTCTTGGAGAATTAGAATTCCTACTCAAGAATCGACTTTACCAAAGGTTTGCACTCAAGTTGGAAAACTTGAAAATATCGGGTACCTCACGAAATGGCACGAAAAAATACAAGGCAACCCCGAGATTGATATTTAAATCGAGAATAAATATTCTCAAAGCAACCTATTTCCATTCGCACCTCCTGCTCCGAGACGAGACTTTGCCACCATGACCTCCGCATTTATCTACGACGCAGTGCGCACCCCCTTTGGTCGATTCGGTGGCTCACTTTCGAGCATCCGCCCAGACGACCTTGCTGCCACTGTTGTTGCAGCAATTGCGCAGCGGTCACCTGAACTTGATCCAGCCCAGATCCAAGAAGTTGTCTTTGGTAATGCCAATGGAGCAGGCGAAGAAAATCGCAATGTTGGTCGCATGGCTGCACTTCTTGCTGGATTACCTATGTCCGTTGCCGGCACAACAGTGAATCGACTGTGTGGCTCGAGCCTTGATGCAGCAATCATCGCTTCTCGTCAGATTGAAACTGGCGACGCCGAGATCTTGCTTACCGGCGGAGTCGAATCCATGAGCCGAGCACCTTGGGTCATGCAAAAGCCTGAAGCAACGTTCCCGGCAGGTAACGCCACCTTGCACTCAACCACCCTTGGCTGGCGTTTGGTGAACTCCAAGATGCCGACCGAATGGACTGCATCATTGGGTGAGTGCAATGAGCAGCTGCAGGAAGAGTTCGACGTCAGCCGCGAACGCCAAGATGAGTTCGCTGCTTCATCTCATCAACGAGCTAACGCCGCTTGGGAGCAGGGGTTTTACGATGATCTCGTCGTCGCTGTTGAAAGTGTTGATCTTGCACGCGACGAAAGTATTCGATCATCAACCACCGCGGAAACACTCGCGAAGCTAAAGCCGTCATTCCGCACTCCGGGCACAATCACAGCGGGAAATGCTTCGCCATTAAGCGATGGAGCATCGGCTGTACTCCTAGGATCAGAAAAGGCAGCAGCATTCATTGGCAAACAGCCTCTTGCGCGCATAGCCGGTCGTGGCGTTGAGGCCTTGGAGCCACAGAGATTTGGTTACGCACCGGTGGAGGCTGCGAATAAAGCTCTCAAGCGCGCAGGAATTACCTGGTCTGAAGTTGGCACCGTCGAACTCAATGAAGCCTTCGCCGTGCAATCACTCGTGTGTCTAGATGCCTGGGGGATTGATCCAGCGATCGTGAATCAACACGGTGGCGCGATTGCTCTTGGCCACCCGCTGGGCGCATCTGGCGGTCGAATCCTCGGTACTTTGGCCAAAAGCATGCAGACTGGTGGACATCGTTGGGGCGTTGCAGCCATTTGCATCGGCGTCGGCCAAGGCCTTGCTGTTGTTCTCGAAAACACCACTCTCTAAGCGCTAAGGAACATCATGTTGAACATCGCTCAGAGCGCTGATGAGGCCGTCTCTGTCATCACTGAAGGTTCCACCGTGTTAATCGGTGGCTTTGGTACCGCTGGCCAACCCATCGAGTTAATTGACGCCTTACGCCGTCATGGTGCAGGCAACCTCACTGTGGTGAACAACAATGCTGGTAACGGTGACGTCGGACTTGCTGCCCTCCTTGGAGCAGGCTTGGTAACCCGCATCATCTGTTCGTTTCCGCGACAGGTGGATAGCTACATTTTCGATGAGCTCTACCGTTCTGGAAAAATTGAACTTGAAGTTGTTCCTCAGGGAACACTTGCTGAACGGATTCGTGCTGGCGGCGCAGGCATTGCAGGTTTTTATACGCGCACGTCTGCGGGTACACCGCTTGCTGTCGGAAAAGAGTCACGCGTGTTTGAGGGCAAGGAATATGTGCTCGAGCTACCAATTCGAGGTGACTTCGCTCTTGTAAAAGCACATAGGTCTGACGGAATGGGCAATCTTGTGTATCGCAAGACTGCACGCAACTTCGGCCCGATCATGGCAGCGGCCGCGAACGCTTCAATCGTGCAGGTTTCTGAAATCGTAGAAACAGGTGCACTGGATCCAGAGATCATTGTTACTCCGTGTATCTACGTTGACACGGTTGTTCAAATCGATGCCGATGCAACCCACGGAAAGGCTCGCGCATGAGTTTCCACACCGTTGAAAATCTTGATGCTGCACCGTTGGATCGCGATGCTATGGCAAAGCTTGTTGCGCAAGATATTCCCGCGAACTCGTTTGTGAACTTAGGTATCGGGCAACCAACAAAAGTTTCTGACTTTTTATCTTCCGACAGCGGCGTCATTTTGCATACGGAAAACGGAATGCTCGGAATGGGCCCACAAGCTGTTGGCGATGCTATCGATCTTGATCTCATTAACGCTGGAAAAATTCCGGTGACGGAACTCCCTGGTACGTCCTACTTTCACCATGCAGATTCATTCGCCATGATGCGTGGCGGCCATCTAGATGTATGTGTGATGGGTGCCTTTCAAGTTTCGGCAAAGGGAGATCTCGCGAACTGGAGCACCGGTGGCGACGATGCAATCCCCGCTGTTGGTGGCGCAATGGACTTAGCCGTTGGTGCGAAAGACGTATACACAATGATGACGCTGTTCGCCAAAGACGGTTCATCAAAACTCGTGCCTGAATGCACGTACCCACTTACCGGTCTTGGTTGTGTGAGCCGCATCTATACCGACGTAGCGACTTTCATTTTGGAAAACGGAGCTGTGTATGTGCGTGAAACGTTTTCGGTGAGCCTGGAAGAGTTGCGCTCACGAGTTCCTGTTGAGTTGCTGACGTACCCTTAAGATGCGAAGTACGCCAGCAACTTCAAGCAGGTCGATTACTTACGCACCATGATGATGTCATAGCCGCTACCGCGCAAATTCACCGTTGGTGTTGTTGGGAAGAAGCGCGCGGTGACGCGAGTCTTTCCAATCGGCCAATTCGCCGGCGGAGTCCAAGTGGTGGTCAACAAACCGTTGTTGGCCTTCAAACCTTTCACGACAGACTTTGTCGCACCACTCTTGTATGTGATGTTCACAAGCCCGGCAGCCGTATTAGGGCTAAGAGCAAGAGTGATCACCGTGGTTTTGCCGCGCTTGATCTTTGGTGCAGCGGTCACCGTCACAAACGTCGCAACCGGCTTTGCCCCTGCGGTCGCTGTTGGTGTCGGTGTTGGTGTTGCCGCCGGAGTTGCAGTTCCGCCTACCTGAACTAGGTTTGTGGCGATAGCAGGCACGGTGCCATTGAGATTGGTTGCCGCGACCTTTGCGCCAATGAACTTGCCTGAATCGGCGGCAGTGACCACGTACGTTGCTGACGCAGCATTTGCGATTGCCGTGCAGTTAGTTGTTGCGTTGGTGGTGCAGCTTTGCCACGAGTACACATACGCAGTTGGTTCATAGGCCCACACACCTGATGATGCAGTGAGAGTCGCACCCACTGCTGCCGTTGTAGGAGTAATAGCCGGGGCTGTTGCCACAATCGGGGTTTGCCCTGAGAGAACGCGACCAATCTTGCCCGTACCGTTTTCGGCAACCCACATGTTTCCATCCGCGCCCTGCGCAGAAACAGCAGGCTTTGATCCAGCTTCAAGCGCATACGTTGCCTGAAGTGCTCCCGCTGCCGAAAGCACCGCCATCTGCGAGGTTCCAAAGAGCGACACCCACATCGTTGGTCCAGGTCCTTGAGTGACCCAGATAGGCGATGTTCCTGCAGGCAGGCTGATTTCTAATACGGTATTGCCTTGTAGCTGTGCAACCTTGTTTGTTCCAAATTCAGCAATCCACAGCGTCGATGCCACTGTGGTGATGCCTGCTGGCTTTGATCCAGGCGCTAATGGAATTTCTGTAATAGCACCGGACGAAGTGATTTTGCCAATTTTGTCACCAGCAGATTCAGTGAAATACATGTCATTGCTGCCGGTTGGGCCAGCAACAATTGCATACGGAGCCGAAGCTGCGGTTGGTACTGCAAATTCAGTAATCACACCCGCAGTGGTGATCCGGCCAATCTTGTTACCCGCCTGCTCTGTGAACCACAAGTTTCCATCAGGGCCTGGGGCGATCACAACTGGTTCTGAGGCTGCTGTGGGAATCGCGAACTCGGTAATCACGCCAGCAGTCGTAATGCGGCCAATCTTGTTCCCCGCCTGCTGGGTAAACCACAAATTGCGGTCTGATCCAACGGTAATCGAGCGAGGATTCGAGGATGCTGTTGGCAGTGGGTAGTTCGTCACCGCACCCTTTGCATCAACTTTGGCGATGGAGTTTGCTGCACCAGTGGTCACCCAAATGTTGTTATCTGGCCCAAGTACTGAGCCAAAGGGAGACGAACCGGCTGCCAGTGCAAAAGAAGTGTCGTCACCCGTTGCGGCGAAACTCGGCACAGCAAGACCAGCCAACGAAATGGCAAGTGCTGCTACAACAACGATTGGACGCGATGACATGCGAATAGACATGTCTTCAGATTAGGAACTTAAACATGTTTCACGTGTGACCGACACTCTTAGCGTGCAGTAAACCCGCCATCAATAACAAATTCGGTGCCCGTTGAAAAAGTGGCGTCAGTGACGAGAAACATCATCATCTTGGCTACTTCATCTACATGACCCCACCGAGGAATGATCTGACCACCTGGCTTGCGATCACCCGCAGGGCTCATCGGGGTGTCAATCGCACCTGGGTGAATGGAAAAGACTCGAATATTGTCTGGTCCAAGGTCCATGGCTGCAGACTTTGTCATACCGCGAACACCCCATTTACTTGCAACATAGGCACTGATACCGGGTGTCCCAACTAATCCAGCAACCGACGACGTGTTTACGATGACGCCACCACCAGCCTCCTTCATTGAAGCTGCAACCGCCCGCATGCCAAAGAAGGTTCCTGTGAGGTTGACCGCGATCACGCGGTCCCAGTCAGAAGTACTGGCCGTAGCAATGGGGGTGAGTGCCGCAATACCCGCGTTGTTTACCAAAATGTCGATATTTCCGAGCGAAGCTACAGTTTCCGCTACTAACTCAGCCCATGCGTCTTCATTGGACACATCTAGATGCTTGTATGTCGCGCCAATCTCTGCAGCTAACGCAGCTCCTTGATCGTCAGCAACATCGCACAGCACGACAGACGCACCCTCTGCAGCTAACGCACGGCAATGAGCTGCACCAATTCCCATTGCTCCGCCGGTAACAATCGCAACCTTGCCGTCAACGCGACCCATGATTGACCCAATTCTTATGTAGAAGGTTTAACTGAAATTTGTGAAGTCAAGAACTAAACGACCACGAACTCCGCCAGCTTGCAGCCGTTCGTGTGCACGTTGCGCTTGGTTAGCAGGCAACACATCAGCAACCCGCAAGGTCAATGCACCAGCATCAACTTGATCCACAACGCCTTGCATCCCAGTCGTGTCGTGTGCTGCCGCGGGTACGAAAATCCGGTGAACCGTGATACCGCGCCCTGGTTCACCTTTCCAGCCACGCACTACGGCAAGCCCTCCGCCATCCTTTATCGCGGGTACCACGAGGTCATCTTGAATGGAACCATCGGCCAATCCATCCACGCCCTGCGGATATAACTCCAAAATATGTGCAGCCACATCGTCACCTCGAGGAACGATTTGCACCTCGCCTAGTGAGCGCACTAATTCAATATCTGATGGTGCCGCATCGGCGATAACTTTCAGTCCGTCGGCCAACGCCAGCTGAACGACATAAGCGCCATACGCACCAGCAGCACCCGTGACTGCCAATGTGCTACCAGGAGTTAACGCGAGTGCATCAAGCGCCAAGCGAGCAGTCATGGCGTTCATGATGAGCGTCGATGCAGCAGCAAAATCTGCAGACTTAGGTGCATGCACGACCGAAGTGAAAGGCAACACAATCTGCTCAGCATAGGCTCCGCCAAACTCACTGCTTGGCAACACCATTGCGACTACTCGATCGCCAACTTTGAGCCGATCATCATTTTGCGGACCAACAGCATCTATAACACCAGCAACATCCATGCCTGGGATGAAAGGAGGATCTTGGATTTTCGCCCGAGATGCCATAGCACCTTCACGAAACAAGGTGTCAGTTGGATTCACCGCAACTGCATGCACTTTGATGCGGACCTGACCTGCACCTGGCGCCGGGGTTGGTAATTCAACAACCTGTAACTTTTCTGGACCACCGAATTCAAGGACACCCACAGCTCTCATGCCGTGGACGATACCTTCTTTTCACCTACAGGGGGTGGAGTTG
>WLOE01000063.1 GCA_009699465.1 Actinomycetota bacterium | reverse complement strand
GAAGCAGGCAACACCGTTGAATAGTTGAGACCCCCAAAAAGGAGGTAGCAACAGGCACACGGGCATGGAGGTTGCCGCCCACACGCACGGGCACGAGTGGAAGCGCTTAGCGCGTTCCATACAACTTCACACGCGGCTCAGTCTTCCCAGCGAGTTGTATTTCGCGACTTGAAAAACGGGCACAACATGTCTGTTTCAACAGTTATGCCCGTTTTGTCCAGTAGCGGGGACAGGATTTGAACCTGTGACCTCTGGGTTATGAGCCCAGCGAGCTACCGAGCTGCTCCACCCCGCGGTGGCCGATTACGGCTTGGGAAACAATACGGCACGAGGGCCTGTTCCCCAAATCGTCGCTAGCGCTAGGCGCTCTGGCCCGACGCCTTGCCGGTCAGCTTGGCTTCAGCAGCAGCAGCCCGCTTCAGTGCTGCAGCAAGTTGCTTCTGAGCTTGGTCATATGCAGTGAAGTCGTTGTTCTTCAGAGCCGACAAACCATTTTCATAAGCACGCTGCGCATCAGAGATTGCTGCACTGAGTTCACTTGCTGCTGTTCCATCCGAACTGGTCGTTGGCTGCGGTTTAGGTGTTGTTGTTCCCGGCTTGAGATCACCCGTATTTGGAATGGATTCCACGCCAGCACCAGGGCTCAGTGAGAACACCTTGTTCAATGCCGCAACAAGAGTGTCTTCAAGCGCAACATTTTGGCCGTATCCCACTAACACCTTCTGGAGTAATGGGAAGCCATCAGCTGATGCGCGCAGATAGACCGGCTCGACATACAGCAAGCCGTTGTTAAACGGCAATGAAAGCAAGTTGCCAAGTTCTACCTCTGAACCACCGCGTCGCAACAGCGAAAGTTGCGATGACACTGTTGGGTCAGATTCAAAAGCATTTTGCACCTGCTGCGGGCCAGGAATCGTGGTGTTGCTTGGTAATTGCAGCACTCGGATCTTGCCGTAGTCGTTCAAAGGATCAGAACTGACCGACATGAAACCAGCAAGAGTTTGTCGACCTTGCGGCGCAAACGTAGTGGTCAGCGAGAAGGTCGGCTTCTTTTGATCTGGCATCTGCAAGGTTAAGTAGTAAGGCGGCTGGAAGACCTGAGCTCCCGCCACCGTTGGGTCAAACGGCACATTCCAAACATCAGTTCCGTTATAGAAAGTCGATGCATCTGTGACGTGGTAACGACTCAAGATCGTGCGCTGCACCTTGAAGATGTCCTGCGGGTAGCGCACATGTGACAACAGATCAGCATCCATGGACTCACGCGGCTGCACGGTGCCAGGGAATGCCTTCATCCACGTCTTCAACACTGGGTCTGTTGGATCCCAGCCATACAACGTGACTGTTCCGTCGTATGCATCAACAACAGCCTTGACCGAGTTACGCATGTAGTTGATCTGATCTAGTGGAGTGATGCCACTACCCGTTGGTCGCGTGGTGAGCGAATCACTTGTCGCATTGGAAAGCGATACTCGGCTTGAATATGGGTAGTTATTCGATGTGGTGTAGCCATCAATGACCCACTTGATTCGACCATCAGCAACAACTGGATATGGATCTTGATCCAATGTCAGCCACGGTGCGACCTTGGAAACACGTGTCAGCGGATCACGTTCATAAAGAATGCGTGATTCTGGATTGACCAAATCCGAAAGAATCAAGTTTGAGTCTTGGAACTTGGTCGCGTAGAGCAACTTGTTGAAGAACGAACCAACTGGAACGCCACCTGTGCCTTGATAGGTGTAATTCTTTTGACCAGTTGGGCTGGCATCGTCTGGATAATCAAGTTCAACGGGTTGTTGGTTCTTTGGAGCTCCAACAATGCTGTAGAGCGGCGAGTTCTCACCGAAGTACACCCGTGGTTGTTCTGCTTGGAGTGCTCCGATAGGAGGGATGTTCTTCGCGAAGAAATCAGGCTGACCGGAATCCTCAACGGTGTTGTCATACGCCGCAACGAAGCCATAACCATGGGTATAGACAGTCTTATCGTTGGTCCAGTTGCGCTGTCCGGCGTTGATGCCGTTTAGATTGATTTCGCGTACTGCGACAACTGCACCCTTTGTCTTCTTGTCGAGGTCGTAACGATCAATATCCAGTTTTTCATTGAATGAGTAATAGCCACGAATCTGTTGCAGTTGGTTGTAAGTCGATGACACAAGTGCTGGGTCAAGCAAACGAATGTTGCTCAACGTTCCTGAGCTTGCCGAAATTGTTTTTGATGTCGGTGGCGCCACTGTTCCTGGGTAATCAGCTACATCGGCATTAGAAATGTTGTAGGCATCACGTGTTGATTCAATATTGCGTGCAATGTACGGCTGCTCTTTGACGAGTTCGCTTGGACGTACCTGGAACTGCTGAATAATCAATGGGTAGAGCACGCCCACAACGATGCTGGTCAAAATCATCAGACCTAAACCGATGAATGCCAACGGCCAAGAGCGACGGAAAGCATTGAACACAAACAGCACGCCAACAATGAGCGCGACGAACGTCAGAATATTGAGTGAAGGCAGCACGGCGTGAACATCGGTGTATTTCAAACCCGTGAAACCGGTAACCAGGGACTGACTTTGTGTATCAAGCGCAAAACGATCAAACCAGTACGAGACTGCTTTCAGGAAAAGGATCAGTGCGATGAGAATCGACACCTGAGTTTGTGCTGCTCCAGTGGCGCGGTCGCCTTTGGGTTGCAAGCGCAAGCCGCCATACAGGTACTGAACGACAACTGCCGCGATAAGACTGAGGAGGAGTACTGCGAAGCCGAAACCGAGCAGGTACTGAATGAACGGCAACGTAAATACGAAGAACGAAAGGTCCATGCCGAACTGCGGATCGGTTTGACCAAAGTCGGTGGCGTTTCGCCACATTAAGAAAGCGTCCCACTCGGCTGAAGCTGCAAAACCAGCGAACAGACCCATCACGATTGCAATGCCAATTGCTAGGCGGGTGCGAAATGGCTCAACTGCTTCGCGGTAACGCTCAAGACTGGCCTGTTCCGGAGTCATGCCACGGAACTCAGGGCGCGTGCGCCAAGCCCACCACATCACAACGAAGACCACCAGCGCCATCACTAGAGCGAAGACAACGAACAACCCGATCTTGGTGTAGATCTGAGTGGTGAACACCGAGGTCGCTTCAAGCGAGTCAAACCACAAAAAGTCCGTGTAAAAGCCAGTGAACACCACAAAGGCGACTACGAGTACGCCCAGAATGATGATGGTGGGAAACAGCGCTCCACGCTTGCGTTCACCGCCTGCAGCTGGAGTTGAAGGAGCAGATCCGCCAGGAAAGTTAAAAGACACTCCCTGAATCTATGTCAGAGACTTAAGTCTGAACAGGGCAGGCTGGAACAGGTAGCCCAGCAGTCCACTTCTCGACCGCATTTATGCCATCCGTGAGCGTTTTCACCGGAGTCACAGTCAACCCTTCGGGAATATGGCCCTGGGCTTCCTTACAGTTACCAGCAGGCACGAGGAACAGTTTGGCCCCTGCAGTGCTGGCCCCAGCGAGCTTCTGTCGGATACCTCCAATGCCGCCGACCGTGCCATCGGGCCTGATGGTTCCGGTTCCAGCGATGTCCTTACCTTTGGCGAGGTCGCCAGGAGTCAGTTTGTCGATCAACCCCATGCTCAGCATCAAGCCAGCGCTTGGGCCGCCAACGCCATCGACGTTGAACTTCACCTCAAACTCAGGCGTCAGTACGACACCTACGCCAATGCCGATGTAAGGAGTCTTGTTGTTTTCTGGGTTCGCAGCAGAGGTCACTTCTACATCTTGCTTCTTGCCGTTGCGTTCAATCGTGAACCTAAACGTCGTACCAACGGGTTGCGCCTGAATCATGGCTGAGACTTGTTTGGTCTCAGCAATCGCTGCTCCGTTGACGGCAACGATGACATCGCCTGGTTCCAGCTTCCCAGTAGCCGGAGCATCGCTATTCACGGCAGCAACGATCACCGTTTGCGTCGTCGGCTCATCGAGGTACACCATCGCAGCTCCGACAGCATCTGTTTCGGAGGAACTAAACATCGCCGCTTGCTGTGATTTCACATCATCGCCGGAAACATCATCTGGGTACACCAATTCACGAGGCACGACAGCGTCTTCTGAGTTGAACCAGGAAGCAATTGCCGTGATAAAGCTCAGACCACCACGCGGTCCACCCGATTCCAAGACGGTCACCATGCGTAGGTCACCTGTGACCGGATACGTCGTTGTTCCGCTGACTTCAATCATCTGCTTGCCGTCACGCTCACCAATGACGTTGAACGTTGGCCCAGGTGACATGCGCACAAAGGGAACAGGCAATAACAAGGCAATCAAAATCAACACCATCAAACTGACGCCGCTCATGAACAGCACGCGGGCGCGCTTGGACATGGGAGTGTTCAAGAAATTACGGCTCACGGGCGCGGCTCGTCTAGGTCGTCGTGCACTTCTGGAGGAAGCGGGCGCTCCATCGCGTCTTGGAATGCGCGCAGGGTTTGCATGCCTTCGGCTCCTTCCATAGGCCGATCCGGTCGGCCACGGTAAAAGGCATACCCAAGTGCGAGCACGGTTGCCCCCAGCGGGATCAACCACCACATCAGTGCAGACATGCAATCACCGTACCTAAGGGCTCGTTCACCAAGAAATGACGAGACCCCCAGGGTCTCGCCGCGCACCATGTGCCTTCCCCTTGCGCATGGTGGCGTGTTATCCCCGGGGGTCGCGCGCAAACTTAGGTAGGCCGATGAGCAGAGTCAATGAAAAACCAGCGATCTGTCCCGTGCCCTGTGGACATAGATGTGGATGAACCGTTGATAACTCGGGCATAGGTGTGGATGAGCCGTTGATAACCCTGTGGACACAACTGAGGACAACGCCAAGAAACTCGCACTGATCAGGGAAAACCTAGGTCACCTCTTGTGGAAGAAAAAAAGTTTTAGGTTTCCTCGGATTGTGAACGCTCAATGAACCCCAAGGGGTCTGTGAGGTCTTCAGCATCGGGCAGCAGATCTGGGTGACCCCAGAGCGCATCCCTTGTCTGTGTGCCCCCTTGGCTGCGCAGCGCGGCGAACAGCGTGGCCGCTTCACGCAGGGAACGAGGACGCAATTCCAAGCCCACGAGCGAGCCGAATGCCTTCTCCGCTGGCCCACCCGCAGCTCGGCGACGGCGCATAGTTTCTCGTAGTGCTACTGCTGATGGCATGCGCTCACTGGTTGCGGCGGTAACAACATCGTCAACCCAACCCTCAATAACAGCAAGCAGTGTTTCTAGTCGCGCTAATGCTGCACGCTGCTCTTCAGTGTCTTCAGGCTTCATCAACCCAGAGGTCATCAATTCTTGAAGCGCTTCTGGATGAGAAATGTCAACGTCTTGCATCAACTCCTGCATACGCGATTGATCTACGCGAAGTCCTGCAACATACGCTTCAATCGCACCGATTGCACGAGCCCGCAGCCATGGCACATGTGCAAATAAACGTTGATGAGCACATTCACGCAACGCAAGATATAAACGAACATCATCAGATGAAACTTCAAGGCCTTCGCCAAATGCCGTTGCATTACTTGACACCAATGCAACAACTGGATTTTCTGTTAACGGAATACCGATATCTGACGCGCTAACAATCTCGCGAGCCAGCGCTGCAAGTGACGTACCAAGTTGATTACTCAATGCAACAGCACTGAGTTGCTGCATCATGCCCATCATCGGAGCAAGCATCGCCTTCATTTCTTCAGGCACTTCCATTGGCAATTGATCGAGCGGCATTGCACCTTGCATTTGCTTCGCTATTGGTTCAACGATGCGCATCCACACAGGAAGTGTCGCTTCAAGCCACTGCGCGCGACTCCATGCCTGGGGTGCAACAGTGACTTCAGGGAAGGTGCACGCTTCATCGAGCCAATGATTGGCGAGCTCAATGCTCGCTACCACTGTTCGCAGTTCTGCATCAGCGACAACTGGATCACCGGTGGTCTGCAAGGCCTTGCGAGCAACGTCTTGCACCACATTCCAGGCCACTGGGCCTGAGTTGGTAGGTGCTTGCGAAAGCATCTGACCAAACTGCTGGAGGGCTTCACCAAGGGACGCCATATCGAAAGGCTGGTTAGGGTCGCCACCTACGCCGAACCCAAAAGGCTGATTGCTCATATCTGAACGGTAACCCGAATGCGTAAGGGCGGGACATCCGAGGATGTCCCGCCCTTACGAAGTTCGATTAAGCCTTACCCAAAATACGGGTGACCTTGGTGCCGCACGTTGGGCAGATGCCCTTGGCGAAACGACGACCATTGGTTTCTTCAACGTGACCGGTGAACTCGCGCTTAGCCTTGCACTTCACGCAGTATGCCTCGCCGGTGTAGCTCTCTTCAGCCATGTGGCTCTCCTCTTGTCTTGACCCACGTGGGGTATCGAGATACCGCGTGGATCGCGGTTACCCGCTAGGCGGGCGAGTTCCACATTAGGGCACGAACAACCACTTCCCCATGGAACCGCGCCTAGAGGTTGAGCGTGTTTTTGATTTTTTTTACCTTCATATCATTCTAAAACGGACACAAACTCACGCTCATACCGCAACGGGCCTGTGGGGCACATCTGGTTATCCACAGGGCTTGCTCCCCAAGGTGTGCTCATGACTGATCACTGGCTTGACCGACGAGATGCCCGGCCGCGGTATCGATCACAGTGCCCAGTGTTGTGGCGCAGTGATGGACTGGCGCAAATTGGCGAAGGGCGCCGCCATGTGGTCACTGCTCTCGATCAACCCTGGGCATCCTGGCTGATGGCCTTAAGTGGACTGCGAACGACCACTCAAGTCTTCAATGATGTGCGCACACGCGGATTGGATGATGCACGTGCGATGTCCCTCCTGAAACTTGCCGCACATGCAGGGGCACTCGATGATGCCTCACAACTACCCGCGAGCTGGAGATATTTGAATTCAGCCTCACGAGCATTAGCCGAGCCAGACCACACCGCCGCATTACTGACCTTCGGTGACCCATCACTTGCCGACCAGCTCATCGATAACCGTCATCGCACCGCGGTGCACATAACCTTCCCCGCCAACCAGCGCCCCAACGCACATCTCGTGCACGTTGTGGAACAAGCAATGACCTCTGCTGGGTTGAGTTTCACTCCCGATCCTTTCGCCGCACATCTCACCGTGATTCTGGGATCACACCCAGTGATTGGTAGCGAGGTTGCAGCCGTGGAAGTTGCACTACCCAATGGTGCGCATCTTTTCGTTGCAAGTTACGGAGATCGGGCCATGGCTGGGCCCCTCGTCGTTCCAGGCGTCACCAGCTGTCTGCGATGTGCATATCTGCATACCCGTGATGCCGATCAGCAGTGGCCTCATGTGTCACTGCAACTCACCCATGCGATTGCCAAGATGAAAAGTCCGCCAACAGATCGCTTACTCAATACGTTAATCGCTGCACAGGTCGGCGTTTTAGTACGCTCCTGGACCGACCACCAGTTCACGCAAACTCAATGGAAGAACCGTTCCTACGAGTTACGCCTACCTGAATGTGAACTCCTCATCCAAGCTCGACCCCCGCACCCACTGTGTCAATGCCAATGGACGTTTGAGGCTGGCCTCACCACGTAATTACCCAAGGGTGACAATGGCTCCATGGTTGAACTGCCGAAAGGCTCAATCCGACGCAGCGTCAAAGTTGCGTCGCTCCCGGCAACATATGCAGGACGAGCTGCATTGGGTTTTGGTAAGCGCGTTGGGGGCAAGAGCGCTGAATCAGTGAGCGCCGAAATTCAACAGCGCACCGCCGAGCAACTCTTCAAAGTTCTCGGTGAACTCAAAGGTGGGGCGATGAAGTTTGGCCAAGCCTTAAGCATCTTTGAAGCAGCAATGCCCGAAGAATTCGCTGCCCCATATCGCGAAACATTAACCAAACTTCAGGATTCGGCACCACCGATGGAAGCCGCCCGTATTCATGAAATCTTAGAAAAGGAACTTGGCCCCGACTGGCGCAGTCGTTTCAAACAGTTCAATGACATACCTGCCGCTGCTGCATCTATTGGCCAAGTACACAAAGCCATCTGGCATGACGGACGCGAGGTTGCCGTCAAGGTGCAATATCCAGGTGCCGATAAAGCCTTAACCGCTGATCTCAACCAAGTTGCTCGCCTAGGCAAAATGACTGCCTCCTGGATTCCTGGCATGGACATCAAGCCACTTATTGACGAACTCAAAGCTCGCATGATTGAAGAACTTGATTACATCAATGAAGCAAAAAACCAGCGTGCTTTTGCTAATGCCTACGAGGGCGACCCCATCGTTGTCGTGCCACATGTCGTGGTTTCTGCCCCACACGTGTTAGTCAGCGAATGGGTCGAAGGAATTCCGCTCTCCAAGGTCATCAAAGATGGCACTCAAGAAGAGCGCAATTTTGCCGGAACGCAATACATTCGCTTCTTACTTTCAGGACCTGATCGCGTTGGTCTACTGCACGCCGATCCACATCCAGGTAACTACCGGATCACGCCAGAAGGAAAATTCTGCGCACTGGATTTTGGCGCTGTTTCCCAGCTTCCCGATGGCTTACCACTCGCGCTTGGAACGCTGCTACGTGTCGCGCAACTTGGTGATGCAGAAACAGTTGTGCAGGGATTGCGTGAAGAGGGTTTCATTAAGCCAAAGATTGAATTGGATCCAGAACAACTCCTGCAATATCTCGATCCATTTGTTGAACCCAGCATCTACGAAGAATTCACCTTCACGCGCGAGTGGATGCGCGACCAGTTCAACCGCACCAGCGACTTCCGGGATCCTGATTTCACTGTCGCGTTGAAACTCAATTTACCCCCTGAATACGCACTTATCCATCGCGTATGGCTCGGCGGCATAGGTGTGCTGTGCCAACTCGGGGCGACAGTGCCGATGCGTGGGGAAATTGAGAGGTGGGTTCCGGGCTACAAGTCCGACT
>WLOE01000062.1 GCA_009699465.1 Actinomycetota bacterium | reverse complement strand
CGTCAGCGATCGTGATGCGAGCACCACCACCTGCAATGACCTGGTCAAATTGCTGATCTGGGGTGGCGGTAGCGAGAGCGTTCTGCCCCTCTTGGTAGGCAAACCCTGGTTGACCTGGGGTTTCCGGCTTCTCATAGCGAGAAAGCACAGGATTATTTGAGGAATTGAAGCGCGAGTTTTCAGCCATGGAGAAACGGTAAGCGAAGTATGCCGATTCTCGCAAACCTGAATCCACATGCGTGTCGAAGACTCTGGATCACCAGTCAACTACCTGCATGTTTTCCCACAACAATCCGGTTGATTTCTCTTGCGCAGTGATCCCTGCGGGATCGATGGTGCGAGTCGCTAACCAGATTGCGGTTGCAGCACCCTCCTCCACAGATAGAGGAGCACTAGGCCCACCCATATCCGTGCGCGAATGGCCCGGGCAGACCGCATCAACGAAAAACCCTCGGCTGCCTAATCCAGTTTCATGCGCCAAGTTTCGAACCAGCGCATTAACACCAGCCTTACTAATGCGATACGGCGCCAAGCCCCCAGCATTCCCTGGCCCAGACATACGGCCAAGACATGCAGAAAAAATGACCACCCGACCGTCACGTGCTTTCGCCATTGGAGCTGCCAAGGTGTTTACGGCGCAAAAAACGGAGTCAAGATTGATGGCCATTACTCGACGCCACTCTGTGTTATCCGTTCTCAAAGTCTTTGCGTCTCTTGCAGTCATGACACCGTGGGCAAGGATAAGCATTTGCGGAACGCCAAAACTTTGTAAAATTTCATCAAAGCAATGCTTTGCAGCTTCAATATCTTCAAGATCCACTGATCGAAAATCACAGTTCAACGCAGTTGCGGCCGTAGCCAAGCGATCATGATCTTGAGCAACTAATACGACCGTATGTCCCAAACTTCGTAGCGCTCTTGCGCATTCAAGGCCAAGTCCTCGAGATCCACCTGTAACTACTGCGAGCGCCATACATCTAAGTGTGCCAACCTACGGCAAAGTTGTCACGATGGGCTCAGATACAGTAAAAATCCGCGTCCTCAGTGCCCCCAATGGGATTTGAACCCATACTGTGCCGGGTTTAAGCCGGGTGTCTCTGCCGGTTGGACTACAGGGGCGAAGCGGGCTAAGCCTACGGGGGCTCTAGGCCTGCTTACTCGCCACCACCTACTGGTGCCGTCGATGACCGAACAACCAAGCGGGTTGGCAGCACGATGGAATGCGCTCGTGCCTGAACCTCGGAATTCAATTGCACAAGAAGTGCCTCCGCAGCAATGCGGCCCATATCGTGAACTGGCTGTTCAACTGTGGTGAGTTCAAGCAACTCAGACATATCGTGGCCATCAACGCCAATAAGTGAAACATCGCGACCTGGCTGTAGGCCATGGCTGCGAAGTGCACGCATCGCACCAAAGGCCATTTCATCTGACATGCAAAACACTGCTGTCGGCCGTTCGCGCTGAGCCAGAAGTTCGGTCATCGCTTGTTCTCCGCCAGGCGAGGTGAAGTAGCCATGTGCTTCAAAATCCGAATGAATAGGCAGCTTTGCTTCATTCATTGCTTCAACGTATCCACGGTGCCGGTCATACTCGGCGGTGTAATGAGATCTGCCCGCGATAGAACCTGAAATGAGACCGATGCGCTGATGCCCAAGATTGATCAAATGCTGGGTAGCCATTCGCGCCGCATGGACATCGTCAATCGTGACGCTTGGCACATCACCCACTGTGACACCAATGAGTGACGTTGGGATATCAAGTTTGAGAACATCGCTGAGCTGAGGGTCGTCTGGTGGAATCGCGATCACCAGAACACCGTCGACGCGTCGTCGGAGCCGCGGTGCAGGTGGTAAGCGATGTTGCGCATCTGGATTGCTGACGGTCATCAACAGTAAATCCATGCCGGCGCCCTGGAGGGTTGATTCAACTCCGGAAAGCACCGTTGAGAAGAACCATCGAGCGATGTAAGGAGTGATGACGGCAACGCTGCCGGTCCGACCGCTTGCAAGACGTGACGCACTCGGGGAAATGACGTAATCAAGTTCCGCTGCTGCGCGTTCAACTCGGGTACGAGTTTGCTCGTCAACGTTAGCCAGCCCGCGCAGTGCGCGTGAGACTGTTGCTGTTGAAACGCCCGCGGCCTGCGCAACATCGCGAATAGTGATGCCCACGTGCCCTCCCCTAATAGCCGAACTAAAGCGATTACACGCTATGCGGCCTTTTGGGTCAAGAACCCGTCCCTGCCAGCCTGTAAACGATGCCATCGAGGATGTCATATTCGGACACCTGAATGGAAACCGGGTTGGTTCTGCGGGCTAATTCCCTCAAGACCAAGGCTCCGCCACCAATGACATCAACGCGTCCTTCATGCATGAATGGCAAGGCGGCTCGTTCAGCTCGAGTCATCTCCAGCAAAACCCCAGTGAGCTCTTCGATTTGCCCCAGACTCAAAGTCGAGCCATGGATGGTCTCGGGCACGTATGCATCAAGACCTAAGGCCATAGCCGAAACAGTCGTCACGGTGCCCGCAACACCTACGACCGTTTTTGCCTTGCTGAAATCAATTGTGCAAGCAGCCTCATCGAAGGCTGCAGCGATGTCTGCTTCCACTGCTGCGATCTGCACACGCGTTGGCGGATCAGTGACCAAGTGGCGTTCAGTCATGCGGACGCAACCCACATTCACACTGACCGAAGTTTCAATCATCACTCTTTCAGAAACATCACCCAAGACAAACTCTGTGGAGCCACCACCAATGTCGACCACCAGCACCGGAGATTGAAGATTCTGGAGTCCACGCACTGCGCCAAGGAAAGAAAGCTCAGCTTCTTCGTTTCCGGTGATGACTTCTGGAGTAACGCCTAGGCGTTGATGTACGCCTTGAACAAAGGCTGCGCGATTGCTGACATCGCGACTAGCTGAGGTCGCAACAAATCGGACTGACTTCACTCCGTAAGCGTCAATGAAAGTCTTGTACTCATCACATGCGGCGAAGGTCCGCTCAAGTGCTGCTTGCGAGAACTCACCTGTGCTATCAACACCTTCTCCCAGGCGCACAATTCGCATTTCGCGTGCATGTTCGATCAGAGTGCCATGTTCATCGACATCTGCGATCAAGATGCGAATTGAATTTGTTCCACAATCAATTGCTGCAACCGGGCCTGGCGCGCAAGAGCTTCCTTTCCAATATTGACCGACGAGTTTAAGAACTTCGTCTCCAAGTGGATTTACTCCTGGGCCTGCTGCTAACGCATGACCTGCCAACACGTGCAAGCACTTCACCCGATCAGGCATCCCACCTGCACTGATGCCAGCGATCTCTTCAACATGACCAAGTTCCTCGCGCTTGATTAAGTAATGTTCATGCGCTTTGCGATACTGCGCAGCAAGATCGTGATCAGTGTGCAGACGCGCTTCCATTTCCCGCATCACACCTTGGCTTTCAAGGGTGCCAATTGCCGAAGCCAGTCGAGGGCAGGTCAAGTAGTACGAGGTGGGAAACGGCGTGCCATCAGATAAGCGAGGTTCAGTGCGCACCACATCTGGTGCACCACATGCACAACGGTGGGCGATATCAACTACACCACGAGGAGCTCGGCCAAGCTGACTTTCAATGATGCGTAGGTCGTCAGGAAGCAACCTTGGCTCCTGGAGTCAACACACTTAACGAGCCAGGCTCTGGCGCTCCGTTATCTGCCTCTTGCAAGGTGCCCCAAATTTTGTCAGCCCACGTGCGGTGTGCGGCTGCATCAGCTAATGATTCAGCCGCCGGTCGCCCATCAGCGCCCAAGGTCGTGTAGCCAATTTCTCCTGGGAGTACGAAATGCAGCCGGCGGCGAGCCTCAGCAGCCACAAACGCCGGGTCTTGCCAGCGCTGGGCTGCAATCGAGAGATCAGCAACCCGCTGCTGGGCCGCCTGCACCTGAGCATCCAAGGCTGAAAGTTCAGCGCGCTGCGCGAGCCACGATTTCACCGGAACCGCCAAGGTAAACACCAAGGCTCCCAAGACCAATACCAAGATCAAGGCACGCCCGGTTAGGGCAGCACGACGCCTAGGCGCGAGGAGGGGAGCACTCACTTAATGATGGTCGCAGACTGAGGGAAAAGAACTAGCGAGCGAAACGCGGGAAGGCGCCTGCACCTGCATAGCGGGCTGCATCATCAAGCTCTTCTTCGATGCGCAGCAACTGGTTGTATTTCGCTACGCGTTCGGATCGGGCAGGAGCACCGGTCTTGATCTGGCCACAGTTGGTTGCGACCGCGAGATCAGCAATTGTGGTGTCTTCGGTTTCACCTGAGCGATGGCTCATCATGCAGCGGTAGCCATTAGTCTGCGCCAAGGTCACTGCGTCGAGGGTCTCTGTGAGCGAGCCAATCTGGTTCACCTTCACCAGAAGCGAGTTCGCCACGTTTTCCTTGATGCCACGAGCAAGGCGCTCTGGGTTGGTAACGAAGAGATCGTCGCCCACCAACTGCACCTTGCTGCCGATAGCTTCGGTGATGTGGCGGTAACCAGCCCAGTCATCCTCGGCCAATGGATCTTCAATTGACACCATCGGGAAGTCGGCGAGAAGTGCTGCGTAATAGTCAGTCATTTCTTCTGCAGTGCGTGACTTGCCTTCGAACGTGTAGGAACCGTTCTCATAGAATTCAGTTGAGGCAACGTCGAGTGCAAGCGCAACATCCTTACCCAACTTCAAACCAGTGAGTTCAACAGCTTGAGCAATGAGTTCAAGCGCTGCACGGTTATTTGGTAGATCGGGAGCAAAGCCTCCTTCGTCACCAAGACCGGTGGAGTATCCAGCCTTCTTCAGCACACTCTTCAGTGCGTGATAGACCTCCGTGCCTTCGCGCAATGCTTCTTTGAAACTCGCCGCACCAATTGGCGCAATCATGAATTCCTGAATATCCACACCCGTGTCAGCGTGTGCGCCGCCGTTGAGAATGTTCATCATCGGCACAGGAAGTACGTGTGCGTTTGGCCCGCCGACATAACGGAACAGCGGGAGCTCTGCGGATTGCGCAGCTGCACGTGCGGCTGCCAGGGAAACACCGAGAATTGCGTTCGCTCCCAGGCGTGACTTATTTGGCGTGCCATCCAGATCGATCATCACCTGATCGATGAGGCGCTGATCATCGGCATCCATCCCAATGATTGCTGGCGCAATTTCATCTTCAACAGCGTCAACTGCGTCTTGGACACCTTTGCCGCCATAACGACTGCCGCCATCGCGGCGTTCAGCTGCCTCAAAGGCACCTGTGGAGGCACCTGATGGCACGGCTGCTCGGGCAACGGTGTCGTCTTCAAGAAGGATCTCAACCTCGACCGTGGGGTTACCACGGGAATCAAGAATTTCGCGGGCAATGACTGATTCGATAGAAGCCATGCACACAGCCTAGAGCAAAGTTCGCACCCTGCTCGTCCGGTCCGGGCTTACCTCAACCTCAACCCGGTCTTGCACCCAATCTTTCATTTCCGTTACATGGCTCACCACACCGACAATTCGCCCGCCCGATCGCAAAGCGTCGAGTTGTTCAAGCACCAGCTGCAGAGATTCTTGATCTAGCGAACCAAAACCTTCGTCTACAAACAGGGTTTCAAGCTGGGTTCCGCCTGCCTCATCGCGCACCACATCTGCCAGGCCAAGAGCCAAGGCCAAGGCGGCATAGAAAGTCTCGCCGCCAGACAGCGAGCGAGGATCCCGTGATTGACCACTCCAAGCATCGCTGATTTTGATGCCTAGACCTGACTGCGCGTTGCCTTTTGCGAGGTCGTCGAGTTCCAAGGTGTACTTACCGCCACTCATGCGGTTGAGATGAATGCTTGCTGCGTCGAGTACCGATTCAAATCGACGTTGTACTGCGTAACTTTGCAACGTCATGCGCCGCGAGTTCATTGAGGTCTTACTTGCAGTTACTGCGTCAGCTAATGCAATAGCGGGCGCAGTTCGATCAAGGAGTTCCTGATGTTCGGCTACCGACGCAAGTAATTGTTCTCGGGGATTCTTAAAGAGTTGCGCCGCATGCCCAACAAGCCCTGCGGCATGCTCAGCATCTTCCAGCAGCGCCATCGCCTCTTCGTGAGCACTGATGACCGATGCGAGCCATACGTCAACCTCCAGTTCTTCAGCGAGGGCAGGCAAACTCGCTTTAGCTAATGCCAACTTTTCATCGCATTCACGGAACTGCGTTAATCCTTCTATCTGCTTGCGCGTGAGTTTTTCAAGTGCAGTTGCTGAAGCTGCTTCACCAAGCACCTCACGATCAGCTTCACCTTGTAGCCGCTGAATCTTTTCCAACTGCTCCAGTTGAGTCGTAAGCTTTGTGACAGCTGCACGCTCTATCGTGCTGAATTCCTCGTTGTTCTCTAATTGCTTTTGGATACTCGCTAACTCATCAAGCAATCCTGGAAGTGCTGCGATTGCATTCTCAGTTTCTATTACGGAATTTTGAGCCGAGGCTAATGCCTCTTTGACACTTACTGTTGTTTCACCATCGATCGATCCCCGCAGTTCTGCCGCTGAGATGACAAGTGCCTGCTCATCACTCTTGGCTAACTCGGACTTGGATTTGTGTTCAGCAAGAGTGGACTGCAAAACCTCTAAACGCTCACGTCGTTCTTCAATTGCTTCATCGCTGACTGCCTCACCTACGAACGCTGCAAGCTTGGGGTGGTCGTGGGACCCACATACTGGACAGGCTTGGTTGGCTGTTAAATCAGCGGCTAAGAATGCTGCTCTGTCATGTAATTGCTGAAGTAGTAGCGCATCTAGCTCTGTACGAAGCGCTAGTAGCTCAAGATCTGTTGAAGCCACTAACGCGGCAGCCGCGTCACTTTCGGCAGTTACCTGCAACAGATCACTTTCTAAGGCCTGAAGCTGTTCAATATGTGTTGCCTTTTTTTGAAGAGAAAGCACCTCGCTCTCACGCTGTGTGAGTGTCGCGCTCAAAATCTCGAGGGCGGCAATTGACTGTTTTAGTCGCTCTCGCTCAATAGGGGCAGTAGTGGTGAACTCAGTGAGTTGAGCTAATTGCTGATGATGATCACTGAGTTCAGTGACTAACGCCTGCAGTTCCGCGGCATCGGAATCACGGTTTTCTTCTCGCTGAGCAATTGGTTCAAGTCGAGTAAGAAGTTGCAGCAGCTCACCAATCTGCTCTTGCGCCTGTTCCCGAGTCATCTCGGGCGTATGGGGATCTAAGGCCGCTAACGAATGTGCTCGGGCTTGTGTCGCAGCGTGAATCGCTGTGACTGCTGTTTGATATTCACCGGCGCGTTCGGCATGAACCTGCGTTTGTGTTGCATGTTTCTTGGCTGAACTCAAGGAGGCTTTGAGTTTCTTATTTTCTTTCACCAGCCACTGGTCGATCATCGCAATTGCCTGGCTCAGGGAAGATCCAGATGGTTGCTGCAGATTCAGGAGCTCAACAGCTTCTTGTAGATCTCCCCTATCGGCGAGTTCACCTAAGGCGCCCTTGATCTGTTGGACTGCATTACTCACGGCGAGTTCAGCCGCACTGCGTTGAGTTTTGGCCTTGATGCCCTCGCGCTCAAGTTCATCTTGAAGTCGCTTATAAAACGAATTACCAAGCAAGGGGCCAAGTGCGGTAAACCTCTCCGACGGCTTCATTCGTAGCAGCTCAGCAAACTCACCTTGCGGCAACACGACAAGCTGCCGGAAAGCTTGCGCATTCATCCCAAGGAGCTCAGCGATATGTACGCCGATCTCGTTTGCTGATGTCAACTCAGCTTTGACGGATCCATCACTTGCAAATTCGCGCAAAACTTGAGTAGCAGCAGCCTCAGTAGTACCTGCTCCACTTTTCTTAGCTCGCTGATATCTCGGGGTGCGGTGCAACCACACCTTGCGATCTCCGACCGAAAACTCAATCGTGACTTCAGAAGAATCAGTCGGACCACAATACGCACTGCGCAGCCTTGAGCTGTCAGCTTCCTTTCCGGAAACATCGCCATACAGGGCAAACACGATGGCATCGATGATCGTGGTTTTGCCAGCCCCCGTTGGTCCGTCAATGAGGAAGATCCCTGCCTGCCCCAGCAAATCAAAGTTGATTGACTGACGATCTCGGAATGGTCCGATACCCACGAAATCAAGCGAATGCAGACGCATTGCTAGGTCACCTCGTCCAGTCGGACACGTTCCACTGCCTGCTGGATAAGTGCTGTTTCGATCTCAGTGGCATCACTTCCGGAGACGTATTCGATAAATGAGGTCGTGACTTCAACGGGGCTCAGCACGGAAATATCAACAGCGCGGACACTTGTATCTGAGCCTCCACCGTCGGGTGCAAATTCAAGTTGGAGGGTATGCGGGAAACGTTCGCGCAGCCGATCCATCGGACGCTCCGGTCGACGTTTGTCGGTGACGATCGCTCGGATCCAATGGTCTTCTAACGGTGAAAACTTGGAATGTGAGAGCAACTCATCGAGATCACCTTGAATGGTGGCCAGAGCGCGTGGTTGAGGGGTTTGCACGAGTGTGACATCAATGTTTTCGCCATTCACATCAAGTATCACTACTGACTTCTCTTGGCCCTCTTCTGAAAATGAATAGGCAATCGGCGATCCTGAGTACCGCGCTTGCATCGGGCTTTGGGTGTTGAGTGCCTGAGGGCGATGGAGATGACCAAGAGCCACGTAGTTAGCTCCCTCAAATACGCCAATAGGCGCGTCTGGAATGCCGCCAACTCGTACATCGCGTTCAGACTCACTTGGTTGACCACCTGTGACAAAGGCATGGGCTACAACCACGACTGGCATTCCCGGAAGTGTGCTCTGTCGAATTCGCTCCATCGCAGCATTCAATACGCAAGCGTGAGTGCGTTCACAACCAAAGTTCTCTGCATGAAATGTTGGCTCTAGATATGGAATACCGAAAATTTGTACGGCTTGGGAACCGCTAGTCAAAATGATTGGACGCTCAATATCTTTGGCATTTGCCCGAACATGCACGTTTGCAGCTTCAAGTAATGAGCCAGCGAATCCAAGACGGGTTGCCGAATCGTGATTACCTGGAATCACGACAACAGCTGTTCTTTGAGCCAGGGCTACTAATGCTTGCTCGAAGAGAGCAATCGATTCAACGGATGGCACGGAACGGTCGTACACATCTCCGCTAATGAGCACTGCATCAATTGATTGCTCGTCGACTTGTGCAATTAACCAATCGAGAAAAACCTTCTGATGTTCAATTAATGGCACCGAAAAAAGTGTGCGCCCGAGGTGCCAATCAGAGGTGTGCAACAGCCGCATCGCTACAACCCAAGCAGGGTGCGCAGATGCCGTGGAGCTGGCGAACCATGCGCAAGCATGAAGTCGTGGAGTTCACACTGTGACCATTGTGGATGTAAGACCATGAGATCGGCTGCGATCTCGCTCACCGCGAGATATCCAACAAAATACGTGGGTAATTGACCGGCAGTGAGTAGCGCCCGCCGCCACTTGCCAACTGCTTCACCTTCTTCTTGGAACCCCCGACGCATCATGAGGTCTAAGGCCTCCGTCTCATCAATATCGTTCGTGTGTACGCGCACGTCGAGGATTGCGTTGATGATCATTCGTGCTTGCATCTTCAATTGTTGAAGGCGTAAGGCGT
>WLOE01000061.1 GCA_009699465.1 Actinomycetota bacterium | reverse complement strand
TGAACGCTCATTAAACGAGTCGACTGTGTGTTGACCCCAGGGTTTAGGTACCGTGAGCACGTGCGTATGGGAGTTCTGGACATTGGTTCAAACACGGTCCACCTATTGCTTGTTGATGCCCATTATGGGGCGGCTCCAATCCCGGCTTCGAAGTTAAAGATCCCGCTGCGTTTGGCCGAGCACCTGACCCCAGAGGGCAATGTTGACGATGTTGCAGTCGAAACGCTGATCCAGTTCATCCGTAAGGCGCAAGACCTCGCAGAAGACCTCGGAGTAACAGAACTCATGGCTTTTGCAACAAGTGCAATTCGCGATGCAGGTAACGGGGTGAACGTCCTGAATCGCTTAGTGGAGGAAACTGGGCTACAGGTAGAGGTACTTTCGGGGGAAGACGAAGCTCGGATGACCTTCCTTGCCGTACGTCGTTGGTTTGGCTGGTCTGCAGGGCGTCTCTTGGTGTTAGACATCGGTGGAGGTTCCCTTGAACTTGCCTCAGGTGTTGACGAAGAACCCGACGTTGCTGTGTCGCTGCCTCTTGGTGCCGGGCGTTTAACACGGGGGTATCTGCGCAATGACCCGCCAAACGCTCAAGAGCTACGCGAACTGCGTAAATATGTTCGGGCCTCAATAGCAAGTGTGTCGGGAAAAGTTCGCCGTGGCGGCGAACCGCGTATTGCAGTTGCTTCATCTAAAACGTTCAGGCAGTTGGCTCGCATCGCTGGCGCACCGGCTTCCAGCGAGGGACCGTTTGTTGAGCGAACACTGACCTTAGAAGCCGTGCAAAAGTTAGTGAAAGATCTGGCCGTCATGCCTGCGCAGGATCGTGCATTGCTCCCGGGTGTATCTGAAGGTCGCGCCGAACAACTCTTAGCCGGCGCAATTGTTGCTGAAGGTGCCATGGAACTTCTCGGTATAGATGAGCTAGCAATTTGCCCTTGGGCATTGCGCGAAGGTGTAATCCTGCATCGAATGGACTCGCTCCCATCATGACCACGATGCAGTTAGGGTTAACTTCGCAAGAGGTTCAAGCCCGTATTGCAGCTGGACAGGTAAATCACGCACCTTCAGCAACAAGCCGCAGTATCGGCGACATCATCAAGGCGAACACGCTCACATGGTTCAACTTCGTCATTGGTGCGATGTGGATCACTATGTTGATCGTCGCACCGTTTCAAGATTCGCTCTTTGGTTTCGCGATCGTGGCAAATACAGCAATCGGCATCATTCAAGAATGGCGCGCTGCACGTGCACTTGAAAAACTCTCGGTTCTTGGTGCAGCCCAACCTGTCGTTCGTCGCGATGGCGTTGACGTATCAATTCACTCAAATGAGGTTGTGCTTGATGATGTACTCGTCCTCAATTCAGGTGACCAACTCGTAGTCGATGGAATCATTCTTGAATCCAATGGATTAGAAATCGACGAGAGTTTACTTACGGGTGAAGCTGACCCAGTCGACAAGGTTGCTGGCAACGATGCGATGTCCGGCTCCTTTGTGGTGGCTGGCAGTGGTCTCATGCAGGCAACTCGCATTGGCCGTGATTCATTTGCCGCAGGATTAACCGAACAGGCCAAGAAGTTTCATCTGACCAATTCGGAACTTCGCGATGCGATCAATGGATTCATTCGATCTGTCTCGTTTCTACTGCTTCCCGTCGGTGCATTACTGCTGTTCTCGCAGGTTGTTCGAGCCAACGCATCCTGGCCAGATGCAATTCGCGGAACGATCGCTGGAATGGTCACGATGGTTCCCGAGGGTTTGGTCTTATTGACGAGTATCGCAATGGCGGTTTCAGTCATTCGTCTTGCGGCAAAAAAGGTACTTGTTCAAGACATGCCTGCGGTTGAGGTGCTAGCCAGGGTCGACACCGTGTGTGTGGATAAAACTGGAACCTTGACCGAGCCAGGCATGCATGTGCGCAAGGTCGTGACACTTACCGGTAGCGAAGAGGAACTCACGTCGGCAATGGCGGCGTTAGCATCGGTTGAGTCAGCGCCGAACCCGACCTTGCAGGCAGTTGCCGATGCGTATCCACAGTCGACTTGGACTTCGACTTCACATGTCCCGTTCTCAAGCGCTCGAAAATGGTCCGGTGCAAGCTTTGATCAACACGGCACCTGGATTCTGGGTGCACCGGAGATGGTGCTCGATTCAAATAGCGAAGTTTTGCCGCAAGCTGAGCAACTCGCATCAGATGGCTCGCGGGTGCTGGTTGTCGGCACAGTCACAGGAGAGCTCACAGTTGATCAACAGCTCACCGGAGTTGTGCCGATTGGGTTTGTCGTCATTGATCAGCGGTTGCGTGCCGATGCTGCTGAAACTGTTGCTTATTTCCTTGAACAAGGAGTCAAGGTCAAGGTCATCTCTGGCGATAATGCTGTAACCGTCGGTGCAATCGCAGCACTAGCCGGGGTACCAGGTGCTGATGCTCCTATTGATGCCCGAACGTTGCCAACAGACCTTGCAGAACTCGCTGAAGTTGTCACGAACTCTTCAGTGTTTGGGCGTGTTACGCCAACACAGAAACAGGCCATGGTTGACGCTTTGCACCTCAAGGGCTCAGCAGTTGCGATGACCGGTGATGGCGTGAACGACGTACTTGCCCTGAAGTCAGCCGACTTAGGTATTTCCATGGGTTCTGGCTCCGCTGCAACTCGAGCTGTCGCGCAGTTGGTATTACTCGACAATAAGTGGTCAGTCATGCCTGGGGTGGTAGCCGAGGGCCGCCGAGTACTGGGAAATATTGAGCGAGTTTCAGATGTTTTCCTTACTAAGTCTTTCTATGCGATCTTGATTTCAGTTGCTACAGGTGTATTTGCAGTTGAATTTCCGTTCCTCCCACGACACCTCACCTTGATCGGCGCGCTCACCATTGGCATCCCAGGCTTCTTCCTTGCTTTGATGCCAAACACAGAGCGGTTCCGACCGGGATTCTTCAAGCGAGTCTTGCTTTTCACTGCACCCGCAGGAGCTATTTGTGCGATTGCGGCTTTTACGAGTTACGGAGCTGCACTTCGCGTCGGCGAACCAATCCCAAGCGCACAATCAGCGGCGACCGTGACGCTTTTCATTGTTGCAATAGCCGTGCTTCTGCAAAGTGCACGACCTTTGAATTTCATCCGCCTGGGCATCATTGCAGCGATGATCATTGCGTTTATCACTGTGTTGTACGTACCGTGGTTGTCAAACTTCTTCGCACTTTCATTAGCGCCAGAGCGTTATTCAGTGGTTGCAGTTATGGTGGGAGTCATTGGCGCAGTTGCCGTTGGAATTGCCACAAGAATCACTGACAGGTGGCGCAAGGCCGCATGAGTCTGCCGCTGGTTGGACTGTCAACATCTTCCGTGTTTCCGGAAACAACGGAGTCAGCTTTTGCAATTGCTGCGGAGCTTGGCTACGACGGCATTGAAGTCATGGTTGGTACTGATGCTGCAAGCCAAGACTCGTACATGCTCAAAGAATTAGTCCAGGAGTATCAGGTTCCAATTTTGTCTATTCATTCACCATGCTTGTTAGTGACCCAGCGGGTTTGGGGGACCGACCCTTGGGGAAAGTTGCGCAAAGCACAGGCAACGGCACAAGCTTTAGGTGCCGGAACCGTGGTGGTGCACCCACCGTTTCGATGGCAGCGAAGTTATGCAAAAGAATTTGTTACCGGGCTTGCTCGAATGGAAGATGAAACAGACATCGTTTTTGCGGTGGAAAACATGTTTCCCTGGCGGGCACTGAGTCAAGAAATAGCTGGGTATGCACCTGGCTGGGATGTGCGCGATGAGGATTACCTGCATACCACTGTTGATTTATCGCACACTTCCGTTTCACACACTGATGCACTAGAGCTCATTCATGATCTCGACACTCGCGTGGCACACCTGCATTTGGCTGACGGTAAAGGTACGGCTAAAGATGAACATTTGGTGCCTGGTCGTGGCACCCAGCCAGTCGCTGAGGTGCTGCAGGAACTTTCAAGCCGGGGGTTTGCCGGCAATCTGATCGTTGAAGTCAGCACAAGATCAGCAGATTCTCAGCAGACTCGTAAAGCCGACCTTGCCGAAGCATTGGCCTTTGCTCGGTTACACAGCGCCCCCATGGCAGGCTAGGAGGGCAACGCAGGTTGCTTCGGGGTTATGAAGGAGGGTGCTGCCATGACGCGCATTGCTGTACTTGGCGGCGGAGTGATGGGCGAAGCTCTCATCGCAGGTCTTTTAGAACTCACACCTGCGCCGTCCATCGTCGTCGTTGAAAAGCGGGAAGAACGTGCCGCCGAATTGGTCCGCACCTATTCGATTGATGTTGCTGAGGCCCATAGTGCGGTGGCTGATGCCGAGGTCGTCATAGTTGTCGTGAAACCACAAGATATGCGTGAAGCTTTGGCTCAAGTTGCAACGTCAATTCCACAAGGTGCACTGGTTATTTCCATTGCGGCAGGGGTTACCACCGCAACAATCGAGTCGATTGTCCCGCAAGCTGCAGTTGTTCGAGCAATGCCAAATACGCCAGCTCAAATTCAGATGGGTGTTATTGGCGTGAGTGCTGGTAGTTCATGTGAAAAAGAAGAACTCTTGAAAGCCGAAATACTTCTCAGCGCTGTTGGTACCGTTTTGCAGGTGCCTGAATCATTACAGGATGCAATTACCGCAACCTCAGGAAGCGGTCCAGCCTATGTTTTCTATCTCGCGGAGGCGATGATGCGTGGTGCTGAACTTGCTGGTTTAAGTGCACAAGATGCACGATCTGCTGTAGTGCAAACAATCCTCGGATCAGCTGAACTCCTTGCAGGGTCAAGTGAATCTCCGGAATCCTTACGCGCAAAAGTTACGTCACCCAATGGCACCACAGCAGCAGCGATTGCCACATTTGACGAGTTACACGTTCGTGAATCAATCGTCGCGGGGATGATTGCAGCGCGCGATCGAAGCATTGAGCTGTCACAGTCATGAGTGAACGCGTTGGTGTGGTGTGGGACGACGCGCTTAAGGGATATGACTTTGGCCCCGGTCATCCACTCGCACCGATACGCGTTCAGCTGGCAATGAAGCTGGTAGAAGATTTTGAACTGTTGACTCACGAAAATGTGAAACTTCTGACGCCGGTAATTCCCGCAACTCGGGAGGAACTTGAGCGCGTTCATCACTCCGATTACATCGATGCGGTAATCCGTGCTTCGCATGACGGGTCCATTGTTGATGAAACACATGGCCTCGGAACCGCAGATGTACCAGTCTTTCTCAACATGCATGACGAAAGCGCACGTGTGTGTGGTGCAACACTGGGTGGCGCACAAGCACTCCATCGAGATGGCTTTGACCATGTAGTGAGCCTGGCTGGTGGGTTGCATCACGCGATGCCGGCTGCTGCTGAAGGATTTTGTGTCTACAACGACATTGGTGTTGCGATTCAGTGGCTACTTGATCAGGGCTATGAGCGCATCGCCTACCTGGATGTAGATGTCCATCACGGCGATGGGGTGCAGGCGATGTTTTGGGATGACCCACGAGTCATCACGATCTCATTGCACGAGAGCCCAAAAACTTTGTTTCCGGGAACTGGTTACCCAACGGAAAGTGGTGGTCCCAATGCTCCCGGTACCGCAATCAATGTCGCCTTACCCGCTGGAACGGGAGATCAGGGTTGGCTACGCGCATTCAGTGCGATAGTCCCCAGCATTCTCGAAGAGTTCGCGCCTGAAATCATCGTTTCGCAACATGGAACCGATGCGCATCGCATCGATCCATTGGCGCACCTCATGATGAGTCTGGATGGTCAGCGGATGTCATATGAGCTCGTGCATCGCTGGGCGCATACTTTTGCTGGCGGCAAATGGTTGGCTGTTGGTGGCGGGGGATACGCCTGGGTTGAGGTCGTTCCTCGGGCGTGGACTCACTTAGTGGGCGAGGCAGTGGGGCATCCCATTGCGCCAGATTCAATCCTCCCAGAGGGCTACCGCCAATTCGTAACCGATCACGTGGGACAAGAAAGCCCGGTCACCATGACCGATGGGCAAACCCCATGGGCCCGACCGTTCGACAACGGTTTTGATCCAGATGACCATCTGGACCAAGCGGTCATGGCTACTCGCAGAGCCGTTTTTCCCTCCTGGGGATTGGTTGTTGAACCCTCAGATTGGTTCTAGTACGAGGGGATTTTCCGCTTCCACTTTGCTTTAGGGCGTAAGACGACTAGATTGCCGTTTCGCATTGCAAGTCGTTGGTCACCAGGGCGCTGGTGCGATAAGCAAAACAGGAAGTTTGGTGTGAGATGTCGACTAGCACTGACCGGTCGCTCAGCGAGGTCCGTTTTCTAACGGTGGCTGAAGTGGCTTCGCTCATGCGGGTGTCGAAGATGACCGTGTACCGCTTGGTTCACCACGGTGAGCTGCCAGCAGTCCGCGTAGGTCGTTCATTTCGCGTTCCTGAGCAAGCAGTGCATGACTACCTTCGCGATTCGTACGTAGAAACTGCTTAGTACCACCTGTAGTCCAAGCCAGCCGCTTGGCAAAGGTTGAGCCGCGATAGGCTCAAGATTCCACAGCACGGGTGAATTTCACCTGTCAGCAATAAACGTGAGGTTTGTATCAATGGGCTCAGTGATCAAGAAGCGTCGCAAGCGGATGGCGAAGAAGAAGCACAAGAAGTTGCTGCGCCGCACCCGCGTTCAGCGTCGTAACAAGAAGTAACGAATACTTCTTGGCTGTGGTCACTCCGTCGCAGGCAGCTCGCGCTGCAGGAAATACTGGACCACAGGCCCCGCGCTCAACCACATCTTCGCAAGTTCCCGGCCGTGAAGCCGTTGACGTGTTGCAGGATCTCTTCGGAGCACTGCAGTCCACGTTGACGGCTTCCGGCTCGAACGGGCCTTGCGGTTTCGATCCGGAATTCACTGCCAATGTTCTGATGCCGATACTTCGGCCGCTCTACCGTGCTTGGTTTCGGGTGCGCACAAAAGGGATCGAAAATATCCCAGCAACCGGTTCTGGTTTGGTGGTCTCAAATCATGCTGGGGCTATTGCAGTTGATTCAGTCATGACACAGGTCGCTATCCATGATGAACATCCGCAACACCGTTTCTTGCGAATGTTGGCGGCAGATCTTGTATTCAACCTTCCAATCATTGGCGAGACTGCGCGGCGTGCAGGACATGTGCGTGCGAATATCGAAAATGCTGAGACGCTGCTCCGCGCTGGTGAACTCGTTGGGGTGTGGCCAGAAGGCTTCAAGGGAATTGGCAAGCCGTTCCATAAGCGCTACCAACTCCAGCGTTTTGGTCGAGGTGGTTTCGTTGCCGTTGCGCTGCGTACAGGAACCCCGATTATTCCGACTGCAGTTGTCGGGTCCGAAGAGATTTATCCGATCATTGGTGATGCAAAAGGGTTAGCGAAATTATTTGATCTGCCTTACTTTCCCATCACACCGACGTTCCCATGGTTTGGTCCATTGGGAATGATTCCGTTGCCAAGCAAGTGGACTATTGAATTCGGTGAACCTATCCCCACTGCTTTTTACGGACCGCAAGCGGCTGATGACCCTGCAATTGTGTTTGAACTGACTGACCTCGTTCGTGACCGAATTCAGCAGATGTTGATTAGCGGGTTGATGCAACGCAACAACATTTTTGAGTGACTTGCTAAGCACCAGGTTTACGAACGCGCCCAGCAAACAATCCAACTGCTAATCCAGCTGCCAGGCCTCCGGCAGCTGCTATAGCCGCGGGTGATGCAACCTTGCGCAGGTGAGCCCGGGCCCGAAAGTCTTCAATCGGCCACGATTGCTTTTCTGCAAAGGCACGAAGTTTTGGATCTGGATTTACGCAGACTGGTTGGCCGACTGCACTGAGCATCGGAATGTCATTTGTTGAGTCTGAGTAAGCCCAGCACTCGGCAAGATCTAAGCCTTCGCGCTCCGCCAATGCGCGAACGGCTTCAGCCTTGGCCTGGCCATGGAGTGGTGCACCTACAAGGTGACCGGTATATCGGCCGTCTTCTATTTCAGAAACAGTTCCAAGCGCGCCCGTAAGCCCAAGGCGTCGGGCTATGACCTGTGCAAGTTCAATTGGCGTTGCAGTGACCAACCAGACTTGGCGGCCGGCATCGAGGTGCTCTTGTGCCAAGGCCAAAGTTCCAGGCACGAGTTTGTCGACCATGGATTCATCGAAAATTTCCTGTCCGAAAGCCACAATCTCGTCTACCTTGCGCCCTTTGACGAAAGCAAGTGCAGATTCAGTTGCCAGTGCCATGTCATCAGCATTTTCAGTTCCGCGCAAAATAAATCGGGCCTGGGCCATACCGAAGGCCGCGACCTCTCGTGGAGTGAAGAACTTGCGGCGTGCCATCCCAATCGCAACATGGAACAAACTCGAGCCACGCATAATTGTGTTGTCCACGTCGAAGAACGCAGCTGCGCATTTGACGTCGTACTCACTCGGTAATTGAGCGGCTGCTGCTGAGGCGAGTCCGGCAATCCGGGCACGGTCTACTGCATCAGCCATTCTTCGAGCGTAGTCTGCGTGCCGTGAACGACTTACCGGCTAGTCGGGTGCAGCTCATTGGGAAACCCGAGTGTCACCTCTGCGACGAGGCTCGCGAGGTTGTGCAAATGGTCTGTGACGAGATGAATGTTGCATTCCTAGAGCGGTCCATCCTGGATGACCCAGATTTGTATGACGAGTATTGGGAGCGAATACCGGTCGTCCTCGTGGATGAGCGCGTATTAGAGTTTTGGCGGATCAATCCGGAGCGTTTACGAGGAGCATTGTCCTAATAACGGACGCGACTGTCCGATGAACTTTGTGCACGAAGGCACAAGTCCTTACCCTTAGCAGGCGGTCTGCACCCTTGGGGCCGCTTTCACTAGGTCTTCCCGCGGTATCTACCGATTCCCGCGCCTAGTGATCCAACCCTGGAGCACCGTGTCCTTGTCCCGCCAACTGAGCCCAAGTCGCACTCGCGACGATGGGCGCGGGATTCCTGATGCCACGGTTGCTCGACTACCTGTCTATCACCGAGTTCTCCGGACTCTGGCCGATGAAGGCGTGCACACCATCTCTTCGGATCACCTCGCACAAAGTTGTGGAGTGAGTCCGGCCAAACTTCGCAAAGATCTGTCGCACCTCGGTTCATATGGAACTCGTGGCGTTGGCTATGACGTGGCTCTGTTGAGCTACCACATCAGTCGAGAATTGGGTCTGTCGCAGCCATGGGGTGTTGTCATTGTCGGGGTGGGCAATCTTGGTCACGCCCTGGTGTCGTATCGCGGATTTGCTTCACGCGGGTTTGAAATCGTCGGCTTACTCGATTCACATCCAGATGTTGTTGGCAAGCGGGTTGCGGCTACGGGCGTTGATTTGATTGTGCAGCCGATGGCGCAATTGGAAATGTTAGTGCGTGAAAGTGGAGCCAGTATTGGTGTGATTGCAACACCAGCAGAGGCAGCCCAAAAGGTTTGTGACCGACTCGTTGACGCTGGGGTTCGAAGTATTTTGAACTTCGCGCCAGCCGTGCTTGTCGTCTCCGATGAGGTTGAAATACGCAAAGTGGATCTTGCTGTGGAGTTACAGATACTTGCGTTCCACGAACAACGTCGTGTTGATGACTCCTCACAGTTAGCGCAGGTGATGAACGCATGA
>WLOE01000060.1 GCA_009699465.1 Actinomycetota bacterium | reverse complement strand
TCAGTGCAGCAGATCCATTAAGCCCTTGATGTCGGGCGAGAAAGGATTCAAAGCGTTCCTCGATCACCGAATCAAGGCGAACTGAGCGTGGAGTAGCCATGACTACAATGTAGTCAAACGTAGGAATGAGCGCAAGACCTGTGCTTCACGCTGTGGGAAACAGAATCCCTTGATTCAACAGCCCTGCCGGATCAAGCGCATCCTTAATCGCCTTCATCGCAGCGATTTCTGCAGCCGATCGCGTGAGATGGAGCGAATCAACCTTCATGCGCCCAACTCCGTGTTCAGCTGAAATCGAACCGGAGTATCGCGAGATCACTTCAAGAACTTGGTGATCGACTTCAACATCATCTGCAGCAGGGCCGATGAATTCCACATGGATGTTGCCATCGGCGATGTGACCAAAGAGCCCGTAGAACTCAACAGTTGGCGCATCACGTAGCAAGGATCCAAGATCTGCCAACACTTCTTCCATGCGAGAAAGAGGCACGGACACATCAAGTTTGTGACAAATACCTTTCGCGCCATAGACCTCGGTTTGACGTTCGCGGAATTGCCATAAGCGCGCTTGTTCACCAGCATCGAAAGCAACCACTGCATCGTGCGAATCATTTAGCGGCAAACCGGATGCGTCACCACCATCAGCCACTTCAATGAATGCAACAACTGGCCACGAAGACGCAAGTGGTGAAGGAATACCTAAAACCGAATCCATAAGTTCGATACCGATCGCGTCAACCATTTCAGCTGCAATCAAAAGCGATCGCCGAGCTGATGCAGACATCAACGCGAGTGCATCGCCATATGTTGCGCAGCCAACCATGGCAAGCGATGTACGCGCATGTGGGTGGTGCAGTCGCAAGCGCACTGCGGTGATCACACCGAGGGTGCCTTCTGAACCACACAGCAGTGAACCGAAATCAAAACCGGTGTTGTCTTTCAATAAGCCGTTCAAATGCAAAATCACGGTGCCATCTGCAAGCACCGCTTCAATACCCACCACTTGCGCACGGGTCATGCCATAAGCAATGACGTTCACTCCGCCAGCGTTGGTGGCCACGGTGCCACCGATGGTTGCGGAATCACGTGCAGCCAGATCAACGCCGTACACCCAACCGGCTGCTGAGGCTGCATCTTGAACCGCGCTCAGCAATGCCCCAGCGCCAGCGGTTACCTGCCCGGTGAGTTGATCAACAGCACCGATTGAGGAAAGCCGACGGGTAGAAAGAATCACCGGAGCCTTGCCCGAGGATGCAGGAACGGAGCCACCTACCAGCCCGGTATTCCCACCTTGCACCAACACTGGCTGGCCGGCAGCAGAACAGGCTGCCAACACCGAGGAAACCTCAAGGGTCGAGGCCGGCCGAACCACCGCCACGCATGGCCCCGAATAGCGGCGGGTCCAGTCGGTCACGTACGGCGCAACCAGATCATCACCCACCAACACATGGGTGGGCCCAACGATCCCTCGTAACGATTCGAGTAAGACCGAAGCGGCTGGCGTTGGAGTGGTGCTCACGGGGTTATCCTTGCCGACATGCGAGGCAAATCAATCGTCAGCACCGCCGTGGCATCAGCCGCGCTTATTGCGGGCGGTATCGCCGCGCCTCTCGCCGCTCACGCTGAACCAATCCCGGCCACCGGCGCCTTCAGCTTCACCACAGGTCCGGGCATCTTGAGCACCTGGGCCTATAACAATCTTCGGGTTACTACGACCCTGCCAACAGTGTCGGTTTCACGCAACAACGGAACCCAGATCACATCTGTGTTTCCGGTTGTGGCCAAAGAAAAGACCGCAAACTTCACCGGTGGCCAAATTCGCATCACCAACACCAAGACAAACGACTTCATCAACTGCTTGAACCCTGCCGTTGACGTGGCCGTGAAGGTTGTTGATTGCGTGATGGCAGATAAGACCAATAAGCGTGTGTTTGCGATCGCCAAGATCGGTTCAACAAAAACCTTAAACAGCGTGTACACCACGACCAACAGCTATACCGGCCTAGATCTGAAGATCCTTGATCAGGCAACCGCTGACTGGATGAATGCAAAGTTGAAGACCAATACCTTCAGCCCATCAGTGGTGTTTGCAACTGGTGAACTCACCGTTACCTACGGCAAGTAATTATCTCGACGCACTATGTCGATCACCGCGCAGTCACAGCACGCAACAAAGCCAAGCCTGAAGCGGTTTCTTCCTGACCTGGTGTCGGTTGCAGCTATCTGGATTGGTGTCACGCTTCTGACGCAGCGTTGGGCTGGTTTAGATACTCCTGACTCGTCTTTTTACACAAGCCTTGGCTTGTTTGGCAGTGAAGTCAGTGATCGTGCATATGACAACTCATATTTCTGGACCCGACTTGGCACCATCGCGCCAACGCATCTGCTTACCTCAGTCGCGGGCACCTGGGGTGGCTTAGCCATCTGGCATGCGTTGCTGTTGTTGATATTTATTGCCGGTGCTTACATCACCATCAAGAAATTCTCGAACACAACCATCGCTGCAGTTCTTACTGCGTGCATTGCGCTCAGCAGTGTTCCCTTGAGTTACCTCGCAAATCCGTATCTCACCGGCGCAGTGCTTGCCGGCACGAGTGCACTCATTGCAACTGCAATGTTTGACAGCAGAAAAGCAGCAATCACTGCAGGTGTCATTCTTGGTTGGCTTGTGATGGTGAACCCGCCAGGTGTGCTGCTGGCCGGTGTGATCTGGTTGGTCATCAAAATTCAACGCCAATCACAGTTACACAACAGCATCAAGAAACTCGGAACAACCATCGGTGTGGCCGCAATCGCAACTGCCGCGACCTTCCTGGTGTTCCTGGGTATTGGCAAAATGATCTTCCCTGAACTCAATTGGGTTGGTGCCTACCTAGATGCCCAAGGCATTAACTTGAGTAATTTCGCCAGCAAAGATCCGGTGTGGCTCAAAGACATCTCGCTGTTAGTGCCAGCAAGCATTCTGATTTTCGTTGCTGCAGTGTGGTTCAAGAACAAGAAGAGCAACGCTGCACAACTTGGCTTTTCAATCAGCGCCAGCAGCATCGCCTTCATGTTGGTGTTCTCCCCACTCATGGGTGGAATCGCACTTGAGGCGCCGATGTATCAAGCAATGTTGTGGCCGCCAGCACTGATTGCGTTGGCCCTTTCGATCGTTTCCACTATGAAGCAAGAACAGTGGAATCTCACGACCATCGTCGTTGCAGCCGTGGTAATCGTGATCATCGCAACTGCAGGTCACTCCACAGCCATCATCGGCTTACATGAGGGCTGGCTCATTGCAGCGATCCTCACCATCACTGCAGCAGGAATTGCGATCTACTCCAATCAGAAGTTCGCAACCATTATCGGCTTCATTGCAGTTTGCTTGCTCGTTGCTGGCGGGCAGCTCCTACAAAACTCCCGCGGCCCCCTTGGCCTGTATTACCTAAGCCCCTACAACTGGGCCTATAACGACAATCCGATTTCCGAGAAACTGCACACTGCCGTGAACACCCAGGAATGGTTACTGGCGAACACAAAGAACACCGACACCATTGTGACCTGGGTGCAGGGTGATTGGGTTGGTGGCGATCGTGAGCTTTATGTGGTGGCGGGTATGCAGCTCTGGGGCGAAAACCGCATTGGCTTATTCCCAGAACTCGATGAAGATGATCTGGCTCGCTTGAACGACATCAAGCCAAGTGTGATCGCGATGTATGGACAAACAAAAGAAGGCATCACCACCTTCATGCAAAGCCTGCCTCCAACACTGCAAACCTCTACCCCGACCTGTTATGACTTCACCTGGCCAACCGCAACAATTCCGGTAGGCCATGCTTGCCTGACCCAACTGACTTGGACGAATGCATGAATGCTCTGAAAAACATGACCTCACGTACCCGCACCACCGTTGAAGTCATCGCCACAGCTCTCATCAGCTTCGTGATGTCGATGTTCGTGTTCTGGCCAAACCTCAAAGACATCAACGTGCCGTGGGGTGGCGGCGATATGACTGCCACCTATGTGAACGCTGAGGCCTGGAATTGGTGGAGCTACGGCGTCACCACGCATTTTGGTTTTCCGTATGGCATGAATCTGAATTACTTCCCAGGTTTAGATATCACCCAGAACACGTTCTCGCATTTGATTTCAGTACTCACTGGCCAGCCATTCATTGGCATCAACGTTCTGCTGATCGTTAGCTTCCCTCTAGTCGCTGTGATGGCCTACGCCGCAATTCGCTTGATGGGCTTGAAGAGCTTTCTCGCAATTGCCTTGGCCGTGAGCTTCACCTTCATTCCTTGGCACTGGGGTCGCGCCCTGGGCCACCTCTACTTAGCAACGCTCTACGGCGCAGTGGCTGGCGTGATTCTTGCGCTGCTCGTTGGTTCGGGTCGCTGGCAACAGTGGTTGAAAACCGAAGACAAGAAGCAACGACGTAAATACATCGCGCTCATCGTGGTGCTCGTACTGACAGCAGCGTGGAGTGCGGTCTATTACGCCTTCTTCACTGCCTTGATGTTGTTGGCTGCGGTGTTGTGGCGAGTGTCGCAAGGTGATCGCTTCAGGCGGGTCGTTGGTGGCGCATTGCCACTGGCTGGCTTAGCAGTAGCAATGGTGATCGGGCTTCTCCCATCAATGCTTAACCGAGCATCGAATCCTGATGTCGTCAACCTTGGTCAGCGCGATCCAATGGACAGCGTTAAATACGGAGGTGATCTGGCCATCAGTGTGCTGCCAGCTCCCTACAACCCTGCGCTTTCCGGTTACAACAGCTGGATTGGTGGGATGTTCGCACAAGCTCCAGCTGAAGAACAAAACCTCATCACTAACTACGGCACTTGGATCACTTCGCTGTGTTTGATCGTGTTCCTTGTCGGTTTGGTGAATTACGCCCGCAAGCGCAACCTTGGTTTGCCAGCAACACTGGACTCAACACCACGACCCCCTCTCACCTTCATTGCGTATCTCTTGGTGTTGATGGTGTTGGTGTTTGGTCCTTGGAGTTTGAACTTCTTGATCGTCAATTGGTTTCTCACGCAAATACGCGACTGGAATCGCTTACTGCCACTGATGTTGTTGCTCTTCATCCTTGGCGCAGCGGGTGCTATCGCTGGTAAGAAGTGGACTAAGAAGGAAGCAGTTGCCGTACCAATTGCTGCGTTGATTTTGTTGGTTACCTTGTGGGACAACGTGCTGCCATGGAAGCCGCTTTATAACGATGTTGCCAAGGGCGGTCGCGCGATTCTTGACCACAGCCTGCATTACGAAGCTGCGGTGAACGCAGCGATTCCTGAAAGCTGCGGTGTGCTTCAGTTGCCAATCATGATCTATCCAGAAAATGGCATCGCCCCACCAAACTTGAACGACTACGACCACTTCATGGTTGCTCTCGTCAATCAAGACAAGAGCTGGGCTTACGGCGGTATGCGCGACACCATCGCTAGCACCTGGCAACTCGACTACACAAATGGCATCAATGGCTTCCAAGTTCAAGACCTCAAAGACAAGGGTTTTTGCGCTGTTCACCTGGACACCCGCGGCTTTGAAGATCCGCAAGCTATTGAGGGGCAATTGAGCAACCTCTTCGGGAACCCTGTGGTGACCGATCTTGACGGCCGCTGGAAGCTTTACAAGATCAGGTAGCGAATTCCGTAGACATTTGGCGCAAAGAGCACAACGAGCAGTCGTGTTCACCTAAGTTCCATACAGCGCAGCTCAGATGGCCGCGGCTTTGGACCGGGGGGTCACTTCTATCGAAGGCGTAGATTCTCATTGTGGTCCAGTCACCAGTACTGACGCGTTGGGCGCGAGTGACGACGGCCGCTGCGAATCCTCTTTACTTCACAGCCTTCTTGGCATTTGCTGCTCTGGCAGTCACCGTGTTGAAAACCGGTATCGGTATCCACCCAGAATGGCATCGCTTGTTGGACGGGGCAATTCATTGGCAAGACATCTCTCAATCACCACTACTTGCCGAGGGCGACGCATCACTGCGATCAAATGTTGTCGAGTCTTGGCTTAGCGGAGCCCTTGGCTTTCAATCGCCCAAGCGATATCTCACCTTCGCAATGGTGCTTGCTGCCATCGCGATTGTGCTGCCAATCGCTTTGGCTTACCGAAAAGATAATACCCAGCGAGTAAAGCTTGCATTTATTTTTGTTGCGGGTGGCTCACTCGCACCGATTGCCCTGTCATGGATTGGCGGTTACGACGCCGTCAGCATCATTACCCTCATCACCGCAGTAATGGTGCGCAAACAATGGATCTCACTCATCGCTTGGTTTGTGTTAGCCATGAACCATGCACCAGTTGCATTACTCGCATTTCTTGCTTGGGTTCCGATCCCTCTGGTGATCTGGAAGCGGGACGCAACTGCGCGAATAGTCACATCTGCACTTGCAACCATCGCTGGTGCTGGTGCAATGCATGTCATCACCAACGCCTGGGGTGGCAGCACTGATCGATTTGCGCTTTTCACAGCAATTCCGTTCGATGCCCTCTGGCATGCCTACATCACCATGCTGCCCATCACTGTGTTCTCAATCCTTGGCATTGGTTGGATAGTGCTTGCCGATAGGAGCCTGCGACGGTCAACGATCGGCAAAGTGCTCATCATTGAGTCACTAGCAATCTCACTACTTATCCCACTCATTGCCATTGATGCAACGCGAATTGCAGGCATGATTGCTTTGGCGCCAATCTTCACCTGGATTGCTCACGCTCAACTGAACACGCCAGCAACGGAGCGTATTTGGCGCCGCACGTGGCTCATAGCTGCGATCGTGCCGATCTTTATGGTGTGGCAAGGGGCCATCCTGCATCCTGGCTGGGGAAATATTGATCTGGTGCAGAGAGCCTTTGACGGGCAAGTCATTCGCTAGCCACAAGCTTTAGCCTGCGGGTTGAAACTCTAGGTGCTGATACACCGACGTGGGGCCAAGCACTGCAACAAGGCTATAACCAATTCCTCGCAAGTATTCACACACCGGAGTTGTTTTACCCAGCGGTGCATCCCACTCTTCGATGAGCAATACAGCGGGTAGAAATGTGCTCCAGTCATTGCTTTCGAGTACCTGCATTTCCATGCCTTCGACATCAATACTTAAAAAGCATGCGTCCGCTGGCTTTGCTTCAACACCAAGATCAGAAAGTTTCACCATTGGCGATAGATAGCTCAACTTCGGTTCGTACCCAAGTAAACGCAACTCAGCAACGCGCTCCAACGAAGTCGTGGAATATTGATACACGTCATATTCAAAGAACGTAATACCTTCGCCTGAGCCTCCGACACAAGCTTGAACAATTCGGTCGCGTTTGCGCGCAGCTTGTGAAGCATCGATATTTGAAGCAACCGGATCAACTAATGTGCCAGTCCAACCCAGTTTATAAAACGCATAGCTATTCGAACCCGAAATTGGATGACCTGATCCAATATCGACATAAGTTCCGTGAGTGCCTGATAGAAGGTGGCGAACGAACACATCTTCGCCAAACTGAGAATAACTCTCAATATCAAGGGGTTTTGGTCGATTACCTCGGTGGAACACTCGGCCATAGAGTTCGTTTCCACGGCGACGGAGTTTGCTGTCCGTATTCAAACCCAGGGAGTCAAGGGCTTTTGTGAGCATCACCGCGCACTGTCCTGAAGTAACGGAAGTTTGCGATCACGAAGACCTGCTTCGATTCCACCCCAAAAATTCGTGTGCGCCAGCGAGTAGGCTCGCTCTTTGCCAGACTTTTTTATCGAGGCAAGTCGCACTGGGTCACTGAGTAATCCAGTGATCAGTGCTGGGAGTTCTTCAACTGAATTGAAATTCAAAAATTCAAAGTCGGGTTCAAAGAATAGTTTGGTGCGCTTCTGATCATCGGTGAGCAACACAGTCCCAGCAAGAGTTGCTTCCAATACTCGAGTTTTGAGTTGTTCAAAGGGGCCTGCTGATGAGCGTGAAAAATTGATGGTCATATGGCTACCAGCAAGTCCAGCCATGTAGTCCAACCATGAAGGTTGGTTGGTGCGCGAGGCAGCAAAGTCTGCGGTTTCATCTGAGCGATGCGGATTCACGGCGACTCGAATGCCAGCTGAGCGCAACTGATCGAGCATTTCGACTCGATATGGATACAACGCCCCGATGAATGAAACATCGTGGGTTACTTCGACAGATGCGAGTCGTTCTTCAACGAGTGCTAGCGACTGACGTGAAACCGGCATATTCACTGGGCCAACTTCATTTCGCCCACGAACGAGTTCACCATTCATTGGCATACAGATATCAACTGCCATGAAGTTTGGGGAAATACGTGCCAGTAGGCGGCTCTTGGCTCGGATCCATTCAAACGCGGAATCAAACATCACCCCGAGAAGCACGCCATTCCACCGAGGGGCCATTGCCGTCCACCACACATCCCAAGTCCAGGAATCTTCTGCGCTTCCGGGATCAGCCTCGATATGAGTGATCACATGGGTTGCTCCCACCTCAAATACGTAATCAGCTAATCGCACGTGCCAATCGGCGGGAGACTCGCCATCGCGCACTGAAAAGAAAGAGACATGTGACTGCCCAAGGTTTTCCGTGAGGGTTTGAGCGGCTTCGTAATAAAAATTTCGCGTTCCAGCGGTGAAAGACTCGTGGCCTTCACCTTCATACGGCACCACCACGACATGAACAGGGCGGTTAAGTCGAGTGCCTGCGCCTGTATCGATCGAAGGACGAGCAATAAGTGAGGCATACGCAGGTGCACCAAGAGAAGTTTGCGCGGCTAATCCCTGCGCTTTACGCCATTTACGCTGATAGAAGTCAGGATCAGCCTTCAGCGCTAGCGCTCCCAAGCGGGCACGAAGCGAGAGGTCATGCCCAGAAGTCATGATCCAACGCTACCGATACAGACTCATAGACTGCTTGCACCATGTCGGTTCACGGGCGGAATTCCTCAGGTTTGCTACACACGCAAACGTTTGTCGTAGCCATCATTGCTGCCGAAATCATCACGCTGGCAATCACCATCGGACCACAGTCACTCACGCTATGGCAGGTTAACGCTCAATAACGATCACTACTTCTAGACTGATGACTACTCCCGCCAGTTGAAAGAGTGCCTTGATGACCCGGACCACCCTTCGTCACACATGGGTAGTCGGCGCATGTATCGCGGCGATTGGCTTTCTCTTCTTAATTGTCACTGGGGTCGCTCCGGCTCAGGCAATATTCCTTACAGCCATCGTCTGCGTTCAAGTAGCAAGTGGCACGTGGTTTTGGGTCCTCGCCCGTCGAGGGCAAGCATCTGCAGTAGAAGCCCTCGGCATGGGCTCTGCCATCGGTGTGATCGCAGCCCTGCTGTCAGGGCTACTCGTGCAGGCTTTGGGTGCCGGCAACTGGGGTTGGGCCTTACCAAGCTTGGTTACTCTCATCAGTTGGCTCGTACTACGCCGGTCCACAAGGAATGCAACGCACAAAACAAACGCTGCTGATGCATCTGAGATGGACTCAGGCACCCGTTGGGCGCTCATCATTACTGCGGTCACTGGCTTACTTTCGCTGATTCCAAACATCGCAAGCTATCCATTGAGTTGGGTTGGCGTTGGAGGTAAGTACCACGCCGACATGCTGTTCTTCGAGGCGCTATCAACTTCGATCAGCAAATTTGGTGTCAAC
>WLOE01000006.1 GCA_009699465.1 Actinomycetota bacterium | reverse complement strand
TTTCCTTGACGATCTACGAGGAAAAACACATCCACCGCATCAGATCCGAGGGTAGAAACCCGGGCGCCCATAATCGCCGCATCGGTAGCAGCGATAGCCCGAGTCACCCGGTAGAGCAGGCCAGGGGCATCGTGAGCACGAACTTCTAATATCGACGTGTGCTCTGAAGCATTTTCAACGATGTCCACTACGGGTGCAGCAGCCACAACGGTTGGTCGGTAGGCCTCGTCTCGCTTACGCAAACGTTCCGCGATGTCAAAATTTCCGTCAATTGCATTCTTTAACTGGTCAGTCAATTTCTCCATGCGCGGCAATTCACCAAACATCGGATGAACGCTCCATACCTGAACGGCACGCTCGCCAACCGTCATCACTTTCGCCGCGCGCACCTCAAGTTGATTCACTGCAAGTACGCCCGCAACGGTTGCCAGTAAACCAATGCGGTCAGGAGCAACCAACGTGAGTTCGTGGCCATCAGCGACTTCATTCATAACCACCCAAACGCCAGGCTGGTCGATGGCTACGAGTTGATCCTCGGTGAGCTTGGGTTGTTCAGGAAGAGCCCGACCAGCGATTGCTGCATGTGATCGGCGAATGAGGTCTTTAATCAAACTCTGACGCCAGGTACTCCACATTGCTGAACCCGTGGCGATGGAATCGGCTTCGGTCAGAGCTGCGAGGAGATCTAACGTTTGTGAATCAGAAATGCGTTCGGTTATAAATGCGACTGTTGCCGGATCGTCTAGATCACGTCGCGTTGCAGTTTCTGCTAGCAACAAGTGGTGACGCACCACGGTCACAACCATTTCAATGTCTTCTGGCTGAAAACCCATCCCCTGCAAAACGCCTTCAACGAGATCTGCGCCCACTTCACTGTGGTCACCATCGCGCGCTTTGCCAAAGTCGTGAAATAGCGCGGCTAACAGCAACAAATCTGGACGATCAACCTTGCGCGTTAAAGCGCTAGCTTGAATGACACACTCGACTAGATGGCGATCAACGGTGTACTTGTGTAGAGCATTGCGTTGCGGGGCTGAGCGCAACACGCTCCAGCCGGGTATGAGTGCACTAATCGCATCAACCTGGTCAAGGGCTTCCCATACTGGGAGCGTTGCTGCTCCTGCTCCGAGCAACGAAAGGAAATCATCACGTGCTGATTGATTCCAAGGAGTGGTCAGCGCTGGACTCTCATGAGCTAAGCGTGAAACAGCGTGTGGAGCCAGCGGAATCCCCGCTTGTGCAGCTGCAGCCGCCGCCCGAAGGAGTAGACCTGAATCCTTTTCTGGCCGCGCTTCGATAGCAAGGACTGCCTCTCCTGCTTGAATCACCACACCCTCAGTCAGCGGCACTCGCTCAGGACCGCCCTTTTTTAGTGCACGCAGACCAGGTCTACTCGTACGCGTTGTTAATCGCTGAACTCGATGCCATGTGGTGTCTGACGTATAGGCAATCACTCGCGCTGATGTGTATACCTGCCGCAAGAGCTCGTCTGCGTCTTCTATCCCTAAAGCCTGGGCTACTGCATCCTGCTCTTGTAAAAGCAGTCGATCGCTGTTGCGCTGAGTAACCTGATGTAGGGCGTCTCGAACATCTTGTAAAAATATGATGCATTCTTGCCACTGCATTTGAGTGACATCAGTGATCATCGAGGCTGAAATTGCCCGAAGCACTGTAGCTTCGCGCAAGCCTCCGTAAGCCTCTTTGAGATCTGGTTCCAACATATTAGAAAGCTCGCCAAAACGTTCACGTCGTTGATCGACAAGTACGCGTAACTCCCCGACTCGCCTAGAGGCTGTTGCTCGCCAATCGGAATAGATAGCTTTTTTCAATTGATCTGCAATGACCGGATCGCCGGCGATTACACGCATATCCAAGAGACCAAGGATGACCTTGATGTCCTCGCTCGCAAGCCTCCTGGCTTCTGCAACAGTTCGAACACTGTGATCTAAGGACAAACTTGAATCCCAAATTGGGTACCAAAGTTCTTGTGCAATAACTGCAGCTCGACGGGGGTCTATTCGGTGCAAGAGCACCAGATCAAGATCACTTCCCGGGGCAAGTTCTTGACGACCATGGCCGCCTACCGCAACGAGACACACGCCATCGGCAAGCGGGTGTGAAGCCGAAAAGACACCTGACAACCAGGCATCTGTGAGCTCTGTTAATTCAAGGCGACGTCCTGGACCGAAAGGTCCTGGACGTCGCACGAGGGCGCTTCGAGCGCTGATGAACTGCTCACTACTGAACGGTTCACGGGCGCTGGGCATATGCCTATTGAATTACAGAGCGTCCGTGCCGCGTTCGCCGGTACGTACTCGGACGACGGATTCGACTGAGGAAACCCAGACCTTGCCGTCACCAATACGTCCGGTTTGCGCAGCACCAACAATGGCGTCAACCACGCGGTCAGCATCGGTATCGTCTACGACGACCTCAATGCGAACCTTGGGAACTAGGTCAACGGTGTATTCAGCACCGCGATAGACCTCGGTGTGGCCACGCTGACGGCCGAAACCACTTGCCTCTGAAACGGTGAGACCGTGGATCCCGGCTGCTTCAAGTGCGACTTTGACGTCTTCAAGCTTGAATGGCTTGATGATCGCTGTAATGAGCTTCATGATTAGTTCTCCTCTCCGCGTGCTGCCAAGTGACCGTGACCCATGCCCGCAAAGACACCGCCACCGCCGCTGTCGCCGAACTCGTATGCCGATTCAGCATGTTCTGCCAGGTCAACGCCCGTGATTTCATCTTCTTCATTGACGCGGAAGCCCATGGTGAACTTGATTGCGTAACCGATGATGAATGCCACGATGAGTGAGTAGGCCAGTACCGCAAATGCACCAACTGCTTGCTTCCCAAGCTGCTCAGCTCCGCCGCCGTAGAACAAGCCATTGACTGCCGCTGGAGCTGCATCGGTGGCAAGGAAGCCAATGAGCAGTGTTCCAACGAGACCACCCACGAGGTGGACGCCAACAACGTCAAGCGAGTCATCGAACTTGAAGAGGTACTTCAAGCCAACTGCCAAGGCACACACCACACCGGCGATAACGCCGAGGATGATTGCGCCAATTGGCGTAACTGCCGAACATGCAGGGGTGATGGCAACAAGTCCTGCAACGATGCCAGATGCAGCACCAAGGGATGTTGCATGACCATCACGGATCTTTTCAACAACCAACCAGCCAATTGCTGCTGCGCAAGTTGCGATGAAGGTGTTGTAGAAGACCACAGCTGAAGTGTTGTTCGCTGCAAGAGCTGATCCTGCATTGAATCCGAACCAACCAAACCAGAGCAAGCCAGCACCGATCATGACCAAAGTGAGGTTATGAGGCTTCATCGGCTGCTTTGGCCACCCGATTCGACGTCCCAGCACAATTGCAAGAGCAAGGGCTGCTGCACCAGCGTTAATGTGCACCGCGGTACCACCAGCAAAGTCGATCACGCCAAGCTTGAAGATCCAGCCACTTGATGCCCAAACCCAGTGAGCTACTGGGAAGTACACAAGTGTTGCCCAGAGTGCAGCAAAGAGCATCCATGGCCAAAAACGGGCACGATCTGCAATTGCGCCCGCGATCAGACCAACAGTGATGCACGCGAACATTGCCTGGAAAGCCACAAAGGCCATCGCAGGGTATGTCGCTTCTGGGTTATCAGTAATAAGGGACGTCAACCCAATGTTGTCTGAAACGTTGCCAATCCATTCGTTATCCGTGGCTCCAGCTGCATCCGTACCGAATGCCATGCCATAACCAAAGAAGGTCCAAAGAACGCCAACGATGAACAACGCGCCCATAACCATCATGAGCATGTTCAGCACTGACTTTTGCCGAACCATGCCTCCATAAAAGAAAGCGAGGCCGGGGATCATCAACAACACCAAAGCCGCTGAGGTCAGCAGCCAGGCCGTGTTGCCTGTATCTAACGCCGATTTCATTTCCAGTCTCCTTTCGAACCACGGGATGTGGCCGGTCGCGTATGTCGACAAGGAGGAGAGTGTCGTGCTGAGGTTTCCCAGAGTGACGCCGTTGATTACCGTCGCGTCACGAAATCACGGCTTAAGTAACGTCTGTGTTAACGAATAACCGGTGTCGACTAGGAATGTACGTGGGTGAGTGTCGCGTACACCATGTCAGACCACATATGCGCCAACCCCAAGCGTTGGGTATCACTCATACGCCCTGGTGACATCGCCGTAACACCCAGAACGAGGCCCAAGGCAATAACGGAAAAGGTTTCAGCCTGCTCGCGATTGAGTTTTTCCCCTTGCAGATTCATGATGGTGTCAGCCATGGCCATGACGAGCTCGTGACGCGCTTGTTCAATGCGTTCACCGACTCCTGGGTTCATTCGGGCGTGTGCAAGGGCTTCTAGCCGAGCCCATCGCACTTCATCTCGCTCCGCACTAAAGATTTCTTGGGCTTGTTCACGAACTGCAATGCGAAGTTGATGCAGATCGGTGGGAAAGTGCGCAAAAGCAGCAAGGTCACTGGCGACAAGCCCTTTAAAAATGCGCGCATACGCTTCAGCGACAAGATCTTCACGATCAACAAAGTACTTATAGATCAGCGCTGCACTGACGTCTGCATCTCGGCAGATGTCTGCGATTCGCACCTCATGGCCAGCTTTTAGACAGGCTTCAGTAGCAAGTAATAGACGCTCACGACCAACGGGACGAGGTACTTCAGCTACTACTTCAGCCATGAATAATCGCCTCCACAAACTCCACTGCGTCAAATGGCGCAAGATCATCTGGGCCTTCGCCCAAACCAACGAGCTTGACGGGCACACCAAGTTCTCTCTGCACCGCGATCACGATTCCACCTCGAGCCGTTCCATCTAATTTCGTGAGTACAACACCAGTGACGTCAACTACCTCAGCAAAGACTCGGGCTTGGACTAGACCGTTTTGCCCAGTGGTGGCATCTAACACCAACAAAACTTCATCGACGGGCGATTGCTTCTCGATGACTCGCTTAACCTTGCCTAGTTCATCCATCAAGCCGGTTTTCGTGTGTAGTCGACCTGCAGTGTCAATCACAGCGGTGTCCAATTCAGCGGCCATCGCGGTCGAAACTGCATCGAAAGCGACTGCAGCTGGGTCTCCCCCTTCAGGCCCACGCACGACGGGAGCGCCTACCCGATCACCCCATGTCTGCAATTGCTCGGCTGCAGCAGCTCTGAAGGTATCCGCAGCACCAAGCAGCACCGTTTGATCATCGGCAATCAGCAACCGAGCGAGCTTGCCGGTCGTGGTTGTCTTGCCGGTGCCATTAACGCCTACAACTAACACCACTGCAGGTCGGCCTTCAATCTTGGTGTTCAAGGAGCGATCAAGATTTGGATTGACGAGTTCAAGCAAGCTGGACCGAAGTAATTCGATCAGGCGCTCTTGAGTGGGATGACCTTCGACCTGCACTGCAGTGCGAAGTTTTTCCATAAGTTCCCGAGTGGGGGTGACACCAAGATCTGCTGCCAGCAACGTCTCTTCGATTTCGTCCCAAGTGCCAGCATCAAGATTGTCTCGCCCCAACAAACCCAACAGGCCTTTACCAATAGCGTTATTTGATCGCGCAAGCCTGGCGCGCAACCGATGCATACGCCCAACAGCGGGGTCTGGAATCTCAAATCCCAGAATTGCTACTTCCTGATCTGGCGCTTGGGTTTGCGTGAGCGGTTCCGGAACAACAGTGAGCGCATCGGAAACCACGATTTCGTCAATTGCTTGGCGAGGGGTATCTCGAGGAATCGAATCGTCATCACCAACGCCTGGTGCGTAATCGATGCTAGAACGCGGTGCTAACGATGTTGTCCTCTGGCGACGAGCAAGCACCACACCAACGACTACGAGGGCGACAGCGAGGACGGCAAGAACTATCCAAACCAGTGAACTCATGAGGCAGTTGCAGACTCACGTAAACGCTGACCAATGACCTGTGTGACACCGTCGCCACGCATCGAAACACCATAAAGAGCGTCTGCGATTTCCATCGTTCGCTTCTGGTGAGTGATCACGATTAACTGTGAGCTATCGCGCAATTCTTCAATGATGTCGATGAGGCGTCCAAGGTTGACATCGTCAAGCGCGGCTTCAACTTCGTCAAGTACATAGAACGGTGACGGGCGTGCCTTGAACAATGCCACGAGGAATGCAACAGCAGTAAGCGAACGTTCGCCACCGGAGAGTAGTGAAAGACGCTTAACTTTTTTGCCTGGAGGACGAGCTTCAACATCTACACCGGTGGTGAGCATGTTGCTCGGATCAGTCAGAATCAATCGGCCTTCACCGCCTGGGAACAAACGGCTAAAGACACCCTCGAATTCGCGTTCAATTTCGGTGTATGCCTCGGTGAACACCTGCTCAACGCGCGCATCAACTTCCTTAATGATGTCAAGGAGGTCGTCACGCGTGCGGCGAAGATCATCAAGCTGTTCAGACAAGAAGCGGTGACGCTCTTCCATCGCATTGAACTCTTCAAGAGCCAATGGATTGACCTTGCCCAGTAATGCCAAACCACGCTCTGCTTCCTTTAAGCGCTTTTCTTGCTCAACCCGAACAAAGGGATACGGCTGAGGTTCTGGAGCGTCTTGCGGAACTTCGTCACCTGGAACAACCAAGCTTGGTGGAACCATCTGGTCTGGACCGTACTCGGCTGTAAGTACGTCTGCTTCAATCCCAAATTCTTCCATTGCGCGATCAACAACCTGCTCAATACGCATCCGCTGCTCTGCTCGTGCAACCTCATCTCGATGAACCGAATCTTTGAGTAAATCAAATTCAGCTGTGAGTTCACGAATCTTGGCTCGCACAACTACCAAGGATTCATCACGTTCCTTGCGCTGCTTTTCCGCAAGTGCACGATCTGCACTGGCTTGAGCCACTGATACTTCAATGCGTGAAAGTGCTGCCTTCGCGCCACTGAGCACTGCTTGGGCCGTCACCAGATCACGTGCGCGTTTCTCACGGCGTTGAATCGCGGCAACCCGAGCCTCGCGCTCTGCATTCGCCGCGCTTTCAAGCTGTTCTGCACGAATACCTACGGCTGTAACACGCTCTTCACCCGTGCGCAAAGCCAAACGAGCATCTACTTCAGATTGACGTGCAGCTTTTGCGGCTTCCGCAAAGGCTTCGCGCTGATCATCTCCGACTTCTACTTCGGGTTCATCTTGCGCAGCAATCAAACGAAGGTGTAACTGTTCGTGGTTCGCAACGTCAGTACCGTGCGCAACCTCAGCAGCGGTCAACGATGCTGAGAGTCGATCCGCTTCAGCTGCGGCAGCACGAGCAACCTGACCTAGCTGGCCCAATTGCTCTGCAACAGCCGCCATACGCGCATCGGATTCATGTAAGCCCGTTAATGCCTGCTCGACAGATACTGCTGCAGCTTCTTGAACTTGCTTTGCTGCAACCATGTCGAATCGAGCACGTTCCGCACTATGCACGGCTTCTTGTAATGCAGTTTCGGTTTCGTCGTATGCGGCCTGAACTTCAAGCAAACTCAAAGTGCTCTGAGAACCGCCGTGCACAACATCACGAGAGAAAACATCGCCTGTAGGAGTGACGAATACCAGTGAGGGGTGTAACTGACTGTGTTGTGCGGCGATCTCCACTGACTCAACGAGCACCGCACCGGCGAGTAAGCGATCGACTACGGATCGAAGTGAATCATCACAACGCACCCGATCGCGAAGCCAGACGCCAACGGGAGCGCTCTGGCGTGATTCATGTGGCGCGTTGAAGTCATCACTGGCTACTACGAGCGCGGCTCGGCCAGCGTCTTGTTCCTTTAATAAGACCAATGAACTTACGGCTGCTTGCACGCCTCGCACGACAACAGCATCGGCCAGATCCCCAAGCACTGCCGCAACTGCAGCTTGCGCACCATGGTCAATATGAAGTTGCTTTGCCAGAGGTCCAACAAATCCTGGCACTCGATCTGACGCTGCGACTAACGCTCCACCAGCATCTTTGCGGGTAAGCGACATCGACAACGCTTCAAGTCGAGCACTCAATGCAGCGCGCTCGCGCTCACTTGTTGCCTCAATGCCACGCAAACGCTCAACTTCTGCATCGGCAGCTATAAGCGCCGCTTCAGCTCGCTCATGATGTTCATCGAGACCAACTTCGCCTTCATCAAGCCCGGCAACTTGGACCTCGATGGCTTGAAAATCTGCCTGAGCTTTATCTCCACGTGATGTTGCTTCGCGAATTGACTCGCGCAAACGATCAAGTTCGTGGGTGCGCGCTTCGACTCTGGATGCCGCCGCATTCACCTGACCACTCAAGCGGACCAACGCTTCACGACGTTCTGTGATCGCTTTTTGAACAGATGCAATCCGACGCTCTTCAGCGGTGAACGCCTCTTCAGCTAACGCACGCGCAACTGTTGCTCCAGAAAGCCCATCACGTGATGCTTCAACTTCACGACCGAGCTCGAACTCTTTGGCTCGTAAGGTGCGAGCCTCCGCATCGAGTTGCTCTGGATCACGACCTGGATTCTCATCGGCTGCTTCTGGCTGCAAATTGCGCACGCGTTCGGTACTCAGTTGCACCAGACCCACAAAACGTTCGCGTAAACCGCTCAATGAGAACCAAGTCTCTTGAACAGCCTCAAGTCGTGGAGATTGTTCGAGCGTCACCGCCTCAGTAGCGGTTTCCTGCTCCCGCAAAGCCGCTAATGCGCTTTCCACTACATTTTGACGCGAACGTAGGGCCGACTCATCCGCGACTTCAGCAGCAAGCGCCTCTCGCATCTGCACAAGATCATCTGCCATCAAACGTAGACGTGCATCGCGCGCATCGGTTTGGATCACGACTGCGCGGCGAGCAACTTCTGCTTGACGGCCAAGAGGCTTTAACTGACGGCGAAGTTCAGTGGTGAGATCGTTCAAACGAGTGAGATTGGCTTCCATGGAATCCAACTTGCGTAATGCTTTTTCCTTGCGACGACGGTGCTTCAGGACGCCCGCGGCTTCTTCAATCAGGCCACGACGTTCTTCAGGTGTTGCGCGCAGAACCGTGTCGAGCTGACCTTGCCCAACGATCACGTGCATTTCGCGGCCAATACCTGAATCACTGAGGAGTTCTTGGACATCAAGCAAGCGGCAAGCAGCCCCATTGATTGAATACTCAGATCCACCGTTGCGGAACAAGGTACGAGCAATCGTGACTTCGGTGTAATCAATGGGTAGAGCCCCATCAGAGTTATCAATCGTCAAGGAGACTTCAGCACGACCAAGCGGTGCTCGACCTGCGGTGCCCGAGAAGATGACGTCTTCCATCTTGCCGCCACGAAGACTCTTGGCACCCTGTTCACCCATGACCCAGGCCAAGGCATCAACAACGATGGACTTTCCTGAACCGTTGGGACCCACCACACAGGTGACCCCAGGCTCGAAATGCATGGTTGTGGAAGACGCGAAGGACTTGAAGCCCTTCAGGGTCATACTTTTGAGGTGCACAATTCTCCGCTGGTCAGGCGCGGGGAAGAGCGCTGAGGTCGAGTCTTGGAAGTCTATCTCTCAAGGGCCCGGCAGCCCGGCTGGAATCGAGCGAGCCGTTTGAACTTTCCAAACGTGTGCGTTTCAGGCCACAAGGGTTCGCGCGAGAAAGACCATGTATGGGATTCCCACGACCATATTGATGGGAAATGTAATCGCCAAGCTGCAGGTGATCGCCAGGCCTTCATTGGCCCTAGGGAGGGCTAGTCGTACAGCGGCCGGCGCTGCAATATACGAGGCGCTAGCACACAGCACGCCAAGCATGCAGGCTCCTCCCGCACCTAGACCTACAGCCAAACCTGCAAACACACCTATCGACCCTGCTACGAGTGGGAACAACACAGCAAAGAGAACTAGCCCTGGCCCAGCAGAGGCAAACGACGAGATGCGTTTTGCAACAGTCACACCCATTTGGAGTAAAAACAGACTCAGCATTCCGATGAAAATGTCCGCAAAGAATGGTTCGGCGCTCTTGAAGCGTTCAGGACCCGCGGCCCAACCGATGACTACACCACCGACAAGAAGCACAATCGAAGGGCTCGTGAGCACTTCGCGCGCACTCGCACTTAGCTCACGAGGTTTTCGACTGTGCGATCCGGCCAGCATGAGCCCAACGATGATTCCGGGAACTTCCATCACGGCAAGCAAAGTGACGACGTAACCCTCGACGAAAATATCCGCAGTTTCCAGGAATACAAGCGCTGCCGTAAACGTCACTAATGATGTAGATCCATAGTGAGCTGCGATCGCTCCTCGATCTTGCCGATCAAGCCTGGTGAGAAACCTTAATGCGGCGAACGCACAAATCGGTAAGACGATGCCTAGAAAAATAGTTGCGATCACCGGCCATGCGACTTCGGTGAATTCAGATTGTTGGAGTGAAACTCCACCTTTGATGCCGATCGCAAGGAGCAAGTAGAACGTTAAAAACTTCATCACGCTGTCTGGAAATTGCAAGTCGGATTTCACGCGAGTCGCAACGAAGCCCAGCACGAAACACAGAACCGGAATTGAAAGTAGGTTGTCGAAAGCTAGAGACCAGATATCCATCGACATTTTTATTCAGGTCGTTGAGCATGTAGAAGAAAAGCCGACGCCAGGAACAGCCCCTTCCAACCTGAGGAATCATCCTCAAGGGCCACTGAATCCAGTCGGTATGACTGTGGGACTTCCTCTTCGATAGCAGGCATTCCTGCGTGGAAATGGAACGGAATCACCCGCGGATTCGTAAGCCCAAGATCATGGGCGAGATCGACAATCTCGAATGGCACATGAAAGGCCTCAGGGTGAATCACCCCTGATGGAATCTGGAGATTCAGTCGCTTCTGCAATTCGGTATTCACCGCTGCCCGGACTTTTGACGATGCATCCACAAGAAGTCGATCGCAGATGAATTCTTGTGTGTATCGGTTAAAAGTTACAAGTGAAAAGAGTGCATTTCGAAATTCAAGGAAGAGGTGTCCCCCCGGACGCACAAGACTTACTGCATTGAGAATCCCCTGCCTAACCGAGCTGAGGTGAGGAAACACGCCCATAGCGATCAAAGCGTCGAAGTGTGCACTATCCGGCAATCTCGATAATGACGCTAAATCCTCCAGGTCGGCTTGAACAATGCGATGAGGATCTTGACCAGCCTCACATAACTCTCGGCTACTACTTTCGACGCAGTCAATGTCTCGATCAATGCCTGCGAAAGTAAAGCCGGCTCCCGCAAACAGTGGAATTGCGCCTCCCATACCGACGCCGATCTCCACGATCGATGTCCCTTCCTGCTCGGGCAATGCCTTCATCACATGACGAAATGCGAAGTGATTAGCCGGATAAGGCATCGTGGGAATCAGGCAGGCTGCCGAAATTGAATCTTCGTATTCACCAATATTCATACGATACATAATACACGTATTTTTTTACGTGTATAACATTGCTAGTATTAAAATTCATGTATATAATTTTCCTGTTGAAAGGAGTCAGTGATGTCACAGTGGACATTTCTTACAAATCACGCCCATGTCCTGATACATCTCACCGGTAATCCCGGTTCGAGAATCAGAGACATTGCGATGGCCGTCGGTATTACCGAGCGCTCCGTTCAGGGAATTTTGCATGACCTGGAAGAGGTCGGCTATGTGACGACCAGCAAGGTCGGACGCCGCAATACCTACAAAGTTCAGCCGGATCTTCGTTTTAGACATCCGGCGGAAGCGAATCACAAAATCGGTGAACTCCTGCGCATATTCAGTTCTTGATTCCCATACTTTCACCGGTGACGATTCAGCGCTGACACTTAGGGCACGAGAAGCTGGAACGATTCATAAACTTCTCCCGCACGATTTGGCTTCCACATCGCGGGCACGGTTGCCCTTCTTGGCCATAGGCGTTGAGCGAACGACTGAAATACCCAGACTCCCCATTGACATTGACATAGAGCGAATCGAAGCTCGTTCCCCCTTGATTCAAGGCTTCCTGCATCACCGTGGCCGCATGGCCGAGGATTTCCTTAAGTTTTCTCGCTGAAAGGTTGCTGGCACGCCTATTTCCATGGACCTTTGCCCGCCACAGTGACTCATCGGCATAGATATTTCCGATACCTGAAACCAGGCCTTGGTCTAGGAGTGCGCGCTTGATTTCAACATCCTTGGCGTGCACACGACGCACGACGAGAGCCTGGTCAAAGTCAGGATCAAGAGGATCACGGGCAATATGCGCCACTTGCGCTGGAATCAACCCACCTAAGGAATCTGAAATCAACTCATCGGTATGCATGCCACCAAACGTTCGCTGATCCACAAAACGAAGTTCATGATCATCATCAGCAAAAGAAATCCGAACGCGCAGATGCTTTTCACTGACTACTTCTGGTGGCTGCATCAACAACTGCCCACTCATGCCCAAATGCACAACGAGACACGAGCGTTCATTTGTCAATGGCAACCACAAATACTTTCCACGACGCGATGCACAATGAAATTGCTGGCCAAGAAGTTCACCAGCAAGAGCATCTACTTGTCGACGGACTGCTCGAGGGTGAAGAACCTCTACTTTGGTAATTTCACGATGAGTCGCCCAGGCATCAACACCTCGGCGAACAACCTCAACTTCTGGCAGCTCAGGCATGGTGGACAAGTGCGCGATATGCCGCTTCGGCTGCTTGTTGCTCGGCAATCTTCTTTGATCGTCCAATGCCAGTACCGAGAACTTGACCGCCAACGATCACCCGAGCAACAAATTCTTTTTCATGATCAGGACCAGAATCCTCAACGAGATATTCAGGTAGACCGTGCTCTGCTGCCGCAGCGGCTTCCTGCAAGGAAGTTTTCCAATCCAAGCCCGCTCCAAGGTCAGCAGAAGCTGTGATCAATGGATCAAAAATACGGTGGACAAAATCACCAGCACCATTGAGGCCTGCGGATAAATACATCGCACCAATCACAGCTTCCATACTGTCGGCGAGAATTGATGACTTGTCATCTCCACCTGTAGTGACTTCTCCTCGGCCTAACAATATGAACGAGCCAAGCCCAATAGCTCGAGCGACATCAGCGAGCGCTCGGGCATTGACAACAGCAGCACGAATTTTTGCAAGTTGCCCCTCTGCAAGATCAGGGAAACGTCGATACAACTCATCAGTCACAACAATTCCAAGAACGGAATCCCCAAGGAATTCAAGGCGTTCATTGTGCGGAATACCGCCTTGTTCATAGGCATAAGAGCGATGGATGAGGGCAAGATGTAAAAGTTCGTCGGAGACCTCTACACCTAACTCCGCGCGAAGGATTGTCAATTGTTCGACGCGCTCATCTGTTAATTCAATGGTCATACCGCACTCTTTTCCAACACCATTAAAAGGTCGCCAACGGTGGTTACTGAAGACAGTTCTTCATCAGTAAAAATCGCACCCGTTGATTCGTGCAGTGCAGTTGCAATATAGACAGCGTATTCATTCCAGGTACCTAAGGATGAAAGTGGCGTATCCCCTCGAAGAAGTACTTCGCGTCCAAATACTCGATTGAACGCGGCTTGGACAACACTCATCATGAAAGTTCCGCCATGGCAGTACTGATATTTCCAATGAGGTTCTGTTCAACTGCACGGCGCGCGAGCTCAACACAACCAATTACTTGCGCAGCTGTACCTGCACCATGGCCAACAACAGTGACACCTTCAACGCCGAGCAGTAAGCCACCGGCAAAGTCGCCAGCAGCTGCATGACGAATCACACCGCGAGCCGGCCCCGAATCTCCGTAGGCAACACCAATTTGATGTGCAGCCCAAGCAGCCGCACCTTCAATGCTCTTCAGCACGATATTTCCGGTGAAGCCATCGGTGACGATGACCTGTGCGCGATTTCCACGAGTCACGTCAAAGCCTTCAACTGGACCGACGTAATTGAGGCCACGCGCCGGCAAAGAAGTGGCGAGGTGCGCATCCGTTTCAACGCGAAGTTCATCACCCTTGCCCGATTCAGAACCGATAGTGAGCAGTCCAATGCGTGGGCTGGAAACACCCACAGCTACTGCGAAAGCGTGACCAGCAATTGCAAACTGTTCAAGGGCGCCCACAGAACCAGTGGTCGTAGCACCCACATCAAGAAGAACGACTGGGGAAGCAAGCGCAGGTACAACCACAGCTAGTGCTGGGCGCTGCATTCCGGTGATTCGACCCAAGGTCAGCACTGCTGATGCAACCGACGCACCTGTGTGACCAACGGACACCCACGCATCAGCTATGCCATCGCGCACCGCGCGAGCTGCCACCACAACTGTAGTTTCCGCAACTTCACGCTGGGCGTCTTGACGTACTACTTCAAGCGGGCTGGCATCCATGCTGACCCCGCTGGTGGCAGGAAGCAGCGTGACGCGGCTGAGATCGACACCGCGGGCTACTAATTGATCGCGCGCGACATCGACTGGACCAACTAAGACAAGCCGAAGGCCTGTATTCGCGGTATTCGACAGCAATGTTGCTGCCGCATCCGCAACGACTCCAGGAGCCCCATCTCCGCCAAGGAGATCTAGGGCAACCGTGGTCATGTGGGTATTAGACGTCCAGGACGCGGCGCTTGGCGTACGTACCGCATGTTGGGCACGCCGTGTGTGCAAGACGCTTTGACTGGCAGCGCGTGCAAGTCACGAGGTTGGGAACAGTGGTTTTCCACTGTGAACGACGGTGACGGGTGTTGGCTCGCGAAGTCTTCCGCTTTGGTACTGGCACGGTCTTTCCTCTTTCGGTTGTTACGTTCTTTTACGGGCACCGGCGGTCGGCTAGCCCTCTTGTGGGTCTGCGAGGCCAGCAAGAGCTGACCACCGCGGATCAACGGCTTGGTGTTCATGGCCCGGATTTTCGTCAAGTTTGATTCCACATTCAGAACACAAACCCGCACAATCCTCCGAGCACAGCGGCGCCATTGGCAGCGCTAACACCACAGAGTCCCGCAACGTCGGCTCGAGATCGATTAAATCTCCATCGAGCGTCGGCAACGGATCCTCGTCACCATCGGGCTCCTCGACAACCGCGCCCCGGGCATCCGTGGCGGGATAGGCGAACAGCTCGCTGATGTCGACCACTTCCTCCCAGGTCAGCGGATCCAAACAGCGTGAACATTCCGCGCTGATTTCCAGATCTACTTCACCGCTAACCAAGACGCCTTCCATCACTGATTCAAGACGAAGGTCCATCTCAATCGGTGAATCTGGCGTGACCTTGGCCATCGCTACGCCCATATCCCCAGGTGCAGGGACCGTCCGGGTGAACTCGACCATTGATCCAGGCCTGCGTTGCAGTCCAAGTGCGTGTGTGTCCAGCACAAGCGCACTGCGTGGATCCAGGCTGGTCACTGCTCCCCTTTTGGGATCAACCAGCGGCATGGTTGCCGCTGGCAATCAGGGCCTCGCGAGAGGCTGACAGGAAAGAGTACCCGGTAGGGGCTACTCACCCCAAGTTCGGTGGATTTGAGTCTGGTTACTGCTGGTCGTCATAGAAGCCGCCACCGAAATCAGTCTCGGCGGCTGCCTCAGGAGCCAACTCTTGATACATCTGGCCGCGCAACCGCTCACGGCCACGATCAACGGTCTGGAGAGTCTTTTGGAGGGTGATTTCGAAGGTGGCCAACTTGGAATCGATGTAATCGTCCGTTTCGCGGCGCATCATTGAAGTTTCCTCGTCAACTGCACTGCGCATTGCCTGTGCCTCAGCAACGGCAGCGAGATAGACCTCGTGCTCGGCAACCATGCGGTCGGCTTCGCCACGAGCTCGCTCCAGAATGCGATCTGCCTCACGGCGACCGTCTTGTACGACGGCCTCACGATCCGCCAAGAGTTCATCGGCGCGATAAACCGACTCAGGTAGGAGCTGGCGCACCTCTTCAATAAGGTCCAGCACCTGCTGACGATTGACGATGCAGGAGGCCGAAAGTGGCATGGCCTTGGCATCTTCAATGACGACGGCGAGTTCTTCTAACCGGTCCTGCAGATCCACGACCACTCCCTACCCATACGCGCACCAGTTGCCTCCAGGCACCTCACCTGCTGCGTTCAGCCCTTACCGTCTCACGAAGTGGCGAAAAGTCTGGTTATTTCTTGTTCTCGGCAATGCGCGTCAAGAGTCGCTCTTGCACCGATCCCGGGAGCAATCCGTTGATATCTCCGCCATACATCGCTACTTCCTTGATCAAACTTGATGAGAGGTAGCTGTAGATCGGATTCGTGGAGACGAAAAGCGTCTCGATCTCGGTCAGGCGGTAGTTCATCTGAGCCATCTGGAGTTCGTAGTCAAAGTCAGTGACGGCGCGCAAGCCTTTCACGATCGCCTGAACGTCATTGGCCTTGCAGTAATCCACGAGTAAACCCATAAATGAATCCACTCGAATATTTGGATACGGCTCGACGACCTCTCGCAACATTTCCATACGCTCTTCAATGGTGAAGGTTCCACTTTTGTTCTTGTTTATGGCTACCACGATCACCACTTCGTCAGCCAGTTTTGAAGCGCGAGCGAACACGTCAAGGTGCCCGTTGGTTACTGGATCAAATGATCCTGGGCAAACTGCTCTACGCACTGCTCATTCTCCTGTCGTGGATAGGGAACGACCGTACCAAAGAGTTGTGTCTCCATACCTACGTTGCGCTAAATCAATCCAATGCTTTGGTAGAGGTGACTGATGATCTGTTGAGGAACGCTCAACGATCACGAGGGCATCGCCAGCGATCCAGCCTGCAGAACACAGCTGATCCAGCAGCGTCTCCAACGAAGTGGCAGTCACGTCATACGGCGGATCTGCAAAAACCATAGTGAAGGCAACCGGTGGAGTTCGACGAAGTAGATCATTCACACCCGCAGCCAGTAGCGAGACAGATGGCAGATCAGCATGCTCAATATTTCGCCGAATGACATCGGCTGCTGCGCGATTCTTTTCAACAAGTAATACAGAAGCTGCCCCTCGACTGGCAGCTTCAATACCTAACGCTCCAGTACCCGCGTACAGATCAAGTGCGGAAACAGAACTCCATTCTTCATCCGCTGCTAGCAGTTCGCTATTCACCGTATTGAACAGTGATTCGCGCACTCGGTCTGACGTAGGTCGCGTTCCTTTTGCAGGAACTGACAGACGTCTACCCTTCGCCGAACCAGCGATGATGCGCGTCATGCCTTCTCCATAAATTCTGCCTGGTCTTCAGCAACAAAATCCGCGAGCGCTGCAATCAGATGAGGGTACTCACTGAGTGTTGGATTGATTTCGACAAGTGTGGTTGCCGCTGTTCGAGCTAACTCGATGATGCCAATATCGGAAACGACTTGCAGTAATTTTAATGACGTGCGGTGGCCAGACTGCGAGGCGCCAAGCACATCACCCTCGCGACGTTGCTCAAGATCCAAACGAGCAAGCTCAAAACCATCTGTCGTTGATGCAACTGCATTGAGTCTTTTACGCGCAGGCGAACCGACAGGCGCATTCGTCATCAATAAACACAAACCAGGAAGATTCCCACGTCCTACGCGTCCGCGTAACTGATGTAATTGCGAAATACCGAAACGATCAGCATCGAGCACCACCATCACCGTTGCCATTGGCACATCGACACCAACTTCAATCACGGTGGTAGAGACCAATACGTCAATGCCGGGGTCAGCATCGACTGAAGCGAATGCCCCCATCGCCGCATCTTTTTCGTCCGATGACATCCGACCATGCAATATTCCTATGCGCAAACCAGCAAGTGGCCCAGAGGCTAAGTACTCTGCAGTTTCAAGTACTGATGCCAATGGCGACTTGGTGCTTTCGTCATCCACGGCTTCCAGATCAGCTTCCAGTAAATCTTCATCAGTTCCATCGTCACCGATTCGCGGACAGACGATGAATGCGCGGTGCCCTGCAGCAACTTCTTCACGCACGCGCTCCCATGCGCGATCAACATGAGCAGGTTTTTCCTTCATGGACACCACATGTGTGGTGACGCCAGCCCGACCTTCAGGTAAACCTTCAAGAGTGGAAATATCCAGATCCCCAAACACTGTCATGGCAACAGTTCGAGGTATTGGTGTGGCCGTCATAACCAACACATGCGGTCTCGTTCCGTCAACGGCTTTTGCAGATAAGGCCGCCCGCTGTTCAACTCCAAAACGATGCTGTTCATCAACAACAACTAAACCGAGGTCACGAAATTGGACCGTGTCGGTGAGTAACGCATGTGTGCCGACCACGATTCCTGCATCACCAGAAATGATCTTCAACAAATCTTTACGTCGCTGCGCAACTTTCATGGAACCTGTGACAAGTGCAACCTGCGTACCTTGATCATGGCCACCGAGCATGCCGCCCTCTGCCATTTCACCCAGCAAATTCTTGATTGAACGGAAATGCTGTGCAGCAAGCACTTCAGTCGGCGCTAACAGTGCTGCCTGGCCACCTGAATCGACCACGCTCAACATGGCGCGTAGCGCGACAAGGGTTTTACCGCTACCAACATCGCCTTGCAGTAATCGATGCATGGGGTGGTCGCCGGCAAGATCTCGCGCAATGTCTTCACCGACGGCGAGCTGACCCGGTGTCAGCGTGAATGGCAATCGCGCTTCAAACTCACGAATTAACGGTCCGTCGTGCTCAACACGAGCACGCGCAGGAAGGTGCGCAATTTCTGCACGGCGTTGCGCAAGGACGGTCTGCAAAAGAAAAGCCTCTTCAAATTTAAGTCGTAGTCGAGCCGCTTCAATTTCTTCTTCAGATACTGGGCGATGAATTGCAAGGAGTGCAGCACGATGATCCATGAGGTCATGGTCGGCAATAACAAAAGCAGGTAACGGTTCCGGAATATCTCCAAGAGTGTCCAGAACCACGCTCATTGCTCGCGCGATCTGCAACGAGGAGACCGATGCGGTTGCTGGATAAACCGGAATGAACGCTCCGGCGAACATGGCGATCCGGTCTGGATCTTCTTCAACATCTTCGGGGAAGAATTCAAAGGTTGGGTGGGCCAATTGCCGCTTACCGCGGTACGAGGAAACCTCGCCGGCAAAAAGTCCACGACGCCCTGGTCGGAACATGCCCTCACGCCAACGCTGATTGAAAAAGGTCAGCGAGAGTTTCGCGACCCCATCAGAGATGACAACCTCAACGATCGTGCCCCGACGCTGTTGCATTGGGCGGGTGGTCACACTCACAACCTCGGCCAAGATGGTGACTGCATCCCCATCGACCAAGGTGTTCATGTCGGTGAGTTCCCCACGGGCGACGTACCTGCGGGGGTAATGCCGAGTGAACTCCCCCACTGTGGTGATTCCGAATGCCTTGTTGAGGGCGCCAGCAGATTTGCCGCCTAGGACCCGATCGAGGGGTGCGCTCGCGTCATAAACTGACACTTCCTGCCTCCTCAATCTGCTCACGGAACCCTGATTTGGGTTGCTTGCCCCGATTCAGGTAACCTACGGGGGCTGCGAGTACGACTAGCAGCATCCAACACCAGGCTTGGACTTGCTTGCGCGATCGGCGCGAGCGGACAAGTTACGACTATGAAGGAGTGCACCGTGGCTGCCAACTGCGACGTCTGCGGCAAGGGCCCAAGCTTCGGGCATTCAATTTCTCACTCACACCGTCGCACCAAGCGTCGCTGGAATCCAAATATTCAGCGTGTTCGTACGCTCGTGGGCAAGACCCCGAAGCGTCAAAACGTTTGCACCTCATGCCTCAAGGCTGGCAAGGTCGTTCGCGGCTAATCGCACTACCCACATTCTTATCAACCCAGGTCATTGACCTGGGTTGATTTGTTCCCGGGCAAGGCTTTAGGAGGTGAAGTGCTGGTGACCACCAGCAGTGGTCACAAAATGTCCATCAACCGTGACACCAGCGCCATGATCCCCTGCTGGTTCAACGACACCGATCGCACGAAAACCCGCAGGGACCTTCCGGCCTTTTTTAATTGTGGCCAGCAGCGCATGATCGTCGCCACCAGTGAGTAACCACTCGCGAGGATCCATGTTGTAGGCACTTGCCGCTGCTGCGATTTCTTCAGGTACATCGATGAGCGAAGAATCAATCGCCAAGACAACGTTGGATGCTGTTGCAATATGTCGAGCATCAGCAATCAAGCCATCGCTGACATCCACCATTGCCGTGGCGCCACTTTTTGCCGCTAAAGGACCAGCTTCATAAGGCGGAGTCGGAAAGCGATGTGCGTCAACGAGTTTCTTTGGGGATCGAAAACCTCGGCTTAAGACTGCGAGTCCAGCTGCTGCCCAACCTATGCGCCCGGCAATCGCAATAGTGTCGCCTGCTTTTGCACCTGAGCGCACGATTGGGGCCCGACCTTCAAGGTCACCCATCGCGGTGACCGTAATCATGATTGCATCGGCACTTGTCACGTCTCCACCAACAAGTGCTGCACCAGCCCCTTCAATTTCCGTGCGTAGACCTGCAGTGCACGAAACTGCCCAAGCAGCTGGCAAATCACTTGGCGCTGCGAATGCAACAACGACGCCTGTGGGAACGGCACCCATGGCAGCGATATCGGCAAGACTTGCAGCCGCCGCTTTGCGGCCAATATCTACCGGAGTTGACCAGTCTTTGCGGAAATGGCGACCTTCAACCATGACATCGGTTGAAATCACCACATTGCCACTCGTGGCAAGCACGACTGCGGCGTCATCGCCAGGACCCAGCAAGACCACAGGATTGTCTGGAAGATCTTGAGTGATCCGATCAATTAACCCGAATTCGCCAACATCGGAAAGCGAAGCGTCATTACTCATGATTAACGCAACCCGGTTCCGCGACGCAGCGCATCAGCAATCAAGGTGTCGATAAGTTCCCCGTATTCAATGCCGCTGACTTGCCACATCCGTGGAAACATCGAGATAGGAGTGAATCCAGGCATCGTGTTGACTTCGTTGATGATCAACGTGTTCATCGAATCCAGGAAGAAGTCCACCCGAGCAAGACCTTCACAGCCCAGCGCCTCAAAGGCGCGAATTGCCATAGCTTGAAGTTCCAACTCGACGTCTATCTTGAGATCTGCAGGAACCACCAACTCAGCAGAATCTTCAAGATATTTAGCGTCGAAGTCGTAGAACTCATGTTGGCCGCCAACAACAATCTCTGCAACACGACTTGCACTGACCGTTCCACGATCTCCCGACAGCACTCCACATTCGAGTTCACGCGCCTTCTCGACTCCGGCTTCAACAATGATGCGTGGATCATGAGTGCGCGCTTCTTCAATTGCCGCTACGAGTTCACTTTCCTGCTTCACTTTGGAGATACCGCGAGAAGATCCTGCGCGCGCAGGTTTCACGAATACTGGAAAGCCGAGTGCGCGAATCGCATCAACACAGGCGTTCTGCTCAGTTAGCCATTGACGATCAGTGACTGCAACGAAGCTACCTACCTCTAGACCTGCATGAGCTAATAACACCTTCATCGTGATCTTGTCCATGCCGGCAGCTGAAGCAAGCACGCCAGATCCCACATATGGAATCGCTGCAAGTTCGAGGAGGCCTTGAATAGTGCCGTCTTCGCCCCACGGCCCATGGAGCACTGGGAACACCACATCGATTTCGCCAAGCTGTGACTTCAGTACTTCAGGATCAGGGCTCAACGCAGCGCCTTCACCATATTCAGGTACTACTGGCACCTGCCCATCAGCCATTGAGTAGGCAGTGTTCGCATCCATCTGGAACCAACGACCACCTTGGGAAATACCGATTGCAGTGACGTCGTACTTCTGCTGATCAAGCGCGCGCATTACACCGCTGGCGCTGACACACGAAACACTGTGCTCACTACTGCGACCACCAAAGAGCACCGCAACGCGGATTTTGGTCACTCGCTTACCTCAGGCATGACACTGTCGTGTTCATGCTTGGTATCGCGGGCCATGAATGCTGCAGCCATGGTGCGCACTGAAGCACCGTGATGCAACACATTCACCACTTGTTCAGTTATGGGCATTTCAACCCCATGAGCTTTGGCCAACGCAAGAATTGGTTCGCAACTCTTGTACGCCTCACAGGTTTGCTTCATGCCATTGATAGTTTCGTCAACTGTTTTACCCTGTCCAAGGCTTTCACCGAAGCTGCGGTTGCGGGAAAGCGGAGACTGGCAGGTTGCAACGAGGTCGCCCACACCAGCAAGACCTTGGAATGTCAGCGGATCAGCACCAAGTGCAACACCTAGCCGAGCAATTTCTGCTAACCCACGAGTCATCAAAGATGCCTGAGAGTTTTCACCAAGGCCCATACCAACAGCCATTCCGTTGGCCACTGCAATGACGTTCTTCATCGCTCCACCAATTTCGGTACCAATGACATCGGTGGTCCAGTAAGGACGGAAGTATTCTGTGGTGCAAGCATCTTGAAGTAGTTGTGCGCTTGCTTCATCAACGCAGGCAACTGTGGTGGCTGAAGGTTGGCGTTGCGCGATTTCACTGGCAAGGTTTGGACCCGACACCACAGCGATGCGTTCAGCCACCGCACCGGTTTCTTCAGCAATGACCTCGCTCATGCGCTTCATCGTGCCGAGTTCAACGCCCTTAATGAGACTGACCAAAATTGCTTGTTCGGGAATAAACGAACGCCATTGCGTCAAATTTGCGCGCAGCACCTGAGCTGGCAGCGCAATGACGACGATATCGGCGCCGGTCAGTGCAAACTGCGCGTCTGTCGTGGCGCGAACGGATGTAGGAAGAACCAGATCCGGGTGATAGTCCACATTGATGTGCTGCTCATTGATCTGGGTCACCGTTGATTCATCACGTGACCAAATCACCACGTCGCTGCCCGCATCTGCCATGACCGTGGCGAAGACAGTGCCCCATGAGCCCGAGCCCATCATGGCAACCCGGCTCATCGCCCGCCTCCTAGTTGCCTACTCGTGAACACTGGCCAAGACTAATGCCCCAATGCGGTTGGATAGCGGCATGCAGTGGTCCGCGATTGTGCCTGTGAAGGCCAGCACAAGCGCAAAATCACGTCTTGAGACAAACGCCGCCTGGCGGACTGAACTTTCCCGCGCCTTTCTCAGTGACGCCCTTCACGCGCTCGTGGGCAGCTCGCAGATCCAGCGCATCATCGTGGTCACCGATGACACCGGACTTCAAGGACAGCTAGACCCATCAATCGAACTGAATTTCGTTGCTTCAGCCGGATTGAATGAAGACATCACCTCTGGAATTGATCTGGTGTCACATACGCCTGTCGCGGTCATCACTGGTGATCTGCCCTGCCTGACCTCAGCTGCCATCGACAGCGTCCTCCAGCTTGCTGGGGAACATCAACGCAGTTTTGTTTCTGACGCACAAGGGCTTGGCACCACGATGTTGTTGAGCCAGGATCCTAAGAATTGCCAACCAATGTTCGGCTTTCGATCGCACGCAAAACACGCTCAAGCTGGCTACCACGAACTCACGAGCGACGATCTGGATATCAATGCGTTACTCATTCGCGCCAGACGTGACGTTGATACAGCTATCGATCTTTGGGATGCACGTCGTATCGGTGTTGGGGCCAGTACTTCCGCACTTCTTGACGACTTATAAAGCGACATAACAAAGGGCCCCACCAAGTTGGTGGGGCCCTTCGTTCATGACGACTAGCGACGGCCAGTGCGCTTTACAGCCTTCTTTGCAGGTGCCTTCTTAGCAACTGCCTTCTTTGCTGGTGCAGCCTTCTTCACTGCCTTCTTTGCAACAGCCTTCTTTGCTGCCTTCTTGGCAGGTGCAGCCTTCTTTGAGCCAGCAACAGTTGCCTTGAACTCAGCAGCTGCGCGGAACTTAGGAAGCTTGGTTGCCTTGATCTTCACGGTCTCGCCGGTGCGTGGGTTACGACCCAAGCGAGCATTGCGCTCTGCGCGCTCGAAGATGCCGAAGCCACTGATAGCAACACGATCGCCGCCAGCAACAGCCTTCTTGGTCTCGTCGAGGAAAGCCTCTACTACTTCAGCAACCTGACGCTTGCTCAGGTCGAGTTGCAGTGCTACTTCTTCAATCAGTTCAGCCTTGTTCACAGAAAAACCCCTCCGGAGGGTGGTAGGTCGACCCGTTGTCGACACCTCATATTTAGCCATGAAAAGTGCCCACAACTGCGAAGACTCGCCGGGGAAAACATGTTGGAATCATTAGTGATTTGCGCCACCAATGTTTTCCAACCCGATCCCCGACGAGTCACACAAGTCACATGAGTCACATCTGTAACACCGTGAAAATTGCAGTTATGCAGTTGTTGGCATAAATGCCGGACGCTTCACCTCGAATTCAGCAATGACATCACCATGTTTCATGGTGATACCAATATCGTCGAGACCTTCCATTAAGCGCCAACGAACGTAATCGTCAACCTCGAATGTGGCAGTCAGATCGCCCGCACGAACTTCACGCTTATCGAGATCAACGGTGACCTCCAACGCTGGATTGGCTTCAACTGCGGCCCACAACAATTCAATATCTGCCTGATCCACCAAGCCGGTGAGCAAGCCACCTTTACCTGAGTTGCCACGGAAGATGTCCGCAAAGCGGGAAGAAAGCACGACCTTGAATCCGAAATCTTGCAAGGCCCATACTGCGTGTTCGCGTGATGAACCGGTGCCAAAGTCAGGTCCCGCAATCAAAATTGATACGCCTTGATACGCCGGCTGATTGAGAACGAAGTCTGAATCCTTACGCCAGGCACCAAACAAACCATCTTCGAATCCATGGCGCGTGATGCGCTTGAGGTATTCCGCAGGGATGATCTGATCGGTATCAACATTGCTGCGACGCAATGGTGCAGCGGTTCCGGTATGGGTAATGAACTTTTCCATGATGAATTCCCTCTCCCTTACAGATCTGCCGGAGCAGCGAGATGACCCTTGATTGCTGTTGCCGCAGCAACTGCAGGAGAAACCAAGTGCGTACGTCCACCTGGTCCTTGACGACCTTCGAAGTTTCGATTCGAGGTCGAAGCACTGCGCTCACCCGGTGCCAACTTGTCTGGGTTCATTGCCAAACACATCGAGCAACCCGCTTCACGCCATTCAGCACCTGAGTCCTTCACGATCACGTCAAGGCCTTCAGCTTCCGCCTGATGCTTCACGCGCACTGAACCTGGAACCACCAACATGCGCATGCCCGATGCGACCTTGCGACCCTTGAGTACCTCGGCCACGGCACGAAGATCTTCGATGCGTCCGTTCGTGCATGAACCAACAAACACGGTGTCGACTTTGATATCGCGTAAAGGCATTCCAGCGGTAAGACCCATGTATTCCAGCGCATTTTCAATGGCAACGCGATCCGTTTCATCCACTGCATCTGCAGGTGATGGGACATTTGCTGTCAACGGCAAGCCCTGACCTGGGTTCGTTCCCCATGTAACAAATGGACTCAAGGTCGAGGCGTCGATGAACACTTCTGCGTCGTACTTTGCATCAGCATCAGATGGCAAGGTTGCCCAGTACGCGACTGCTTCATCCCACATTGCACCTGCAGGGGCGCGATCGCGACCCTTGAGGTACTCAAAGGTCGTTTCGTCCGGCGCGATCATGCCCGCGCGTGCGCCGGCTTCAATCGACATGTTGCAGACAGTCATGCGGCCTTCCATCGACAAGGCGCGAATCGCTGAGCCCTTATATTCAAGAACGTAACCTTGACCGCCGCCAGTGCCGATCTTTGCGATGACAGCAAGAGTGACGTCTTTAGCCGTTACACCGACTGGCAATTCTCCATCAACATTGATTGCCATGGTCTTAAACGGCTTCAACGGCAACGTCTGTGTTGCAAGGACATGCTCAACTTCAGAAGTACCGATACCAAATGCAAGTGCGCCAAAAGCACCGTGTGTTGAAGTATGCGAATCGCCACACACCACAGTCATCCCTGGTTGCGTGAGACCAAGCTGGGGACCAACAACGTGCACGATGCCTTGCTCGACATTGCCAAGTGAGTAGATAGGCACACCAAATTCAGCACAGTTGGCGCGCAATGCATCAACCTGAGCTTTGGAAATTGGATCAGCAATTGGCTTAAGGATGTCAATTGTTGGCACGTTGTGATCTTCAGTTGCCAAAGTCAGTTCTGGTCGACGCACTGCTCGACCGGTAGCACGCAAACCGTCAAAGGCCTGTGGACTTGTTACTTCGTGTACGAGATGCAAATCGATGTACAGCAAATCGGGTTCACCCGCTGCTCTGCGCACCACATGTGCTTCCCAGACCTTCTCGGCCAGCGTCTTCGCCATCACTTCTCCTTTAGGTGTCGATACTTGACATCTCACTATGTGAGACGACAATATCAAGGTATGGACAACTCTAGCGGAGTCGGCGTCGTAGACAAAGTCGTACTCCTGATTGATTGCCTGGCATCTGGACCGCTTTCACTCAATGAACTTGCGCAAGCCTCGGGCCTAGCTCGGCCCACTGCCCATCGCTTGGCCGTGGCTCTGGAATCCCATCATGTACTCATTCGCAACGACCGAGGACAATTCATGTTGGGGCCGCAGCTCAATGAGTGGGCAACCCCGCAGGCATCGTGGCTCAATGCTGCGTTCACGATTGCGCGTGAATTGCGCGATGTCACCGGAGTCAGCGCTCAGGTCTACCGACGGGTGGGTGACGAACGTCTGTGCATTGCGGCTGCCGAGCCAACTCAAGGGCTTCGCGACACTGTTCCGGTCGGCGCACTACTCACCATGAAAGCAGGATCCGCGGCCCAAGTGCTGTGCGCTTGGTCAGACACCGAGGACCAAAAGCTGACACTTCAAGGTGCCACATTCACGGCAAAGGATCTGACGGTGGTACGCGCCCGAGGCTGGGCGCAATCTGTTGCCCAGCGTGAACCAGGCGTTGCCTCGCTTGCGGCACCTGTTCGCGATCATGCAGGAATTGTTGTTGCGGCAATGTCTATTTCAGGGCCAGTGGATCCACTTGCCGAACCAACGAAGGCTCAGATCAATGCACTCTTGGCTGCCGCAACTCAATTGGGCGCAGCGATTACTGGTTAAAAACTATTGGCCCCCTCCACAAGGAGGGAGCCAAGTAGCCCCGACGGGATTCGAACCCGCGCTACCGCCTTGAGAGGGCGGCGTGCTAGGCCACTACACAACGGGGCCGTGAAGCGCAGATATTGGAATTGAGCCAATACCTAAGGTGAAATCACGAAGATTTGCACACTCGCTGGGGTACCAGGACTCGAACCTAGACTAACTGAACCAGAATCAGTTGGGCTGCCAATTACCCCATACCCCATGGGAACAAGAGGGAAGTATACGCGAGGGAATCACCACCCAACGCCGGCCCAAATGCCACATGTTTTGGCTCGCAGCGACCATGCTTGACCCATGCTTGAGTGGGCTCTAGGTTCATATCCAGTTGCGGCCTTCCGTCGGTTTTTTGAGCTGGAACTGCTCGATCGCTCTTTTGGGTTGGCCGCTCAGGCGTTCGTGGCCCTACTCCCCCTGGTGATCTTGATTGTTGCGGTGTTCGCAGGTTCAGATGGCACGGTGGTAGCCAACCAACTCATTGAACGATTTGGGCTTGATGGTGCCGCCGCTGATGCGGTGACCTCCCTGTTTGACTCACCCGCCCAAACCTTCGCCATCTCATGGATCGCGGTACTGATCACGACCTATTCGGCTTTTTCTCTCTCACGCAAACTCTCACGTACCTATGGCGCAATCTTTCAATTGCCATCACTCTTACCGAAGGAACTGTGGCGAGGAGTGGTGTGGGTACTGCTTCAGGTAGCGATGTTCGCCTTGAGCTCTGGCCTACGCAATATTTGGCGTGACAGTGACCTCAGTGTTGGTTTTTTTGCTGGTTTTGCGATGTTTGCCTTTTGGTTCGGGGGCGAATACATCAGCATTCAACTTCTCGTCCCCACGATCTCTCGCCGACTACTAATTCCATCTGCAATCTTGAGCAGCGTCGGACACATGGGCATCGTGATTTGGGCAGCGATCTACATGCCGCGCACCCTTGAGTCTCAGGCACAACAGTTCGGCCCAATTGGTGTGACCTTTTCTTTATTCACACTGATCCTGGTTGGCGTCGTAGTGATGCTCGTGGCGCCACTACTTGTTGCGGTATTCGATCAACGCAAACGAGCCGTTCTAACGCACGCTGCGCGCGCTATTCAAACGGGCGAGTGATACATCCCGGCCAAGGATTTCCATTGATTCAAACAACGGTGGAGAGATACGACGACCAGTTATGGCTACGCGCACTGGACCAAAGGCGAACTTTGGCTTCAGCCCTAGGCCTTCCACCAACGCACTCTTGAGCGCTTCGTGAATCGCATCAGTAGACCACTCAGGCAGCGCTTCGAGTGCAGTGATGGCCGCCGCAAGGGTTTCGTCGGCGTCTTCACCAAGCACTGCTTTTGCGTCAGCTTCCTCGAGCGTGAATTCCTCAGGCTGCACTAATAAGAAGCCCACCATGCCAACAGCCTGCTTGAGATTTTCTAGACGCTCTTGAATCAACGGAACAGCTTCTTTGAGAATCGCTTGCTGATCCACACTCGGCGGATTACTCACCAGACCTGCATCAGCCAAACGCGGCATGATCCGTGCGATTAAGTCATCAACGGAAAGTGAACGAATCCAGTCACCGTTAATCGATGTGCACTTCTTTAAGTCAAAGCGCGCCGGATTAGCGCTTACACGATCAATCTGGAAAGCCGCGGCCATCTGCTCCATTGAGAAGAACTCTTGGTCATCCCCCATCGACCACCCAAGCAACGCGAGATAGTTCAGCAGCGCTTCAGGAAGGTAACCCTCTTCGCGATACATCAACAACGCAGATTCTGGATCGCGCTTGCTGAGCTTGCGATTGCCTTCGCCCATCACATATGGCAGATGACCAAACAGTGGTGTGGTTCCATCACTGACGCCAATGGCAGCAAGTGCTTCATAGAGTGCAATTTGTCGAGGGGTTGAAGAAAGTAGATCTTCACCACGCAACACATGTGTGATGCGCATCATCGCATCGTCTACAGGATTCACTAGTGTGTAAAGAGGTTCACCATTGCCTCGCACCAACACGTAATCAGGCACGTGTTCATGACCGAAAGTCACTTCACCACGCACGAGGTCATTCCAGGTGCAATCGCGATCTGGCATCCGGAAACGCACAACAGATGCACGACCTTCAGCTTCAAAGGCATTTCGCTGATCTGCAGTGAGATCACGGCACGTGCCTTCATACCCAGGAGCCCGATTTTCTTTTTTCGCTAGTTCACGCTGCGCATCAAGCTCTTCGGCAGTGCAGTAACAGCGATAGGCAAAACCACCATCAAGTAATTTTGCCGCGACATCTGCGTAAATATCCAGGCGCTGTGATTGACGGTACGGCCCATAGGGGCCCCCAACTTCTGGACCTTCATCCCAGGTCAGACCCAACCAACGAAGTGAATCCAACAATGCGTCATATGACTCTTCTGAGTCACGAGCACTATCAGTGTCTTCGATACGAAACACAAACGTGCCACCAACGTGGCGAGCAAATGCCCAATTGAAGAGAGCAGTACGAACCATGCCTACGTGTGGATTACCCGTTGGAGAAGGACAAAAACGAACGCGAACATCACTCACGGTCAACCACCGGATTCTTAAGAGTGCCAATACCTGAAATCTTCACAGCCACGGTGTCGCCCGCCTTGATAACAGACGTGCCTGCCGGTGAGCCAGTCAAAATCACGTCACCTGGCAGCAGTGTCATCGCATTACTCACCGCTTCAACAACAGACGCTATATCGAAGACCATGTCATTTGTGTTGCCGTCCTGGAACTGCGTGCCATTCACCGAGCATTGAACGGCAACGTCTTCCCAATCAAATTCCGTTTCAATCCATGGACCAAGTGGGCAGAACGTGTCAAAACCCTTTGCGCGGGTCCATTGCCCATCTGAAAGCTGCAGGTCACGAGCGGTTACATCGTTGGCACAGGTGTAACCAAAGATGACGTCTGCAGCTCGCTCCTTGGGAACTTCCTTGCACACACGACCAATCACAATGGCTAATTCCGCTTCATGTTCGATGCGCTCTGACTGCCAAGGCATCTGTATCGGTTCACCTGGCCCGACAACGGAAGTATTGGGCTTCAAGAAAATCAGCGGCTCCACTGGAACTGAACCGAGGTTGGTTTCAGCAGCATGCGCTGCGTAATTTTTGCCAATACCGATGATCTTCGTGGGAATCACTGGTGCGACAAGGCGGACATCTTGATAGCGCACAAAGCGACCATCAGGATTGATCCCGTTGAATGGGTGCCCATCGAGCACTGCAATGACTGTTTCATCACCTGGTTCCCCAGCGGCATCTAGCCCCTCGAGTACCCCATAGAACAACTCATCATTGACCGCAAACCGACAAATACGCACCGTGGGAGTCTATCGAGGATTCAGCGTGAACTATTTCGAGGCAATTGCCCGGCCTGCACGAAGCAAACCGAAGCGCACTGCATCGTCTAACGCCTTCCACGAGGCAGCGATCACGTTTTCATGAACACCCACCGTGGTCCAATCAGCTTCACCGTCGGTGGTGCCGATCAATACTCGCGTAACCGCGTTCGTTCCACTGCCACCGTCAAGGATGCGCACCTTGTAATCAATCAAGGTGAGTTCGGAGAGCTCGGGGTAGATCTGCCCCAATGCTGCGCGAAGTGCGTTATCCAATGCGTTCACTGGGCCATTGCCCTCAGCAGTTGAAATCACACGCTCGCCATTGGCATGAACCTTCACTGTGGCTTCGGAATCAACACCACCATCGGCACTTTGCTCAACAATCGTGCGCCAAGACTCAACTTCAAACTCTCGCTCGACACCGTCTTGGGCAAGTAGCAACAATTCGAAGGATGCATCTGCTGCTTCAAATGACCAGCCCTCGGATTCAAGTTCCTTGACCTTGTTCACTACGCGGGTTACAAGTTCTGGCTTCTGTGAAAGATCATGACCGAGCTCTTCAGCCTTGAGTTCAACCGATGCTCGCCCAGCCATTTCAGTAACGAGCACTCGTTGCACGTGACCGACCTGAGCCGGATCAATGTGGTTGTACAACTCAACGTTGACCTTCAGCGCCGAAGCATGCAAACCAGCTTTATGTGCAAATGAGGATGAGCCCGCATATGGCTGATGACTATTTGGCGCGATGTTTGCAATCTCAGCAATCGCATGTGAGATATGCACAGTTTCGCGAAGTGAGCCTTCAGGTAGAACATCAATGCCCATCTTCAGCTGCAAGTTTGCAGCAACTGAGAACAGGTCAGCGTTACCGGTGCGCTCGCCATAGCCATTGGCCGTGCACTGCGCGTGAGTTGCGCCAGCAGATACTGCAGTCACTGTGTTAGCGACTGCACATGCAGTGTCGTCTTGGCAATGAATACCCAAACGCACACCTGAACGCTTTGCCACATCAGTAACCGTTTCAAAGATGCCAACTGGCAACATGCCACCGTTGGTATCGCACATCACGCCAACACTTGCACCGGCTTCGGCAGCTGCTACCAAAATCCGCACGCCGTAATCAGAGTCGTGCTTGTAGCCGTCGAAAAAATGTTCCATGTCCACGAAGACGCGACGACCTTCACCCACCAGGTACTTCACTGTGTCAACGATCATGCGTTCGTTTTCATCGAGATCGGTCTTCAACGCTTCGATCACATGGCGCACATCTGACTTTGCTACCAACGTGATGACTGGAGCACCTGAGTCGAGAAGTGCCTTAACCTGACCATCTTCATGAGCTAACTTGCCGGCTTTGCGAGTAGCGCCAAATGCCACGAGCTGGGCATTCTTCAGATCAAGTTCAGTTTGAGCACGCTGGAAGAACTCGGTGTCCTTTGGCATAGCACCTGGCCAACCGCCCTCAATAAAACCAACGCCGTACTCGTCAAGCAGTTTCGCAACAGCGAGCTTGTCGTTCACTGAGTACGAAATACCTTCACGCTGAGCGCCATCGCGCAGCGTGGTGTCGTACAAGTGAAAAGCGTCGGAGGTAGCCATGAGTTCTTTCCTTACCGTGTTGAGCGAATTGGCACTATCAACGAAAAAACCCCCCGCAGGGTGCGAAGGGCAGCGCGTTGACGGATGGTCAACGCGCTAGTTAATGATGATGCCGTGGTGAAGCACATGACCATCATGCCACAACTGCCCTATATGGGGCTAGACCCCCTCGAGAGGGGGCATCACTAGCAAATGGTGTGCAGCCACTGGTGCTTGTCGGGCACCTGACCGGTCTGGATATTGAGCAGGGCCTCACGCAACTGCATGGTGACTGGACCTGGCTGACCCTCATTGATTTCCCAATGGCCACTTTTACGGCTCTTGACCTGGCCAACCGGAGTAATGACAGCTGCAGTGCCACAGGCGAACACTTCAGTGATCTCCCCTGCCTGTGCACCATCGCGCCACTGATCCACACTGATCGCATCTTCGGTAGCCAAATACCCAAGGTCAGCGGCCACGGTAAGCAATGAATCTCGGGTAATGCCAGGCAGCAACGAGCCAGTAAGCGTTGGCGTGACCAAACGGGCGCTGTCACCTGAGCCGTACACGAAGTACAGGTTCATCCCGCCCATTTCCTCAATCCAGTTGCGCTCGACAGCGTCAAGCCACACCACTTGTTCACACCCATGCGAAGCCGCTTCAGCTTGGGCGATGAGCGAAGCGGCGTAATTGCCCGCACATTTGGCTTCACCCGTGCCACCTGGAGCTGCCCGCACATAGTCATCAGAAATCCACACGGATACTGGCTTTACTCCCTGTGGGAAATAGGCACCCGCAGGAGAGGCGATCAAGAGGTACTTGTAGGCATTAGCTGGACGAACACCCAATCCCACTTCAGTTGAAATCATAAACGGGCGAAGGTAGAGCGACTGATCTTCGCCACCGGGAACCCAAGCCGCGTCTTGCTGCACGAGCGCATTCACCGAAGCCAAGAACAGTTCAATGGGGAGTTCAGCCATCGCTAGACGACGAGCGGAACGCTGGAAACGCTCTGCGTTGGCGATCGGACGAAAGGTTTTGATTGAACCGTCTTCATGGCGATACGCCTTTAAGCCTTCGAAAATTGCCTGCCCGTAATGCATGAAGTTCGTGGCTGGGTCAAGACTCAACGGACCATATGGAACCAACTGCGCGTTGTGCCAACCCAGTTCCTCGGTCCAATCGGCGGTAACCATGTGATCGGTGAAGTACTTACCGAAGCCTGGGTTAGCCAAGATCTCCTCGCGTTGCGCAGCAGGCAGCGGATTTTGAGATGGCTTCAGCTCAATAGGCCACAAAGATTCGCCTACGTGCTGACCTTGGGTAGACATGACTCTCCTTCAACGATGCGATCAGTAAGGCTACCGATTGCCCTTGGGAATTACTTGGACTTTGCGAGAGCTCCTGCTGCCAAAGCATCGCCAATTGCCGAGGTGGAACGAACTGAATCGCCACGTGTTGCAAGGTCATCTGAAACCGCAGACTCAACCCAGACTGCAGCGTCTTTTTGACCCACGTGATCAAGAAGCATCGCAAGTGACAACACCGTTGCCGTTGGGTCCGCCTTGCCTTGACCTGCGATATCTGGTGCTGAACCGTGAACCGGTTCGAACATGCTTGGGTTCTTGCGAGTTGGATCGATATTGCCTGACGCTGCAAGTCCAATGCCACCAACGATTGCCGCACCAATGTCGGTGAGGATGTCACCAAACAAGTTGTCAGTCACCACAACATCGAATCGCTCTGGCTGTGTCAGGAAGAACATTGATGCTGCGTCAACGTGGCAGTAGTCAGTCTCAACTTGTGGGTAATCCTTGGCCACGTCATTAAAGGCGCGCTGCCAGGTATTACCTGCGTACACCAACACGTTGGTCTTGTGCACCAAGGTGACTTTGTTGCGACGGTGGGTAGCGCGCTCAAATGCATCACGAATGATGCGCACAGCGCCGTAGTAGGTGTTCAGGCTGACTTCAGTTGACACTTCATGCTCGGTGCCTTCGCGCAGCACGCCACCTGCACCAACATAAGGACCTTCAGTGCCTTCGCGGCACACCACGAAGTCAATGTCTTTGGTGGTCTTACCGGCCAACGGACCGACAACGCCCGGGTACAACCGCACTGGGCGAAGGTTGACGTGGTGATCCATGATGAAACGCAATGGCAACAACACACCGCGCTCAAGAATTCCTGGCTTCACCGAAGGGTCTCCGATGGCACCCAACAGAATTGCGTCATAGCCGCGAAGTTCTTCAACAACTGAATCTGGCAACAACTCACCTGTGGTGTTGTAGCGGCGAGCGCCAAGGTCATATTCCTTGGTGGTCACGGTGATGCCTGCGGCAGGAGCAATAGCGTTGAGTACCTTCATGGCCTCAACCACTACTTCGGTTCCGATGCCATCGCCAGGGATGAGGGCCAAATTCAAGTTCGTCGACATGGGGCCAAACTCTATCCGGGCCAATTTCTCCGGACCTGCCCCCATGACGATGACCTTTTCGGTTCCGCGCCAACGCTGCTACTATTGGGTCACTATGACGCGCGCACTGCTCCTTCGCTGCCGCGGCGAGGCCTGACCAACCGGCCCCTCGTCGCGGGATTCGCGTTCGCCGGTAGGCCAATCGAAATTCTTTAGGAGCCCGCGATGAGCACTACCTC
>WLOE01000059.1 GCA_009699465.1 Actinomycetota bacterium | reverse complement strand
CATCATCAACATTCACCGTGATTGCTTCCAGAACTGTTGGACGCGAAGCACGAGCGTACGCAAGAGCACGCAGGGTCGGCTTATGAATCTTGGAGACCAGAACGAGTGCGTGCACGCGTGACGGAAGCGTTACTTTCTCGCCTTCCTTTGTGGCGAGTTCACGACTTACCCGCTCATAATGGCCGTGAATCACCTTCATCAACACGAAAATAACCGGCATTGCGACCACGACTATCCAGGCCCCGTGCGTGAACTTAGTAAGCAACACAATCACGAGCACGGTGCCTGTCATGATGAAACCAGCAAAGTTGATCACACGGGAGCGCTTCATCGTTTTGCGTTCTTTCGAATTCTCTTCTGTCTTGAGATTTCTATTCCAATGGCGGACCATGCCAATCTGGCTCAAGGTAAATGAGACGAATACGCCAAGAATGTATAACTGAATCAATGCAGTCACATCAGCTTGGTAAATGATCATCAATATGATTGCGAGTGAGGCAAGCGTGACGATGCCGTTGCTGAATGCGAGTCGATCCCCTCGGGTGTGTAATTGACGCGGAAGATAGCCATCCCTAGCCAAGATGGACCCCATCACTGGGAAACCGTTGAACGCCGTGTTCGCTGCTAACGCCAAAATCAGAGCGGTCGCTAAAGAAATGACTAACACTGGAATCGTCTGGCGATCGAATACTGCGTTTGCCACTTGAACGATTACGGTTTTTTGTGTTTGACCATCCGGAAGCCCGATGAGATCCGTATCTTTCTCGGTGACCTTGACTCCCGTGGAAATTGCCAGCCAAGTGATACCCACGAACATGGTCATCGAAATACTGCCAAGCAAGGCAAGCACTGTCGCGGCATTTTTTGACTTCGGCGGTTTGAATGCAGGCACGCCATTGGCCACAGCTTCGATACCGGTCAGGGCCGTCGTACCAGACGAAAACGATCGCATGATCAAGAATGCCAAAGCGAAACCGGTGAACGATCCCTCCGGCAAAATTTGCCAGTTGGCACTTTCGGCCTCGAGTTGAGCACCAAAAATCATGCGGATAACCGCCGTACCAATCATCACAAAGATGGCAGCCATAAAGAAATACGTAGGAACCGCGAAAAGACTCCCCGATTCCTTCATGCCGCGAAGATTGAGCAAGGTGATCACCACAATGATGCCTACGGCCCACCACACGTTGTGCTCACTAATTGCCGGAAATACCGAGCCAAGGTTGTCCACCGCAGAAGCGATTGAAACTGCAACGGTCATCACATAATCGATGAGCAATGCACTTGCAACGAATACACCCCAATTCGGGCCAAGGTTTTCGGTAACCACTTCGTAGTCGCCACCGCCGCTTGGGTAAGCGTGAACTGTCTGCCGGTAGGACATGACCACGGCGAAATAAATAAGTACGACTCCCACTGCAACAAAGGGACCCCACTCGTAAAGACCGACGCCACCCAATGAGAGCACCAAAAGGATTTCCTGGGTTGCATATGCATTAGATGAGAGAGCGTCACTTGCGAAAACCGGTAGGGCGATCTTCTTGGAGAGATACGTATCGTTGAGGCGGTCGCTCCTGAGCGCTCGGCCGACAAGTAGGCGCTTAAGACCATCAGATAGTGGCACGTCAACGGATGTTACGCGGTACCTGTATCTTCAGAGCGTGCACATCGTCATCCTTGGGTGCGGACGGGTCGGGTCCCTCCTAGGTGAGTTCCTCGACAAGTCTGGTCACTCTGTGGCCATCATCGATCAAGATGCCTCGGCCTTCCGGCGTCTGCCAGCAGATTTCAGCGGACTCACTGTCAAAGGCATCGGTTTTGATCGTGAAACCTTGGAAACCGCAGGGATCCAGCGAGCCGGGGCGTTTGCCGCAGTCAGCAGCGGCGATAACACCAACATTCTCGCCGCTCGCGTTGCTCGCGAGACCTACAGTGTTGAACGAGTTGTCGCGCGAATCTACGACCAACGCCGAGCAGAAATCTACGAACGCCTTGGGATCCCGACGGTGGCAACGGTTGCTTGGACTTCAAGTCAAATTATGCGACGCATTCTTCCTCTAGGAAGCGATGAACTCTTCCGCGATGCCAGCGGATATCTGGCAGTTGGTGCCATTTCTTTTGGCCCAATGTGGATCGGCATGCGCGCGATGGAGTTAGAAAGCGCGTCCGGAGCTCGCATCACCTACATCTCTCGGTACGGCGAGCCTTCGATTCCCAATGCCGACACCGTTCTCCAAGACGGTGACCAGGTGTATGCCGCCTATCGGACCGACCAAGTAGCCAATGTGGTGCGCGTGTTCGCACACGGACCACGGGAGGCATAAATGCGCGTTGCTATTGCAGGAGCCGGCAAAGTTGGCCGTTCAATTGCTCGGGAACTCATTGCCAATGGCCACAATGTGTTGCTCATCGATCGCGATCCTGAACTTTCCCGTTCCGGGTCAATCGACGGTGCAGAAGTACTCCTTGCAGATGCATGTGAGATTTCAACTCTTGAGGCCGCGAACTTGGCTCAATGCCAAGTCATGGTCGCAGCAACTGGTGACGACAAAGTCAACCTCGTGGTGAGCCTGTTATCCAAAACCGAATATGGCGTTCCTCGTGTCGTGGCACGTGTTAATCATCCAAAAAACGAATGGATGTTTGACGAAAGCTGGGGCGTTGATGTCGCTGTCTCAACTCCTCGCATGCTTTCAGCCCTTGTCGAGGAAGCAGTGAGTGTGGGAGATCTTGTTCGGCTCTTCACCTTCCGGCAAGGTCAAGCCAACTTGGTGGAGATCACGCTTTCGTCTGACTCCCCAGTTGCAGGTCAGCGCGTTGGCGATCAACCATGGCCCCCGGATACCGCATTGGTGGCCATTGTTCGCGGCAATCGGGTGATCACCCCATCACCTGATGACCCATTAGACCCAGGTGATGAATTGCTCTTCGTTGCTTCCCCAGACCAAGAGCCAGAGCTGCAACGCATGCTTGGCCACCTGTAAATCACGCTACGCGGAGCCTTCAGCTCGCATTGCCTTGTACGTGGGTTCAAGTACTCGATAGGTGAAGTACGCGGCGGCTAGGAACAGCGGCCAGCCCATCACTACTTTGAAAATCCCCAGCGCTGTTACTGCATCGGCGAAATACAACGGTGCTTGAACGGCGAGACGTCCGAAAAACACAGCCACCCAAATCCATGAAGCCGCGGCAAGAACCCTTCGCTGATCTGGATTTTTGCGCCAGGCCGTTCCCTGCCCAGTGAAAAAACCAAGAAAAACACCAATGAGTGGCCAACGCACAATGACGGAAATCAAGAACACAGCTCCGTAGGCCAGGTTGGTCAGTAATCCCGGTAAATAGAAATCCCCTGCTTTACCCGTGAATTGAGCAAATCCAGCAGAAATAAGTAGGCCAAGGAATCCCACACCGATTTGCGTTAAGGACTCACGACGGAACAACCGCCAAATTGCAATGACAAACCCCGCGACAACCGCAGCGATTACCGAAGCAGTGAGATTTTGGCTCGTCACCAAATACGCAAAAACGAACATCAACGTTGGTACACCAGAATCGATGATTCCTCGCCACCCACCAATGGCTCGCTCCAACAGAATCGATTCAGCTTTTATGTCCTGGATCGACTCATGCTCTGAAGCAGGCTCGTGCTCTTGATTCATCAGTGTGAAGGCTTCAATGTGTAGCGAGGGTTATAGATTGTCTTGCGCCCGTTGATATTCGTCATACGCCCATTCACCCGTAAACGACGGCCGGCAACGATCCCCGGAATGGTGCGTCGTCCAAGCCAAATAATCGATGCGGCACCCGAACCGTCATACAACTCAATTTCAAATGACGGAGAAAGTTCTTGAGGTAGAATCGTTACTGACCGCACTGTGCCAACGAGCGAAACCAACTGGCCGGCAGCGCAATCGCAAATTTCCTGACACGGTTCCCCGTCAAGATTGAGTTCAGCACGCAGCTCAACTGCTTCAGACTCGGCCCGGGAACGCGAGAGATTTGCAAATCTCGATTTCAGTCCCATTAACGAATCTCGGTAATCTCGGGGCCCCGCTCAGGAGGCAACAGCACAGGAGCCTCTGGCTCTGCCTGATCTTCGATCACAGGTAGTGTCAAAACCAGCGGTGTACCTACCGGCATTGCTTCGTTACCGCGAACAACAATGAGCCCACGAACGGCATCTTCCATGAACACCGCTGCATCACTTGGGCGTGCGGCTGCACCAAGGAACACCGCCCGCAGGAACCAGCGTGGACCTTCGATGCCGACAAAGCGAACAACTTGCATTCCCTGCTCATTGGGAATCTGCGCCCATACTTCTGGCCCGAAGGTGCCGATATGTTCTTCGACAAGTCCTGCGGATTCGTTGATTGAAGCAATGATCTGTGGACGAGCCTCGTCCCATAAGCCACCTGATTTCGGCGCAGCAAATACCTGAAGCTGCACACCACTGTCAGCCGTAGCTAACGTGACGAGCGCTACCGCGCCTGTGCTTTCATCGACCTGCACCTGAACATCGATCCCTGGAATTGCAGTGATGAGCAAACTTCCTAGGTCGAGTCGCTCAGTCTCATCCCAAGCAAATTCTGTTTCATCCCATGGGCCCAAGGCCCGAAGCTGCGTACTCACAAGCCCACCGTAGTAGTTCCCATGCCAGTTGAACCGAACCCGCCCTCGCCACGGTGACTTTGTGGAAGTTCGCTCACTTCTGTTAACTGCGCCTGGGCTACGGGTGCGACCACGAGCTGCGCGATTCGGTCGCCGCGTTCCAAAACAATGGGCTCATGTGCATCGTGGTTCACCAAAATGACCCCAATTTCGCCTCGATAACCGGCGTCTATGACCCCTGGTGCATTGACCATCCCTAGACCTCGCTTGAGCGCAAGACCGCTTCGCGGGTGCACATACGCTGCAAATCCTGCCGGTAAGGCAATGGCAATTCCTGTGGGAACGAGCATTCGCTCCCCCGGTGCCAGCGTGACCGACACTCGGGCCCGCAAATCCATGGCTGCATCACCAGGATGCTCATACGTAGGTAACGGCAGATCCGGATCAAGTCGCTGGATCAATACTGGAACGTGCATGACAGCGGACTCTACTGACGCTCACCTATGGTTGGGGTATGAGTGGGTATCGCGAACGGTTGCTTCCCAAGTGGTGGGTGTACTTCCTTGCTGCCGCCCTCGTAGCCATGTTGAGTACTGCCTATGGTGCGGCCTACACGGCCAGTGTTGGTTGGGTGATGTTTTTCGCGGTGTTTGCACTCTTGGCCTTGGCTATGACTGCTGGTTCACCGGTCATTGAAGTAGACGAGGTTTTGCGAGTCGAGAACGCCGGCTTACCAATGAGCTCAATTGGCTTTACACAGGTTCTTGATGCCGACGAAACTCGCATAGCCCGACGCAGTCGTGAACATGCAACGGACTTCACCTTGCTGAAATTGTGGTCAAGCACCAAGGCTTTATCGATCCGCTTGGATGACCCCCAGGATCCTCACCCCGGTTGGCTGATCAGTACCCGAAACCCTGAGGGTCTGCAACGCGCTATCCATTCGGCTATGACCCAAAGTGGCAAATCCCTACCAACATCTGACACAGTGTGATGATGACCGACCACGAACCTGAAGTCACAGCGCAAGAACCAAATCCCATCATGCATTTGGTAGCACCAATCACGGCTATTGGAGCCACGATGGTGGTGCGCAAGGTCCTGAACGCCGCTTACGAGAGCCGCACCGGAAATCAGGCACCCGATCCACGCGATAGTCGCGTGGGTTTTGGTCGGGCGTTGGTGTGGGCTGTTGTCACCGCTGCTACAGCCGCTGCGGTAGAAACTGCCGTGTATCGCATGATGAATCGAACAACGCACTAAACCTCAAGAACAATCAGTGCACACTGGACCGTGAACACCTTCGTGATCGAGTTGGCTTCGATGATGCACGAGGAAACACTTGCTACAAGTGAATTCGTCAAGTTGCTTAGGTAAAATATCCAACGCGAGACCGTCGTCATGGTGATCGGCGCCAGGTAGTTCTAAGTTTTCAGCGATTTCAAGGCGGGCGGCTATCGCGGCATCATTATTTTGCGCGTGAACTAACTTGAGTGCTTGAAGTTCCTGCTGTGCTTGATCCTCATCGCCCATGCGGGGCGACGCCTGATGGTTTGACATGCACACACCCCTTTTCCGCGTCTTGGAACCAGTGAACTCATTCTTGCGTATACACACCAGCCAGACGGCAGTGGTCTTATACATCTCTAAAAAATGGATGTAGCGGTAACCTCAAGGTATGCCTATCTACGCCATTGGTGACCGTGAACCAACGATTGATCCATCCGCCTACGTGCACCCCGATGCCGTTGTGATCGGAGACGTTCGTATCGGACCGCAATCCTCTATTTGGCCAGGTGCTGTTTTGCGTGGTGACTACGGATCGATCACCATCGGTGCGCAAACCTCCATCCAGGATGGCTCCGTTATCCACTGCACCGATGAGCACAACACCGTGATTGGCGACCGAGTCACTGTTGGACACAACGTTCATATTGAAGGCGCATTGATTCATGACGATTGCCTTATCGGTTCTGGTTCAACCGTCTTGAATGAATCTGTGATCGGTCCTCATTCTCTGGTGGGCGCGGGGGCTCTTGTGGGCCTGCGCAAAGTTGTTCCTCCGCATGCACGCGCTCTTGGCGTACCTTGCGTGATTCAGGAGGACAAAGTCGGGGATCATCCCGATGTCGATGGCGTTTCTGGCTATGTGGAAAACGCCCATCGCTATGCGAAGGAATTGAGACGGCTGAGCTAGTCGATCTCGTAGAAACTATCCATGTGCTTTGCGCAAGAGTTCGCGCATAGGTAAGGCGATACCTGGTACAGCGGCAACCATCGTTTCTTCATGCGGGTTTTCTCCCCACAGGCCTGTCACGATTGCTCCCGCCTCGGCCGCAATCAATGCACCAGCCGCAACATCCCAGCGGTTGAGACCACGTTCGTAATACGCATCTAATCGTCCGCGCGCCAGCCAACAAAAATCAACCGTCGCACAACCCATTCGGCGGAAATCTCGTACCTGCCCGGCAAGTGAAAGGACGACGGCTGCTTGTTCTTGTCGGCGTTGTGCCGAATAGCCAAAGCCTGTTGCAACCATCGCAGTTGCAACATCTTCACATTCGCGCACCTGTAACTGCTCTACCCAACTTGGTTCGGTGAGTGCATGACGGATCAGCCAAGCCCCGTGTCCCTTGATGCCGACATAAGCCTCGTCGTACTCGGGAACAACCACGATTCCTAGTACCGATTCGTCATTGATTTCTGCAGCAACGGAAACGCTCCACATGGGAATGCGATACAGGTAATTCACTGTGCCATCCAGTGGATCAACAACCCAACGAACCCCAGAGGTTCCTAGCCGCTCGCCTCCTTCTTCACCAAGGAATCCATCTGTCGGCCGGGCTCCTAACAGAGTGTTCACCAAACGCGATTCTGCTCCACGATCCATTTCGGTGACGGAATCCACTGGCGTGGACTTCGATTCAACAATGAGATCTCGGGGGCGCTCATCGCGCAAGAATCGCGCAGCCGCAACGCTGGCTGCCCAAGCTAATGGCAATAACTCATGGGATGACAGAAATTCATCGAAGGGTTCCACCCCCACATCCTGCACCGCGAGCCTGTGAGCACTAACGTCGCAGTTGTGTTGGGAACTTATCGCGAGGTCTTACGGACCCCCGGCGCGCTCAAATTCTCCAGCGCGACGTTTCTAGCCCGGCTTCCAATAGCCATCGTCATGTTGGCAATTGTCTTGTACGTCGCTGGCACAACGGGTTCCTATGCACAAGCTGGAGTACTCGCCGCTGCCTTTCAAATTTCAGCTGCTTCCGGAGCAATTTTCACAAGTCGCTTGATGGACGTTCGGGGGCAAGGCTCAACGCTGCCCTATTTAGCTGCCCTGAACGCGGTTGGGCTCATGATTTTTCTCTTCAGCGACCAACACGTCGTATTGCAATTTTTTGGTGTCGTACTTGCTGGAGCAGCGCAACCTGCATTGGGTTCAGTAGTACGCGCCCGTTGGGCTATGGCTTTAGAGCATCAGCCGGAGCGCAAAAGGGCTGCCTTTGCATGGGAGAGCATTCTTGATGAATTAATTTTTACTGTTGGACCCATCTTCACCGCAGTCGTTGCCGTGCAAGTGGGATTAGCAGTGCCGCTTGTACTGGCTGCCGTGTTCACGATGACAGGATCATTACTCCTGGCCGCGCAACGCAAAACTGAACCCAAGAAACATCCTCCAGGAACTCCGCGTGGCAATGTGTTTCATCATCGCAATATGTGGCGAATGCCCATCATCGGTGGATGCTTTGGCTGGCTCTTTGGCAGTTATGAGGTCACTACCGTTGCCTTTGCCGAGAATGCCGGTCACCCAGAACTCAGTGGTGTAATTCTGGGTCTTTGGGCTGCCTGCTCAGGTATTGGCGGATTGTGGTTCGGGCATCGTGCTTGGGGTGCACCATTGCAAAAGCAGTTGGTCTTGTGTACCGGTGTACTCATGATTGCAATCTTGCCTGCGGTATTTGTTCGATCGATTCCAGCGCTGATGATTTCTGGGATTTTTGCTGGAGCTGCCATCGCTCCAGGACTCATAACAACCTATGCACTCACTGAACGCCTTGTCCCAGCGACCATGCTGACTGAGGCTCTCACCTGGACCAACTCCGGCATGATCTTGGGCTACGCAGCCGGCACGGCTCTTTCTGGCTTTTTTATTGACTCATTTGGAACCACGCTGAGTTATCTCTTGCCACCCATCGGTGCTCTGGTCGCAATGCTGCTGGCCTTAGGTGCGACACCTGCGCGTACCCCTTCGCCTGAGCCGGGCTAACCACTATGTTTGGGACAACACAACCGCACGTGAGGAGATGGCCCTGGAACCGCTGAGCCCAAGAGAGATTCAGGCTCGCGTTCGTGCGGGTGCTGATCCGGGCGTTATTGCAGCAGAAACCGGCTGGCCAATTGACAAAGTGATGCGTTATGCCGGCCCGCCATTAGCTGAGCGCGAATTCATCGTCACCCAGGCGCTCAACACTGAACTTCGCCGCACTGGCACTGCTGTGTCTTTTGCAGATTCCGTCGCCTTGGTGGTTGCGCCCACCGGATTTTCACCAGATGACATTGCTTGGGATTCCTTCCGTCGTGAAGATGGCAAATGGATCGTGACTGCACAACTGGCACGGTGGAAGCATGGTGAGAAAGCAGTCTTCACGTACGACCATTCTGGCCGTAACTTGCATGCACTTGACGATGTAGCTCGAAGACTCCTTGGAGTGGCACCTGTTGGCGAGATGGATTTCATTTCTGAAACTCCAATCGGCGTCATCATTGAAGAAGCTGATATCGAAGTAGTCGAAGAACATCGTCCCCGGTTGGTAGCGGTACCTTCCCTAGAAGTAGACATCGAAGAAACGTTCGTAGTAGACGATCTCGATACCCATGAAGTCATCTCCGAAACGGTTCACGTACATCAAAGCGAAACATTGATGTTGCCCATACAAACCCAAGAGCCGGTTGTGGCACAAAAGTCTGTGGCAAAGAAACCAGTGAAAACAAAGGGTCGTCGTGCGAGTATCCCTACCTGGGATGAAATTCTCTTT
>WLOE01000058.1 GCA_009699465.1 Actinomycetota bacterium | reverse complement strand
CTTTGATGATGCAGCGGCCACGTACCCGTTCACTGTGGTTGAACCACCTGCACAAAGCGAGAATTAATCAGTAGGTTTTTCGAACACAGACGTTCGCTTCAACCCAGCAGCTCGACCCTTTGCGGAAACTACCAGCGCCATTTTGCGTGAAGCTTCATCAATCATTTCCGACCCAAGCATCACGGCTCCACGTGCACCGCCATCAGACGACGTGTAATAGTCATAGGCATCAAGAATTAACTCTGCATGGTCATAGTCTGCCTGTCGTGGCGCGAACATTGCATTGGCTGCATCAATCTGATCTGGATGCAACACCCACTTGCCGTCAAAGCCTAAAGCTGCAGAGCGACCAGCAACTCGATTGAATCCTTCGAGATCCTTAATTGCCAGATATGGCCCATCAATGGCTAACTTGTCGTAAGCGCGCGCCGCGATCAAAATACTCATCAAAATGAAGTGATACGCATCGCCAACGTCATATCCCTGAGGCTGCTCTCCAACCACCAATGTGCGCATATTGATTGATGCCATGAAATCTGCGGGACCAAAAATGATGGTTTCCAACCGAGGTGAAGCAGCCGCGATTGCGTTGACGTGGGTAAGCCCTAGGGCTGTTTCAATTTGAGCTTCGATGCCGATTCTGCCTACCGGTAGACCCAGAGATTTCTCAAGATTAGTAATCAAGGAATCAAGTTGGATGATTTGATCTGCCGTTTGCACCTTCGGCAACATGATGCAATCAAGAATTGAACCCGCACCCTGAATCACAGAAGTCACATCTTGAGTGGTCCATGGCGTGGACCAGTCATTGACTCGCACGGAAAGAATTTTTGAACCGTAACCACCCTCATTGAGCGCCGCAATGATGTTTTCGCGCGCTTGCTCTTTGGCCACCGGAGCAACTGCATCTTCAAGATCCATAAATAAGGAATCAGCGCCTAGCCCTTTAGCCTTGTCGAGCATTTTCACGCTCGAACCTGGCACGGCCAATGTTGAGCGCCGGCTTCGGCCTTTACCTGCGGTATCCATGACTCGAACCTTTCCTGATGACACTCAACCCTATGACAACCCAGAGCAACTTCGACTTCACCGGCGTAGAGTGAAGTCATGGCCATCAGGCTGTATTTGAGTTCACAAGGGTTGGGCGAAGAGTCTGCGTCTTTGCGGCCCACGTCCGATGAAACTCATCAGGCGCTCATCGTGGTCAATGCCTTGGATCCATATCCCATGGCTCGCCAATACGCATTGCCTCAAGAAATGACGCAACTGGCGGCACTTGGGTATCACTGTTCGGAGCTTGACTTACGCGATTACTTTCAGCTTGCAACTGACCCTCACCAACATAACCAAGGAAAAGAGACACGACTTGCTGAATTGCTTGCGGGTAGCAATCTCATCTGGGTTGCGGGTGGAAACACTTTCGTTCTTGCCCGCGCCATGCAGCAGAGCCAATTGAAGACAGCACTTTTGGCTGCAGCAGATCTGGCTCACCACACAATTACCTACGGCGGCTACTCAGCTGGCGCAGCGGTTATCGGACCCGATTTACAAGGCATCCATCTCATGGATGATCCGAAAGTCTTACCTGATCAGTATGACCCCAACACCGAGGCGATTGCGTTGAATTTGGTTTCCGAGCGAATCATTCCGCACTACCGATCGCAAAGTGATGACAGTGCTAATGCCGATCGCGCAGTTGCATACTTGGAAAAAGCTCGGTTGAAATTCCGTACGTTGCGTGATGGCGAGGTATGGCTCACGAATTGCTGAAAACGTCACTCGCCGTAGATGAAGTATTCGATATCGCGAATCGCCACAGCCAATGGCGCGGTGAGTGTCGGGCTGACACCGACCTTGATGCCAATGCGCAAACACTCTTTGTAGTAGTGAATGATTTCCGCCGGGGTGCCGTGAAATTTATTGAGTTCACCAAGGCCGTAAATCTGGAGGTCAGTTACAAGGGCCCGTGAGTTATGGACCTTGTCTGCGATTGACACCATGACCAGTTCAGCTGGCTCTGTTTCAAGGCGATCCAGATAATTTTGCTTGCGTTCCCAGTAGCCCAACCAATGATCATCATCATCGACGTTGTCTGAGCAACCCAAAACTATTGCGGCCACACGTGGACCAAATAACCGTGTGATGTCTGCGAGCCTGGCACTGCCTCCCGCGTCTTCAACCGCATCATGCAGCAGACCCGCGATTGCTTGATCTTCGTCGCCACCAGCTTCAATGATGAGCGATGAGACGCCCAAAAGATGCGAAATATAGGCGATATTGCCGCCCTTACGACTTTGCCAGGAATGCGCATGTGATGTGTATGCCACAGCATTGAAGTACCGATCACTGAGCACTAGGTGCGGGCGCGCCATGCCAGTCTCCCTTTAATCGGATATATGCAGCGGTCATATGCGTAGGTGTATTGGACATCTTAGACAAACCCCTCACCACCAATGACCAAACCGAAATATTTCGAGGGGCTTGCCCCGTACTCAATGTTTTACTCGAAAATTTGCGATTCTTAAGTCCGCGGCAGGAAATACCGATCATCGTTGAGGCTGACGAGACAACCATTCTTGAAATTCACGATCCTGTTGATCTCTCCAGAGATTCACCGTTGCTGACAGATCGGTAACGGAAAACTCGCTCAATTCTGGATAGGCCGCAAGTTCAGCAAGAAAAATCTGTCCAGCAACTCGAGCATCCGCTTCTGCACCATGCCAATCTTCTTCAGTGAGTTCAATGCCATAGCGATCAGCCGTGGGCTTGAGGCGACGCTGCGCCTTGCCTTTCACATATTTATTGCACTGCTTGTCGATGACAAACGAGCACAGCACCTGATCTGTTGGGAGTAGATCAAGGCCAAGTCGTGCAAGATTCGCATTGAACAGTGGAATATCGAAGCCTGAGTTGAAGCACACAATCGGCATACCCGATCCAGCAAGGAAATCACGAATCTCCACAAGTGCAGCGGACTGCTCCTGGCCTTCGGCCTGACTCATCTCATTGGTAATGCCATGCACCGCGGTGGTGACCTCAGGAATATCAACATCGACCTTGATTAACCATGACCGGGTGTACAGCGGTACCGAGCCTTCGAAGACCACTGCAGCTGCCGTGACCACTCTCGCGGAATCCACTTCGACCCCCGTGGTTTCAGTATCGAAGGCAATGAAACCCTCGTGAATCCAATGTTTGGACAGGTCTGCGGACATGGGGATATCGAACCACGTGTGGCTGACAAAGATACGTGGGCAGCACGGAAACTGATCGTGAAATATGCCCTCAGAGGATGCGAAACAGGAATAGCCTGCAACGAAGCACCCGGGAGGCACTATGAAGCAAGTCCTGCAAGATGCAGCCGTGGTTGGCATCGGTCGCACAAATTACATGCGCAAATCTGGTCGCACTCCTACTTCATTAGCCGCTGAAGCCTGCCGCGCCGCATTAGCTGATGCTGGTTTATCGCCAGCTGACGTTGACGGCTTCACCTGTTTTGATACCGGTTCCAGCTCTGCTACTGCATCAGCAGTTGCCCACGCCATTGGTGTTGATGATCTGGGCTGGTGTCTCAATGTGTACGGCGGGGGAAACATCGTCACCACAACCGTGATGGGTGCGGTGACCGCGGTGACCAGTGGGCAAGCTGAAGTAGTCGTCGCCTATCGAGTGTTGGCCTCTGATACTCGCTACGGAAAGAACCTTGGTGTTGTTGAAGTTCCTGGCGAAAACCAATTCGCCGGTCCTCATGGCTATCTCGTTCCCCCTCAGTGGTTTGCCATGTTTGCTCAACGTCATCAGCATGAATACGGATCCACGGGTGAAGATCTCGGCGCGATTGCTATTCAGGAGCGTTTACACGCAAGCAGAAATCCACATGCTGTTGGTAAAGATCCGATCACCCTGGATGACTATCTCAATAGTCGCTGGATCGCTGAGCCATTTCGACTCTTCGATTGTTGTTACGAAGTTGACGGAGCCGTAGCGATAGTGATTACTACCAGCCAGCGAGCTAAGGATCTTCCTCATCCACCCGTGTATGTACTGGGTGCCGCCGACAGCAACCGCGATGGTGGTTCCGTCGTTCAATACTCAGACATGACAACGATGTTTTCCGCTGGTACCGCGCCCAAACTTTGGGAACGAACCGGACTGCAAGCACGTGATATTGATGTTGCGTGCATGTATGACTGCTTCACCTTCACGGTTATGGCGACGTTTGAAGACTTTGGTTTTTGCGAAAAAGGCGAGGTTGGCGACTACTTCCGGGCAGGGCGGGCAACTTTTGGTGGTGATGTGGTTGTGAATCCACACGGTGGGCTGTTATCCGAGGGCTACATCCATGGAATGAATCATCATTACGAAGCGGTCCTCCAACTACGCAATGAAGCCGGCCACAGACAAGTAGCCAATGCGCAAACTGCGTTAGTAACCAGCGGTGCAGGTCCCTTTGGAGGAGCCTTGGTCTACGGAACGGCGGCAACACTATGAGCCCAAGTACGCAGCCAACTGTTCTCCCTCAATCACTGCCGCCTCAACCAGTACCTGATGCAGATACTCAAGGGTTCTGGGCAGCAACCGCCAGTGGAACGCTAGCCATGTGCCATTGCACTGATCCCACGTGTGGCCTTTGGATGATGCCTCCCCTTGATGCCTGTCGCAAGTGTGCAGCTCCTACTCGCTTTGATGAGGTGAGTGGCGCTGGAACGATCTACACATTCATCATTCAACGACAAGCCGCCGTGAGCGGCTATCTCGACAATCTTCCTTATGTCGTTGGCATCATTGAACTTGATGAACAGCGCGGACTACGCCTTCCAGGTCGAATCCTTGACATAGCCCCAGAAGATGTTGTGTGTGACATGCGCGTGCAAGCAACACTCGAATCCCTTCCCGGCGGGGATTACGTGGTTCCGGTCTTTCGTAAACAGTAAACGAGAAAAAGCAAAGAAATACAGGTACATGAGAGGGCCGCAGCATCGCTGCGGCCCTCTCTCACAATGCATGTGGATGAAAAGTTGTGTTATGCGACCTTATTGTCGAGCGTGTAGCTGCCAGTTTCCGTTGCTGCTGGCCCGCCCTTAGGAAATGCCACATCAACCTTTGAGAACACATTGAGGTTAGGTGCTGATGCAACGCCACCCATGGTGATGGTTACTGGGTACTTCACCGTGGCGCCAGCAACACAGGTCTTAGGCAAACAGGTATTCCAAGACAGCACGCCAGTGCCCTTGGCAGTGTTCATGTCCCATGAACTCCACTTGATCTTGTTGATCGACACATTGGCATCAGCACAGGTGATCACGATTGATGATGGCTTCGTCACCTTTTTGCCTGCGCAGTTAATGATGTAATTCGTGGTGTCGGCAGCATTAGCTGCAGTAACCACGCCCAGGCCAGAACCAGCAACGAGGCCTGCAACAGCGACTACACCAAGAGTCTTACGAACATTCATGACTTCTCCAGATACATATACATGGGCAAAATACCCCTTGCCTTCAGACTGTCATAGCTCAAGAAAAGTTCCGGTAACGGCGCGAGCGACCTCGATTCTCCCCTAATCTGCCCTTATGGCCACTTCAGAACTCATCTCTTTTGTCGAGCAGACCTACCCACTGATCAACAAAGTGGGCGGCGCCTACTACTTCACACCGGAAACACTGAGCTACGGCAAAAGCATCGGCCTCAACGGCTTGCAGTTCTATTTCGGGGGCCGTGGTGGCGTGCTTGGCGATGTTGAGGAACCGGTGGTGACGAGCGCCTTTGCCTACTTCGCTCCATCGATGGTGAAAAAGTTCTGGGATAGCGCAACAGCAGTGATGCCACCTCGAGACATTGCCCGGGAGCACTTCAAGTGTGCCCATGAATTTGGTCGCAACCTCATTGGAGCAGTTGAAGGCCTTGTTGAGTTTAATGAAATCGCTACCAAAGTACGCAGCACTATTGATCCAGCTGGACTTGCGCTCTATGCGGGGCTTGCTGGTGAACCAATGCCGGCAGATCCACAGGCAGCGGCGTACCAACACATCATGGTGCTGCGTGAATACCGCGGTAGCGCTCACATCTTGGCGATCGTCAGTACCGGAATTGATATTCACGCGGCAGATGTCATTTCAAGCCCAGAGCACAGCAAAGTCCATGGCTTTGCCGATGGTGAATTGCCAAATCCGACAGCAGAAGATCGTGAATGTATGAAGCGAGCTGATTCACTGACCAATGAACTCACGGCCAAGGCGTATGCAGTGCTGACTCCTGCGGAACGTGAACATTTCACAGACACACTGACCAATATTGCCAATCAACTGCCTGCTTAAGCCAGATGCTGCAATCGCGAAGTTAGACGACTACCACTGCACAGTGGCGTTCAGCTACCCGAGCCAGACGCGCGTCCCGGGTAATAAGTAGCCCTTCAAAAGCTTGCGCGAGAACCACATAAGACGCGTCATACGCAGAGATATTTTCGCGAAGTCGAAGTGCGCGAGTGAGCAATGGTGCTGCGGCATGGCGCAAAATTGGTGCTTTCAAGTGCTCTTCGAGTGCCATGAACGCCTCATCTTCACTAACTCGGCGCGCGAGCAGCAGTTTGCGAATCGCTGAGGTTACTTCGAAATCAATCAATGTTGGTGCATGAAAATCATGTGTTCCATCAAAGAACTCACATGCCATGAATTCTCGACGCTTACTTACTGAAATGACGAAGTCAGCTGCAACCGATGCATCAATGATGATCTCTTTCGTCATCTGCTGTCTCTGTCGTCGCGAATGAAATCAACAGTCGTTTGAGGATCAACATCAATATTCAGCCCGATGCGATCAAGGCGCAGCAAGTAATCGCGCATGGTGTCTTTGTTCGCGAGCGCAGTGAGCTCACGCCCCACATATTCCGACAAACTCATGCCGGCCACCTTCGCTCGACGAGTCAAGGTTTCGTGCACCTCATCGGGGAGATTGCGCACCTGCAGGAATTTGCCCATATTTCATAGTTGCATGCGCAACGCATGCAGTCAATTGTGGGTGTCGGCCCAGATCGGACTCACCTGTGGATACCCGGACATGCACAAGGCCCGGCAAAAGCCGGGCCCAATGCGAGCAATCTTTGAGTTAGCGGGACTTCCACTGTGGAGCGCGCTTCTCAGCAAAGGCGGTAGCTCCTTCACGAGCATCTTCTGAGGCAAAGACTGGACCAGTGATGGTCTGCTGCCAGGCCATGAACTCAGCATCGGTGTAGCGAGCTGAGGCAGCCAAGACTTCCTTGGTTGCCCGAACGGCCAGCGGGCCATTTGCTGCGATCTTCTCAGCGATTTCTAGCGCGCCATCTAGGGCACCACCCGTCTCGGTCACGATGGTGACCAAGCCCATGTCCTTGGCTTGTTCAGCCGAGATGATGTCGCCAGTCAATGCCAGCAGTGCTGCATTCTGGTAGCTCATCACCTTTGGCATCCGGTACAGACCGCCACCGGCTGCGACCAAGCCACGCTTGACCTCTGGGATACCGAACTTTGAGTCACGGCCAGCAACGATGATGTCGCACGCCATGGCTGTTTCACAGCCGCCGGCCAGGGCGTAGCCCTCAACCGCTGCGATGACTGGCTTGGCTGGTGGCTTCTGGGACAGGTATGGGTGCTCGCTTTTTGGACCAGTAGATCCACCAGAAACGAATTCCTTGAGGTCCATGCCCGAGCAGAAGGTTCCGCCAGCACCGGTGACCACAGCGACCACGAGGGAATCATCGGTCTCGAGGCGATGCATTGCCTCAGAGATGCCGTACATGACCGCACCATTGAGGGCGTTCTTCTGGGCCGGGCGATTCAAGGTCACGACAAGTACGCCACCTCGGACTTCAGTTAACAATTCGTCGCTCACGCGAACCTCCACATTGAAAGATTAAGTAGGTGCAGGGTACTGCCCCAAGCCGACCCACAGGCACCTTTTGGTCTACCTGTGACCCATCTCCCTCGGTCACTAGGTGGCTTGCTCTTTGGATCGCTCCATCCACAGCATGATCGCTATTGCTGAGATCAGACAGCCGAAGGCTGTTCCCAGCGTGCGGTATTCCAAGGTCTCCGCAAGAGGCTCACCATTGAGGCTAAATACGCCCACGACAACCATCGTGACCCCCACGACCGAGATTGAATAATTCGATCGCACAAAGACCAAGCAAGTGAACACACCTGCGGCGATGAAAACCGAGTACCCATAGGACTTCATTCCCAGAACTTCGATGACGGCTGTACACACCAAAAGTCCAACCATGGTTCCGATGAACCGATGAACCACTCGATAGTCAGTTCCATCGCGGTCGGGTTTGCTTACCCACGCAACCGTCATTGGAATCCAATAGGAGTGGGGCCATTCAAGGAGGATTGAAAGATACGTAGCAACGAACATTGCAGCACTTAACCGAACGGCATGCCTGAAGAACACATGATGAAGATCAAATCCCACTCGCAACCGCACCATAAACGGCACAACCTGCGAACGAGCTGATCGAAGTGATGATGGAGCAAAAAGCACGACCGGAACGACGAATGCGCACACTTGCACAAGCCCGCCTAGTGCTACCAAACCGGCGTTCTCCCAGTTATTGATCGGTGATTCCGGCGCTCCAGCGAAAATGGCGAACATCACCAAGGCCAACATTCCGTTGAGTGAACCTCGTTGGCCAACGACACCGGCAATGCCGCAGCAAAAAGCAAAGACCGCAACCGCAAGAAGTTCCATATAACCAAAGCGTGAACTGAAACCGCCTGCAAACGTGCCAACCGTGAGCCACAGTGCCGTCCATGACATCGAGCGCCAATGCACACCAATGGGTTCGGCGACATCAGCCAAACCTGTGAAGAATGCACCTACGACCAAAGGAATTGCCATCGCTGGCTGACCGATTGCAATCGTGATGGCACAGAGGGTGCCCGCCACGACCGCGCCGCGAAGCGGGCGCTTCCAATGCAGGGCAGATCGTTGCACTGTGGTCGTGGTGCCAACTAATTCCTTCAACCGAGAAACTACAGTCACCGATGCCACCGTGACATCGTTGCAGATGCCCTTCCTAAAGTGGCAATACCCACCACAATCACCTTGCTGAACTGCCAAAATGCAGCTATGCGTTCAATCAAAGTCCTTCGTCATGGCCATATTAATCAGTTCGCAAAAAACTACGACCACGTGATGGCCTTCTACCGCGAGGTTTTCGATGCTGACGTGTTTCTTGAATTTGAAGAACCAGATTTTGGCGGCAAGAACGCGGTGTACGTTGCCGGATCAACTGCCTTTGAACTCTTCGCTCCTACCGACCCCAACCTTTCTATCGGCGCCAGTATTACCCGCTTTGGCGAGCGCTGGCATTCACTGGAGTGGACTGTTCCTAACCTCGATGAAGCCGTCGAAGTGATCAACGAGCATGGCATCAGAATCACTGATCGATCCCCTGGCAATTACGTGTTCTTGCATCCACGTGATTGCTTTGGCCTATGCCTAGAAATAACCGACCATTTCTTTCCTGGCGATCCGCGCGATCAAGACGAATGGATTGCCAGTCAGGGCGCTAATACAAATCCCGTCGGTATCAATGGCGGCCCAGTCATCACACTGTGCGTACCCAGTGTGGACAGCGCAATCAATTGGATCACCACATTCACCGGTCAAGAGGTTGATCACGATCACCGGCCAACACACCAGCTTGGGCGCGCAGTGAATTTCGGTGATCACGTTATTGAATTCGTGACCCCCTCACCATTGAGTGAAGATGACAAGCTGCGCGAAACCTTGGAAGCGCGAGGTGCATCAATGTTTGCCGTTACCCTCCCGGTGACCAGCCTGGAGCGCACGAGCGCCTATCTCGCCAGTAAGGGACTCACGGTTACCAAGATTAGACGCGCGGGAAATGAATACCTGGTTCTTGATGAGCGTGAAACCGATGGCGCACTACTGCAATTTATCGAGCATGACGCAAATAGCAGCTGAGAGAAGAAAACTACTCTGCGACAAACGAGCGCAGCACTTCAACTAGCCCGGCTGGGTT
>WLOE01000057.1 GCA_009699465.1 Actinomycetota bacterium | reverse complement strand
GGCAAACTTGAAGCCAACCTACCCCCAGAGGAGCAAGTCCCCGGCGAGGATTACTCACATGGTCAGCGAGTGAAGTGTCTGGTTGTGGGGGTACGCAAAGGATTTAAAGGCCCTGTGGTCACGGTGTCTCGTTCTCACCCAAATCTGGTTCGCGCATTGTTTGCGCTGGAAGTTCCAGAAATCGCAGATGGCACTGTAGAAATCGGTGGGCTCTCCCGTGAGGCCGGCCATCGCACCAAGATGGCGGTGCGTTCAACCATCCCTGGTGTCAATGCCAAAGGTGCGTGTATCGGACCCATGGGTCAGCGCGTGCGTGCAGTGATGGCTGAGCTCCAAGGAGAAAAAATCGACATCGTCGACTTCAGTGATGATCCAGCCGAGTTGATCGCGCATGCGCTCTCACCAGCCCAAGTGACCTCGGTCGTGATTGTTGATCCGGTGGCGCGCGCTGCTCGTGTCACAGTGCCCGATTATCAACTTTCATTGGCGATTGGTAAGGAAGGACAGAACGCTCGATTGGCCGCGCGCCTCACTGGTTGGCGCATTGATATTCGTTCGGATAACGCTGTCGATGAACACGCCGAGAGCAATTCGGGCGATTACGACGAATGAGCCCGTTGCGGACCTGCGTGGGCTGTCGAGCCACAGCCAGCACGGCTGAACTCATCCGAGTGGTCGTTGATCAGGGTGTCTTGCGGCAATCGCGCCAAGCTCCAGGTCGGGGAGCCTGGCTCCATCCTGCGCGAGGATGCCTAGAGCTCGCAGATAAGCGTCGGGCATGGGGCAGGGCGCTTCGAGTTCAAGGGTCATGTGAAAGCTCAGGACTCGTAAGCGATCTGATGGTATGAGCCGTGGCCAGGGTCGCGGTATAGTTACTTCCGCTGTGCGTACAAGCGCCAGTTCCATCCGCCTAACTTCGGGAGCCTTCATGAGGACATCCACCCGATGAACGAGCAGTGTTAGTCATGCGTCGTTCGCACTGACGGTTCGGGTTGGACAACTCGGGCCGAAGACAGGAGAAACGTGTCAAAGGTCCGGGTCCATGAGCTCGCTAAAGAGCTAGGGGTCACTAGTAAAGACGTGCTTGCCAAGCTCGCTGAGCTCGGTGAGTTTGTGAAGTCTGCGTCATCAACGGTTGAAGCACCAGTCGCGCGCAAGCTCAAAGAAGCTATGCCTGCCGCAGAGCCAAAGCCTGCGAAGAAGGCGGCCGCTAAGAAAGCTGCGGCAAAGCCGGTTACTGAGGTTGAGGCGACGGCTTCGGCACCAACACCTACTCCAGCGCCAAAACCAGTTGCAGTTGAACCGACCGTTGCTCCAGAAGTCCCGGCAACTGTTGCACCAGTTGCTCCAGTAGTTGAAACCCCAGTGGCGCCAGCTGTCGCAGCACCAGCAGCTTCACGTCCAGAAGCTCCGCGACCAGCAGGTCCGCGTCCGGGAAATAACCCATTTGGTGGGTCAACAGGCATGGGTCGCCCAGCGGCCCCGCGTCCTGGGAATAACCCATTTGGTGGGTCAACAGGCATGGGTCGCCCAGCGGCCACCACAGCACCGGCTGTTCCAGGAGCACCACGTCCAAACCCAGGCATGATGCCTAATATGCGGGCCCCACGTCCTGCAGGTCCAGGTCAGCGTCCTGGTGGTCCAGGGGCTGGTGGCGCGGGTCGTCCAGGTGGTCCAGGGGCTGGTGGCGCGGGTCGTCCAGGTGGTCCAGGGGCTGGTGGCGCGGGTCGTCCAGGTGGCGCTCCCGGCGGATTCCAAGGTCGTGGTCCAGGTGGTCCAGGGGCTGGTGGCCCAGGAGGTCCCGGCGGTCCTGGCGGCTTCCCTGGTCGTCCAGGTGCTGGCGGTCGCGGAACCACAGCTGGAGCCTTCGGTCGTCCAGGTGGTCGTCCATCGCGTGGCCGTAAGTCAAAGCGTGCCAAGCGTCAAGAGTTCGACAATATGCAAGCTCCGTCACTCACTGGCGTACGCATCACGCGTGGTTCAGGTGAAACTGTGCGCCTTGCGCGCGGATCAAGCGTCACTGACTTCGCCGATCGCGTCAATGCGATGCCAGCGGATCTCGTAAAGGTCTTAATTGAACTTGGCGAAATGGTTACTGCAACGCAGTCGATTGACGACGATACTTTGCGCTTGCTTGGTGAAGAGCTCAACTATGTTGTTGAAGTTGTTTCACCTGAAGACGAAGATCGAGAACTTCTTGGTACATACGATCTTGAATTCGGTGAAGATGAGGGTGACAGCGAAGATCTCATCGCTCGCCCACCAGTTGTCACGGTTATGGGTCACGTCGATCACGGTAAAACTCGTTTGCTTGACTCGATTCGCAAGACCAACGTCATTGGTGGCGAAGCCGGCGGAATCACGCAGCACATTGGTGCATACCAGGTTGTTGCGCACACGCCAGAAGGCGATCGCAAGCTCACCTTCATCGATACACCAGGTCACGAGGCTTTTACCGCTATGCGCGCTCGTGGAGCTCAGGTAACCGACATCGCAATTCTGGTTGTTGCAGCAGACGATGGTGTGAAGCCTCAGACCATCGAAGCGTTAAACCATGTGCAGGCTGCAGGTGTGCCAATCGTGGTTGCTGTCAACAAGGTTGATAAAGAAGGTGCTGATCCCATGAAGGTTCGAGGGCAGCTCACTGAATATGGCTTGGTTGCTGAGGAATTTGGCGGCGACACGATGTTCATCGATGTTTCTGCGCTTCAGGGCACCGGTATCAACGAACTTCTGGACGCTGTGTTGTTGACTGCTGATGCAGCACTTGATTTGCGCGCCAATCCAAACCAAGACGCACAAGGTATTGCTATCGAAGCTCACCTTGACCGCGGACGCGGTCCCGTTGCAACCGTTCTGGTTCAACGCGGAACATTGCGCGCAGGCGATTCAATTGTCGCAGGCGATGCCTTCGGCCGCGTTCGTGCAATGCACGACGATCTTGGCAACGTTATTGAAGAAGCTGGCCCATCAACAGCGGTTCAAGTTCTTGGCCTTACTTCGGTTCCTGGTGCTGGCGACAGCTTCCTGGTGGTTTCTGAAGACCGCATCGCTCGTCAAATTGCACAAACACGACAAGCACGTGAGCGCAATGCGATGTTGGCGAAGAACCGAGTGAAGCGTTCCCTTGAAGACTTCCTTGAGTCGATTGAAAAGGGTGAAGTTGCAGAACTTAACTTGATCATTAAGGGCGACGTCTCCGGTTCGGTTGAAGCGCTTGAAGAAGCACTTACCAAGATCGATGTTGGTGACGAAGTCTCGATGCGAGTGATCCATCGCGGTGTAGGTGCGATAACAAAGAACGACGTCACGTTGGCGGCTGCCTCAAAGGCGGTCATCATCGGCTTCAATGTGCGACCTGAAGGTAAGGTTGCTGACCTAGCTGCGCATGAAGGTGTTGACGTTCGCTTCTACAGCGTTATTTACCAAGCGATCGACGATGTTGAGCAGGCGCTTCGCGGCATGCTCAAGCCGGAGTACGAAGAAGTGCAACTGGGTACAGCAGAGGTACGCGATGTCTTCAAGTCTTCCAAGTTCGGCACTATCGCTGGCTGTCTCGTACAAAGTGGCGATATCAAGCGCAACTCAAAGGCGCGTGTTATTCGAGACGGCGCAGTGGTTGCGGATGGTGTTGCAATCGCAGGTTTACGTCGCTTCAAGGATGACGTCACCGAAGTTCGTGAAGGATTCGAGTGCGGTATTAACCTTGGCAACTTCCAAGACGTCAAGGTTGACGACATCATCGAAACTTTCGAGATGCGCGAGAAGCCTCGTAAGCCATGAGCAAGGCACGCCAACACAAGCTTGAAGATCGCGTTCGCGTGATCGTTGCTGAGACGCTCGAAAAGCGCGTGAAGGATCCTCGTTTGGGATTCATCACGATTACTGACGTGCGCATGACGCCCGATCTGCGCGAAGCCTCAGTCTTCTACACGGTGTATGGCGATGCCCAAGCCCAAGATGAAACCGCTGCGGCTTTGGAGTCGGCTAAGGGATTGTTGCGCAGCGAAGTTGGCAAGCAGACTGGCATTAAATTCACGCCGTCCCTTGCCTTCTTCGCTGATGCGATGCCCGAAAATGCTCGGCACGTGGAAGAACTTTTGCGTAAGGCTCAAGAAGATGATGAGCGCGTGCATCTTCAAGCAGCGCAAGGTACCTATGCAGGTGACGTTGATCCGTATCGCCATCCGCGTGAGGTTGAAAGCGACGAGTGAACGGCCTGCTCGTTTTAGACAAGCCTTCGGAGTGGACTTCCCACGATGTCGTTGGTCGAACTCGGCGCATTTTGAATACCCGAAAGGTCGGGCATGCAGGAACTTTAGATCCCATGGCCACAGGTGTGCTTGTGCTTGGGGTAGGTAGGGCCACCCGCTTGTTGGGGTATATCTCCGGAGCAGATAAAACGTATCTTGCGACCATCCGGCTGGGGCAAAGTACGGTCACCGATGATGCGCAAGGAGAAGTAACAACGGTTGCGCCTCCTGATGTGTTGTCGGCACTCGCATTTGAAACAGTGTTGCAGCGTATTGATGTATTGACCGGTGAAATTGAGCAAGTTCCGAGTTCTGTGAGTGCGATCAAAGTTGATGGTCAGCGGGCATATGCAAAAGTGCGCTCGGGGGATGAAGTGAAATTACAGGCCCGTCCTGTCACTGTGAGTGCGTTCAGTGCGCTGCATCACGAACATGGTGAAGGTTATTTCGATGTTGATGTCGAAGTTACGTGCAGTTCGGGAACGTATATTCGTGCGCTCGCGCGTGACCTTGGTGCTGGGCTTGGGGTGGGTGGCCACCTCACCGCATTAAGGCGCACACGGGTAGGTCAGTGGCCTCTCACTGATGCAATTGATCTTGAAACCTTTGGTCAGTTGTCTTCACCCGCACAAGCACTTGTGTCCATTGCCGATGCAGCAGCCCGGGTGTTCCCCAGTTGGGTAGTTGATGATTCTGATGCCGCTTTCGTGCGTAACGGCAGGCGTATTGATTGGACATATTCGGGCGTAGAGGAGGGCATCATCGCTATTTTTGATCAGTCGGGCGAATTCCTCGCGCTTGCTCAGCGGCACGGACCTACCGCCAAGTACCCAGCCGTATTCGTGTGACCTAAGGTTAGGAAGGTCATGAGCCACGAACATGAAAGCAACGGTGCGGTCGTGTGCATTGGTGTGTTTGACGGCGTCCATAAAGGTCATCAGGCTCTGATTGCTCATGCGCGTCGAATTGCCGATGATCGAGGCGCCCCACTCATTGCGCTGACCTTTGATCCGCATCCATTGGCAGTTGTCAGGCCAGACCTTGCCCCACAGTCACTTGCTTCGTTGGCGGAGCGTCGCTTCCTGTTGTTTGATGCAGGAGTTGATGATGTATTCGTCTTGCAGTTTAACGACGACGTCGCCAGCTGGGATCCAGAAACCTTTATCCATCGGGTGCTCCACGACACGTTAAATGCCCAAGCAATTGTTGTTGGGGGAAATTTTCGCTTCGGTCATGAAGGTGCGGGAGATGTGAACACATTGCGCACTGCAGGGGAGCAGTATCACTTCTCGGTAACTGAAGTAGGGCTTGCCGCAGATGTTCAGCCATGGTCATCGACCAGAGTCCGTCATGCCCTAGCCCTTGGTGATTTGAAGGAAGCACGTAATGTCTTGGGCCGTGACTATGACCTGTCGGGCGTTGTGGTGCATGGCGACCATCGCGGCCGCGAGCTTGGGTTTCCAACCGCCAACTTGAAGTGGCAGGGTAATCCAGTGATTCCTGGTGATGGTGTGTACGCCGGGTGGTTAGTGCACGGATCGCAGCGCTATCCCGCTGCCATTTCAGTAGGCACTAACCCTCAATTTGCCGGAGTTGAGCGTCGGGTTGAAACCTATGTGCTCGATCGCACCGATTTGGCCCTGTACGGAGAAGAAATTACGGTCATTTTCATTGACCAGCTCCGGGGACAGATGACTTTTGATGGTCTTGATGGTCTGATCGCACAAATGGACTCCGACGTAGCCAAAACTCGAGCGGTCTTAGGACTGGTCTAGGACTGGTAGTCTTCAGTCTCCAGACGGTCAAAGAGCGGGCGCTCTGAGATTCGTGTCGATTCAAGCAAGTGCCTCAAAGAGGCGCGCCCGAGAGGAAAGTCATGTCACTCGACAAGGCAGTCAAAGAAGAAATCATCGCTGAATTTGGCACCAAGCCAGGCGATACCGGTTCCCCAGAAGTGCAGATTGCATTGCTCAGCCGTCGTATTAACGATCTGACTGGCCACCTCAAGGAACACAAGCACGATCACCACAGTCGTCGTGGCCTGTTGATTCTCGTAGGTCAGCGCCGCCGCCTTCTCCAGTACTTGGTGAAGACCGATATCGCGCGTTACCGCACAATCATTGAGAAGCTCGGCATTCGTCGCTAAGTCTTAAAGGCCCGGTACGCGAGTCGTGCCGGGCCTTGCTTCATCTCTGTGGAAACCTTCCAGAGAGAAAATTTCATACAGATAACACCATTCGGGGCGCTGCGACTTCGTCGCCTGTCGGTCCTCGGTAGTGACCTCCGGGTTCGAAATACCCGTGGGCCTCGATCGATGATCGCCACAAGTCGGCACTCGCGAGCGCTCCTGTAACAGAACAGGAGGCACCCGTGGAGGGTTCCGAAGTAACAACAACAAGCGCCGTTATTGATAACGGTGCATTTGGTAAGCGCACGATCACTTTTGAAACTGGCCGCTTTGCATTGCAGGCTGCAGGTTCAGTCACCGTCACCCTTGACGAAGAGACATTCCTGCTTTCCGCAACCACCGCTGGCAAAAGCCCGCGTGACTCATTCGACTTCTTCCCACTGACTGTGGACGTTGAAGAGCGCATGTACGCAGTTGGTCGCATTCCAGGTTCCTTCTTCCGCCGTGAAGGCCGTCCGAGCGAAGACGCGATCCTCACGTGTCGCTTGATCGACCGCCCATTGCGCCCAACCTTCGTCAAGGGTTTGCGCAATGAAGTTCAGGTAGTCGTCACAGTGATGGCGCTGGCTCCTGGCGATCTCTACGACGTCGTAGCAATCAACGCCGCATCGGCTTCAACGCAGATTGCTGGATTGCCATTCTCTGGTCCAATCGGTGCCGTACGTGTGGCATTGATTCGTGGCCAGTGGGTTGCTTTCCCAACACATGAGCAACTCGAAGAAGCAGTGTTCGACATGGTTATCGCAGGCTCAATTGCCGGCGACGATGTCGCAATCACCATGGTGGAAGCAGAAGCAACAGAGCGCACCATCGAGCTCATCGCTGGTGGCGCAACGGCACCAACTGAAGAGGTAGTTGCTCAGGGCCTTGAGGCTGGCAAGCCATTCATCAAGGCATTGTGTGAGGCGCAGATTCAGTTGGCAGCCAAGGCCGCAAAGCCAACAGCTGATTTCCCAATCTTCCTTGACTACCAAGACGATGCCTACGATGCAGTCGCAGCAATTGCGGCCGATTCGGTTGCGAAGGCACTCACCATCGTGCGTAAGGCAGAACGCGAGGATCGCCTTGATGAAATCAAGGGTGAAGTTCTTGCAGCACTTGGCGAGAAGTTCGCTGGTCGCGAGAAGGAATTGTCAGCAGCGCTTCGCTCTGTAACTAAGAACAGTGTTCGTGAGCGCGTACTTCGCGACAAAATCCGCATTGATGGTCGTGGACTTACGGACATCCGCACCTTGGCTGCAGAAGTTCAGGTCATTCCTCGCGTTCATGGATCAGCATTGTTTGAACGTGGCGAAACCCAAATTCTTGGCATCACCACTTTGAACATGCTCAAGATGGAGCAGCAGCTCGATACCTTGAATCCAGAAAATCGTAAGCGCTACATGCACAACTACAACTTCCCTCCTTACTCAACAGGTGAGACAGGTCGTGTGGGTTCACCAAAGCGTCGCGAAATCGGTCACGGTGCTCTTGCTGAGCGTGCGTTGGTTCCTGTTCTTCCATCCCGTGAAGATTTTCCTTATGCAATTCGTCAGGTTTCAGAAGCACTTGGCTCAAACGGCTCAACATCTATGGGTTCTGTCTGTGCGTCAACCATGTCATTGCTTAATGCAGGCGTGCCTTTGAAGGCTCCTGTTGCAGGTATCGCTATGGGTCTCATTTCAGGTGTTGTTGATGGTAAGCAAGAATTCGTTGCAATCACCGACATCCTCGGTGCCGAAGATGCTTACGGCGATATGGATTTCAAGGTTGCGGGCACGAAGGAATTCGTTACCGCGTTGCAGCTTGATACCAAGCTCGAAGGCATTCCTGCATCAGTACTTGCAAGTGCGCTGAATCAAGCTCGCGATGCACGTCTGACCATTCTTGAAGTCATGGCAGAAGCAATCGATACACCAGACGAAATGGCACCGACGGCGCCTCGAGTTATCAGTGTGCAGATTCCGGTTGACAAGATCGGCGAAGTGATTGGGCCTAAAGGCAAGATCATCAACCAGATTCAAGAAGAAACAGGCGCTGACATCACGATCCAAGATGACGGCACGATCTACATCGGCGCGACCGATGGTGCTTCAGCCGACGCTGCTCGCACAGCCATCAACCAGATCGCAAATCCAACGATGCCAGAGGTTGGCGAGCGTTACCTGGGCACAGTTGTGAAGACCACCACCTTCGGTGCCTTCATTTCGCTCGTCCCAGGTAAGGACGGCTTGTTGCACATCTCAGAAGTTAAGAAATTGGCTGGCGGAAAGCGCATCGAAGCAGTTGAAGATGTACTCAAGGTTGGCGACAAGGTGCAGGTTGAGATCAAAGAAATTGATCCACGCGGCAAATTGTCACTCGCTCCAGTAGTCGAAGAGGCAACGGCTTAATTACTCATGGCGCGCGCGCACACCACCACTCTGCTCAGGGAGGACGACGGCAGCATTGTCTGCCGTACTGTCCTCCCTGGCGGATTGCGCATCATTACTCAAGCTGTCCCTGGCGTCCGTTCTGCGGCATTTGGTATATGGGTTACCGCTGGGTCTCGGGATGAAACTCCAGCGCAACATGGTTCTGCGCACTTTTTAGAACATTTACTTTTCAAAGGTACGAGTAAGCGCAGCGCATTGGAAATTTCATCAATGGTTGAGGCTGTTGGTGGTGACCTCAATGCGTTTACTGGCAAAGAGCTCACTTGTTACCACGCCAAAGTCTTGGATCGTGACCTACCAATGGCAATCGACGTCGTGTGTGATGTGGTTACCGATGCACTCCTGCGATCGTCGGATATTGATGATGAGCGCGGCGTAATTCTTGAAGAAATTGCGATGTACGAAGATGATCCAAGTGATCTCATCCATGATGATTTTGCTTCACTTATATATGGGCAAACTCCACTTGGTCGTCCAATATTGGGAACCACGGATTCCATCCGTGGGTTAACGAGATCCACCATTCGTAGCTTTTACAAGAAGCACTACCAACCTTCCGGGATGGTGGTCTCGGCTGCCGGCAATGTTGATCACGCCGATGTGGTTAAGCGTGTGCGTGCAGCCTTTGATCCGTATCTCGATGCTGATGCAAAGCAAAAGCCAGTGCGAACCTCTCAATCAACGCCTGTGATGAAGACGGGAATTTCGTTAAACACTCGTCCAACTGAACAGGCCAACTTGTTGTTGGGTGTTCCGGGTTTGGCTCGTGGTGATGAGCGTCGCTACGCAATGGCGGTTCTCACTACGGCATTTGGCGGCGGCATGAGCAGCCGTCTGTTCCAAGAAATACGAGAAAAGCGTGGGCTTGCCTATTCGGTTTATGCCTTTAGTCAGGGGTTTTCAGACAGTGGCCTGGTGGGCCTGTACGCAGGGTGTTTGCCCGCCAAGGTTCCAACAGTGCTGGAAGTCTTCCAAGAACAGATCGATTCCGTGGTTCAACACGGGTTTTCTGCTGATGAAGTCTCGCGCGGCAAGGGTCAAGTGCGAGGTGCAACTGTGCTTGGCCAAGAAGACACGAGTGCCAGGATGAATCGCATTGCCAAGGCAGAATTGCAAGGGGAGGAGTTGGTGAGCATTGATCAGCTTCTTGAACGCGTTGATGAAGTGACCCCTGATGCGGTGCATGCAGTGGCAGCAGAGCTGCTTTCACAAAAGTCCAGCTTGGCGGTCATCGGCCCCTTCGAGGACGCGTCAGTTTTCGGCTTCAAAGAGTAAGGTCGCGGCATGAGTAATTCAGGTCAGTTGATCAAAGTGGCAGTCGTGGGCGCCCGCGGGCGTATGGGTCAGGCTGTTGTGAAAGCGGTCACGGATGCGACTGACTGTGAACTCATCGCGAGCGTTGACCAAGGCGACGATCTCAATCTCGTCAACACCTGTGATGTCGTTGTCGATTTCACCACCCCTGATGTAGTGATGCCCACCTTGGAGCACTGCATTGCTCGCGGCGTGCATTGTGTCGTAGGCACTACCGGCTTTGATGAAGAGCGTTTAACACACTTACGAGGTTGGCTAGACAAGGCGCCAGATGTTGGCGTACTGATCGCCCCGAACTTTGGCATCGGCGCAGTTCTCATGATGCAGTTTGCCCAACAGGCAGCGCCATATTTTGAATCAGTTGAAATCATCGAGAT
>WLOE01000056.1 GCA_009699465.1 Actinomycetota bacterium | reverse complement strand
GCGTTGTAACGCCAGTCCAAGCCAAGTGCTGCGTATGCAGCGCGATGAAGTACTGGGCTTAATGAATGACTAATCGGGGACCCAAGAACCGCCGCTTGTTTACCTTTGTTGTTAGCCATGATTCTTAAGGTAGGCCTGAAGTTCCGCTTTTGCCTTCAGGAACTTGCTGTATTTCTTGGCGAATTTTGTTTCACCCGTTTCTAAGTTTACGGTCACAAAATATACCCAAGGGCCCTGGGCTGGATTCAGCGCTGCACTTATTGCAGCAGTTCCGGGTGAATTGATCGGACCTGCAGGTAAACCCTTTCGTGTGTAAGTATTGTACGGCGTATCCTTTTGAAGCTCAGACGCGTTCAATGAAACTTTTGTAATTCCCAAACCGTAGGCAACGGAAGTGTCCAGCTGTAACGGCATACCCATCGCGAGTCTGTTGTAGATCACTCGAGCAATCTTTTTGTAATCAGTCGGATTGCCTTCTGCCTGAACAAGGGAAGCAATTGTCATCACTTCAAAAGGAGTCCTTCCCAATGCCGAAGACTTTGACTCCAGATCAAGCTCCTCACTTGCTCTGTTGAAACGCAAGAACAACATGCTGAGCGTCTTATCGGCGGTTTCATCTCCGGCAAGGTCATAGCTCGCTGGAAACAAGAATCCCTCTGCCTGATTATTCGCATAGGAAGGCAATCCCAATTGATTCGCATGATTTGCAGCGTCATTGAAATCACGCATTGAAATATTCGTTGCTTTACTTGCAGCCTCGAAACTCTGATCAATACGTAAACCCTCGGGCAGTACTAATCGACTCTGAGCCCGTGATTTTGGATCGAGCATGTAGGCAACTGCTTCTGCACCACTCATTTGCTTGAGCATCGAGTATTTTCCCGGACCGATGCTCTTTGATTTTGGGTCAGCGTTCGCCGCATTTATAAAAGCATCTGATGATGCAACCACACCAGCCTCAGTAAGCGCATCACCAATACCTGAAATTGAATCGCCTCGAACGACTACTACAACTGCACTACCTGAGCCCGGTCCAGGGTAATCAGAAGGACCTTTGGTCACGAAGTATGCGACCAGAATTGCAAGCACCGCGAGGACCGACACGATGAATACCTGACGCCTACGCATGTGTTTCATTGCGTTTCTTTCTTGCCGCTATCCAAGACGGATTGCAGTAGCACCACCGCAGAAGCGCTATCAATAGAAGCCCGGGAATTTTTTACCGTTCTTCCTGCCGCATGTAATCCACGTTGAGCTTGAACGGTGGTGAGTCGCTCATCAACCATACGGATTGGAATCGAGGTTTGTGCCTCGAGTTGTGTAGCCCAATCACGTGCCATTTGTGCGGAGGCACCTTCAGTTCCGTTCATCATTAACGGCAGACCGACGATAAGCTCAATAGCTTCATATTCATCAATAAGGCTATTTACCTGGGTGATACTGCTATCCCCGGCTGGAATTGCATCCAAAGGCGTAGCCAGGATTCCATGGAAATCTGACTTCGCAATCCCGATGCGCACGCTTCCCACGTCACATGCCAATCGCACGCCTTTGGGCATTATTAACTGTTGACCTTTGATGCAATGAACGCCTTGACTGCAACTACTGCAGCATCAACTCCATCAACGTTTGTGCCGCCACCCTGAGCCATGTCAGGCTTGCCGCCGCCACGACCATCTAGGGTTGCAAGTGCTGCCTTGAGCAGATCATTGGCGCCCACACCAAATTCGATCGCCTTTTCATTGGCCGTTGCAATCACCGAAACCTTGCCGTCAGCGATCAGCGTGCCGAACATGACGACAGGTAATTCAGGACGATTGCGTCCCTTCGCCTTCATCACAAGATCGCGCATTTCGCTAGCATCAATGCCATCAGGTGCTTGGAAGATCCAGCACCGTATTGGGCCAATGTCTTCACCGATCCCGATGATGTCATCAAGGTTTGCCGTGAGCTGAGCCTTTTTCACGCGATCCAAATCGCGCTCAGCAGCCTTAAGTGAATTGATGGTGCGCTCAATGCGCTCTGGAAGTTGATCTGCAGGAACCTTCAACATGTCGGTAAGGCGGCTCACCAGAATGTGCTCTTTCGCAAGGAACTGATACGCATCAGCACCAACAAGTGCCTCCACTCGACGCACGCCAGCACCGATAGAACCCTCACCAAGGAAGGTAACCACACCAAGCTGACCAGACCGTTGAGCGTGCGTTCCACCGCAAAGTTCGTGGGCCCAATCACCAACAGAAATCACGCGGACCGAATCGCCATATTTTTCGCCAAAGAGCGCCATCGCACCCATCTTGCGTGCCTCGTCTTGGGTCATGTTTTGCGCAGTTACTGCAAGATCTTCCAGCAACATGTGATTAACGCGTTCTTCCACTGTTTGCATGACATCCGCTGAAACGGGAGTTGGGCTTGGGAAGTCAAAGCGCAAACGCCCAGGTGCGTTCTCTGAACCCATTTGGGTGGCTGTGTCACCAAGTTCTTCACGGAAGGCCCGGTGAATCATGTGCGTTGCAGTGTGCGCGCGTGAAATCGCACGTCGGCGTTGAATATCAACATGAGCCTCGATCGTGAGACCTCGAGTGAACTCTCCACTCTTCACTTCGGCGCGATGAACGAACAAGCCAGGTACGGGAATCTGAACGTCATAGACATCAGCTACCGCACCGGTGTTCGTAATGATCCGACCACGATCGCCAAGCTGTCCGCCAGCTTCAGCGTAGAACGGTGAACGGTTCAAGATGATTTCAACATGTTCACCCTGTATTGCAACGGGAACTGTTGCACCTTCATGCACGAGTCCAATGATGGTCGCCTCTGAATCAACTTCGCTATAACCAATAAATTCGGTGCGACCGCCTTGTTCCAGGATTTCACGGTAGGCAGTGGTTGCAGTGAGGCCACTCTTGCGTTCGCGCGCATCAGCTTTGGCGCGTTCCCGTTGCTGACCCATGAGCGAACGGAAACCGTCTTCATCAACCTTGAGGCCTTGTTCAGCGGCCATTTCCAAGGTGAGATCAATAGGAAAGCCATAGGTGTCGTGCAAAGCAAATGCTTGTTCTCCAGAAACCGTGGTGCCACCGGTTGTGCGGATTCTTTCGGCCGCAGTGTCGAAGATGGTCGTACCAGCCTTCAACGTTTGAATGAAAACGCCTTCTTCAGCAACCGCGATTTGTCGAATGCGATTGGCCTCATCGTTGAGTTCCGGATACTGCGGAGCCATCGTGAGCACTGTTGCATCGATGAGTTCACCCATCGTTGGATCGGGTGCTCCAAGTAAACGCATGTTGCGAATCACTCGACGCATTAAACGGCGAAGGACATAGCCGCGGCCTTCGTTCCCGGGAAGCACACCATCACCGATGAGGAATGCGCAGGTGCGCGCATGGTCAGCAATAACACGCAGCGCAACATCAGACTTGTGATCTTTACCGTATTTCGCACCTGTGAGCTCGGCTGCTCGATCGAGAATACCTTTAGTGGTGTCGATCTCGTAAATATTGTCGACGCCCTGCAGAAGTGCGGCCATGCGCTCAAGACCCATACCCGTATCAATATTGCGTGCAGGCAAATCACCAATGATCGGGTAGCCCTCTTTACCGGGACCATCTCCACGAATGTTTTGCATGAACACGAGGTTCCACACTTCAAGGTAACGATCTTCATCGGCAACTGGGCCGCCATCGCGACCGTGATCGGGTCCGCGGTCATAATAAATTTCTGAACATGGACCACATGGCCCTGGAACACCCATGCTCCAGAAATTGTCTGCTTGGCCACGACGTTGAATGCGTTCGAGTGGAAGGCCGACTTTTCTATGCCAAATATCAATGGCTTCGTCATCATCAAGGTAGACGGTTGCCCAAAGCTTGTCTTCTGGGAATCCATAGCCACCATCACTCACAGGCTTGGTCAATAACTCCCATGCAAAGGGAATCGCTTCTTCTTTGAAATAGTCACCAAAGGAAAAGTTCCCGGCCATCTGGAAGAACGACGCATGTCGAGTGGTCTTTCCAACTTCCTCAATATCGAGGGTGCGCACCACCTTTTGCACACTTGTTGCTCGGGGGTATGGAGCTGGTGCCTCGCCGAGAAAGTACGGCTTGAAGGGAACCATTCCAGCATTGACGAAAAGCAGGGTCGGATCGTCGAGCAAGAGTGAGGCTGATGGAACGACTTGATGACCCCGGTCGGCGAAATACCGGAGGAAACGACTGCGAATCTCAGCAGAATCCAAGGTCATACTCCTTCGTCATCATGTGATCGTGCATGGTTGAGTTTTGCTTCCACCATGACACGGGCCGACTCAACGGTCGAAGCCGCGTTCATTGCCACTTGCTGAACGGTGAGGACAACTCCACGCTCGCGGGATTCTTCAACGAATCTCTCGCCACGCTTGTACGCATAGATGCCACCGGCAGCGCCAACAGCTACCCAAAACATCCTGCGCATCGTACTTCTCCTTGATCGGCGGACCCCAAGCCTAATGCTCGCCCTTACGTAACTCTTCAACCCTTTGAGCCACGCGACTCCAGGCGGCTTCAGCCCCATGTTGCGTAGGTCGGTAGTACTTCACTCCCCTAAGAACCTCGGGTAAATACTCCTGCTGGGCGACTCCCCCGGTTACATCATGGGGATACACGTACCCGACACCGTGGCCGTGATCTTTAGCCCCCGGATAGTGGGCATCTCGCAGCCACACTGGTACCGACCCGACTCGCCCACGCCGAACATCGTTCGTAGCTTCCATAATCCCGGTGACAATCGCATTTGATTTCGGCGCCAAAGCTGCATGCACGGTTGCATGAGCCAAAATTATCTGGGCCTCGGGCATCCCGACAATCGCGACTGACTGGGCTGCGGCTACTGTCGTTTGCAGAACAGATGGATCAGCCATTCCGATGTCCTCGCTGGCCAAAATCATCAAGCGTCGAGCTACAAATCGAGGATCTTCTCCGGCTTCGAGCATTCGCGCTAAATAGTGGAGAGCCGCATCTGGGTCACTTCCCCGAACGCTTTTGATGAATGCGCTAATAACGTCGTAGTGCTGATCCCCATCTTTGTCATAACGCAAAGCAACATGTTGAATCGCTTGCTCAACGTGTACTAATTGAATTTCCGTTGATTCATCAGTGTCCGCAGCGATAGCCGCAGCTTCAAGAGCTGTCAGCCCTCGCCTTGCATCGCCAATACTCAAATGCACTAAATCTGCTAACGCTTCTTGGGAAATCGAAAATTTGCCATCGAATCCACGCGCATCTGTCAAAGCTCTGTTCAGCACAATCGCAATCGCGTTGTCGTCTAATGACGCAAGAGTGACGACCAGACTTCGCGAAATCAGCGGAGATATAACCGAGAAACTTGGATTCTCTGTTGTAGCCGCAATCAAAGTGACCCAACCATTTTCTACCGCCGGCAACAAAGCATCTTGCTGACTTTTGCTAAATCTATGAACCTCATCGATGAACAGCACGGTGCCTTGCCCATTAACGCTTGCGCGCTTACGTGCTTGATCAATGACTTCTCGCACATCCTTAACACCCGACGTAACAGCGGAAAGTTCAGCGAACGCACGGCCGGAAGCCACCGACACTAAGGAAGCAAGCGTAGTTTTACCAGTTCCTGGCGGTCCCCAAAGGATGACCGAAATAGCCGAACCATTACCCGTTAACAGGTTATGAAGCGGCGTTCCTGCACTCAGAGCGGCTTCTTGACCAACAACATCATCGACGCTGTTTGGACGCATCCGAACTGCTAACGGCGCGAAAGTCTGCCCTTCGTCGAAGAGGGTCATTACCGTGAACTACGACTGCGGCGTTGCTGGCACGGCCTTTACAGGTGGGCCATCAATACCGGCTTCCTTGCGCTGCTGGGCAGTGATTGGCGTAGGTGCACTCGTAAGTGGATCTTGCCCACCACCAGTCTTTGGAAAAGCGATGACATCGCGTAGCGATGGTGCACCCGCCAGCAACATGCAAATGCGGTCCCACCCAAGGGCGATACCGCCGTGCGGAGGTGGGCCGAACTTGAACGCTTCAAGAAGGAAACCAAACTTGTCGTTTGCTTCTTCTTCACTCATGCCAAGTAGCGTAAATACGCGTTCTTGAACATCGGCTTGATGGATACGAATAGAACCGCCGCCAATTTCATTGCCATTACACACAATGTCGTATGCCCAAGCTAGCGCCTGATCAGGTGCTTCTTCGAACTTGTCCAGCCATTCGGTGTTTGGCGATGTGAACGGATGGTGCACTGCAGTCCAAGTGCCGTCATCTGTCATTTCAAACATTGGGGCGTCAATCACCCAGAGGAAGGACCATGTTCCCTCCTCGATGAGCTCAAGTCGCCGCGCGATTTCGTCACGCGTTGCACCCAAAAGTGGACGAGCATCATTTGGCTTACCGGCAGCGAAGAAAATGCAATCGCCGTTATTTGCTCCAGTTGCAGCCACAATCCCAGCGCGCTCTACATCACTAATATTCTTGGCAACCGGCCCACCGAGATCACCGTTGGCATCCACAGTTACATAGGCCAACCCCTTAGCACCGCGCTGCTTGGCCCACTCCTGCCATGCATCAAAGGCGCGTCGAGCTTGATCAGCGCCACCTGGCATGACAACAGCGCCGACATACTCAGACTGGAATACGCGGAACGGGGTGTCCTTGAAGAAATCAGTAAGTTCAACGAGTTCCATGCCGTAACGAAGGTCTGGCTTATCTGAACCAAAACGACGCATCGCTTCGTGATAGGTCATACGAGGAATATCACCGATGGTGTAGCCCAAGATGCCCTGCCAGAGTGAGCGAACAATTTCTTCACCCAGTTCAATGATGTCCTCTTGCTCAACAAAGGACATTTCAATATCGAGTTGTGTGAATTCAGGCTGACGATCGGCTCGGAAATCCTCGTCTCGGTAACAACGGGCGATTTGGAAGTACCGTTCCATGCCGCCGACCATCAGCAACTGTTTGAAGAGTTGTGGTGACTGCGGAAGGGCGTACCAGCTACCTGGCTGCAAACGCACCGGAACCAAAAAATCACGTGCACCTTCTGGCGTGCTGCGAGTCAATGTTGGCGTTTCAATTTCTAGGAAATCACGACTGAGAAGTACATCGCGCGCGATCTGATTCACTTTTGAACGCATGCGCAATGCGTCACCGGCAGACTGGCGACGCAGATCCAAGTAGCGATACTTCAAACGAATCTCATCGTTCACACTGATGCGGTCATCAATTGGGAATGGCAACGGTGCCGCTACTGACAACACTTGCACGTCCGTTGACATGACTTCGATCGCACCTGACGGTAGGTCATCATTCTCATTGCCTGGAGGGCGTACTTCAACGGTGCCGGTGATCTTGAGGCAGTACTCATCACGTAGACCGTGCGCAACTTCTGGATCGTGTACGACCACCTGCACCACACCCGATGAGTCACGAAGGTCAAGGAAAGCGACGCCACCATGATCACGACGACTAGCAACCCAACCTGCGAGAGTCACGGTTGAACCGGCATCAGTTGCCCGCAGATTGCCCGCGTAGGCAGATCGAATCACGAGTGGTTCCCTTCGTCTTTCTGTAGATGTGCCGCGAGAAGTGACTGCACACTCTCCCATGCCACTGACTCCTGAGTGCCAGCCGACATGTTCTTGACCACAACAGTCCCGTCGGCTACCTCTTGCTCACCAACGATCAGCACATATGGAGCACCGCTGCGATCGGCCGCTTTCATAGCGCCTTTGAGTCCACGATTGCCATACGCAAGATCCGTGCGAATACCGCTCGCGCGTAACTCACCGCATAGTGCAATCAGTACAGCCTTGGCTTCTTCACCCATAGGAACAGCAAACACATCAACAAGGGCTCCGGCACCTGGAGCGAGTCCTTCGGCTTCACAGGCCAACAGGGTTCGATCAGTGCCAAGCCCCCAACCAATGCCTGACAAATCCTGACCACCCAGAGATGACATGAGGCCGTCGTATCGTCCACCTCCACCTATTCCTGACTGGGCTCCAAGGAGATGATGAGTGAACTCAAAAGCAGTTCGCGTGTAGTAATCCAGGCCGCGAACGAGTGAAGGTGATTCAGTCCACTCGACCTTCAGTAGGCGCAAAGCTGTGCGCACATCGTCGTAGTGCGTCTGACAGTCAGCACACAGGTGATTCACCATGTATGGAACCCCAGCGAGTTGAGACTGCACTGACTCGCGTTTGTCATCAAGAACACGAAGTGGATTCACTACAGCTCGTTCGAGCGTCGCCTCATCGAGATCAAGCTTGGCAAGAAAAGCCAGCAGTAACTCACGGTATGCCGGTCGACATTCAGCGCACCCAAGCGAAGTCAATTGCAAAGTGAACTGCTTAAGCCCTAACGAACGAAAACCTTCATCGGCCAGGGCAATAACTTCAGCGTCTAGAGCTGGGTCATCCGAGCCGATAGCTTCAAGACCAACTTGCTGTAACTGTCGGTAACGACCGTGCTGCGGTCGCTCTGCACGGAAGAAAGCCCCGGCATACCAAAGCTTCACTGGCAACTGTCCACGATCAAGACTATGTTCAATGACCAAGCGCATGACACCCGCTGTGCCTTCAGGTCGAAGTGACAGTGATCGCCCGCCACGATCTTCGAACGTGTACATCTCTTTAGAAACAACATCTGTTGATTCACCGACGCCGCGAACATATAGCGCTGTGTCTTCAAACATTGGCAACTCGACGTATCCATAACCGGCTTTGCGAGCAGGCGCATTCAGCGCATCACGTACGGCCAAGAATGCAGAACTGCGTCCAGGGAAATATTCAGGAACACCTTTAGGTGCTTGAAGCTGCGCCATGTCTATAAACCAGTCCGTGCGGGAAAATAAGGACTGTTCTTTTGAAGGAACGGATTAGAAATACGTTCCTGCCCAATGGTTGTTTGCGGCCCATGACCTGGCAGCACAATCATTTTGTCATCGGCACTAAGCACGATGCGATCCAAAGATCGTTGCATATCGGCCATAGATCCGCCTTCAAGATCGGTTCGCCCAATACTGCCTTGGAACAACAAGTCGCCAGCAAACATGAGGGGCGGGGTCTGGTCGTCGCCTGCCCACTCGAACACCACAGAGCCTTCGGTATGTCCTGGCGCGTGACGAACCCGCATCTTGAGCCCTGCTATGTCGAGCACTTCCTCATCACTGACAAGACGTACATCATCTGGCTCTGTTAATTCCAGTTCACCCTTGGTCATCGCTAGCAGCGCTTCGCGATTAGCAGCAATCGTTGATCCCGCCAGATTAGCCAAGCGAGCACGATCATCGGCATGAATGAATGCTGGAATACCAAAATCATGAGTCAGTGGCGCAACGGACCATGCATGATCAATATGGCCGTGAGTGATCAGCACTGCAGCAGGCTTCAATTTATTTTCCCGGACAATGTCCATGACGCCAGAAATAGAGTCCTGACCCGGGTCAATAATCAGACAAGCCTCACCGGCGTCGGGAGCAATAACAAAGCAATTGGTCCCCCAAGAACCCGCTGGAAATCCCGCCACAATCACGCGCCTGAGCCTACTGCCGCCCTCGTACGCATTTACACTCAACTGGTGAGCAGCAGCAATAAGCGCCAGCGTGATCTGGCCCGGGCCAAATACGATCGTCAGCAAGCCCAAAGGGGGGCACACGGCGGCCATAAACGCCGCAATCAGCAGATCGCAGCTGCGGTCGTAGTTGCCGTATTGGTCTTGGGCGCCGTGGGGTGGGTTCTGGTCGGAAGAGACTCTTCGACCACGGCTACAGCGCTTGAATGCACGGGTCCAACGACCACCACGGCTACCCCTCAGTCCTACACGGCAGCCCCTCAACCGGATGCGTCAATCGCAGAGGGAACTCAGATCGTTCTCACAACAAACTGTGGTCCGATCGTGATCACTACCTCTGCCAAGCAGGCGCCAGCCACAGTAGCGTCAGAAGTGTTCCTCGCGAGTAAGGGCTACTACAACCAAACTCCTTGCCACCGCCTCACAACGAGCGGGATATTTGTGCTGCAGTGCGGCGACCCAACCGGCTCTGGTTCTGGTGGACCTGGCTACACGGTTCCGGATGAAAACCTGCCGACTGGGACTGGGGTCAATTACCCAGCCGGAACCGTTGCCATGGCTAACGCAGGGCCTGGTACCTCAGGATCACAATTCTTTCTGGTCTACCAAGACACCACCTTGCCTGCCAATTACACGATCTGGGGCAAAGTTACTTCTGGCCTGGATCTCGTGCAGAAAATTGCGTCAGCTGGCGTCGCCGGGGGCTCAGGTGATGGTGCACCTGCTCAACCAGTCGTGATTGAGCAGGCAACCGTCCAAGGCATGTAGCCACACCGGTACCGTGGGACTTTCACAGGAAGGCACGACATGACCAACCCTTTGCCAGGTGCGATCCCTACACCTGCCGCAATGCGTCGCCCTGCGCCAACGGCAGCAGTCGCGGCGCCAGCAGCCAGCGATCCAAGCAAGTTCGGTCGCGTCGATGCTGATGGAACTGTGGTGCTCCTGGCCCCTGAAGGCGAAGTTGTTGTTGGACAGTGGGTTGCTGGGCCTCCAGCTGAAGGTTTAGCGTTCTTC
>WLOE01000055.1 GCA_009699465.1 Actinomycetota bacterium | reverse complement strand
TTCAAGTTTGCCGATGTCTACTCGAATCAAGCGTGGGTTGGTGTTCTGCTGAATCAATCCTGAAACAAGATCGCCTTCACGTCCTGTGAATTCAACCAGGGTGACATCACCTTCAGCTTCACGAAGTCGTCCAAGCAAAACCTGCTTGGCTGTAGTCGCCGCGATTCGACCAAAGTTATTCGGTGTGTCTTCATATTCCCGAATGACCAGACCGTCTTCGCCAACTTCAGATGCGAACACGATCACGTGACCGGTTTTGCGATCAAGCTCAACTCGGGCTTTCTCAACGGAACCAGGTGTGCGGAGGTAGGCAACCAAAAGTGCTTGCTCAATTGAATCAACCACGAGATCCAGGGAGAGCTCTTTTTCTCTCACAAGTGCCTTCAAAGCACTGACATCAATGTCCATCTGCCACATCTCCCTCATCTTCAGTTGTCACCCGGTTGAACTCCACTTGCACTTTGCCGCGTTTAATGTCGGCGAAGGCCACAGTGCGCTCTTCCTGCGTTTTTCCTTGAGTTACTGTAAAAACAATTACATCGTCTGTGGTTGACGTAATTCGTCCCGTGAATTGCGATCCATCAGTGAGTTCAACATCAATGAGTCGGTCGTGGGAGCGACGCCAATGCTTCAACTGGGTTAACGGGCGGTCTACTCCAGGGGACGTCACTTCGAGTACGAAGGTGCCAGCGAACTCACTATTGAACGGCTCGTTATCGAGAATGACAGAAATTTCACGACTGATATCTGAGACAAGGTTCAGATCGATTCCACCATCACGATCCACCACAACTCGCACAATTTCACGGCGTCCAGCTTGCTGAATCTGGAGTTCTTCCAAGTCAGCCCCTGCTGCTTGTACTACGGGCTCAATTGCCTTGCGGATAGTTTCTACCGACGCAGCCACGGTGCCTCCAAAAGCGATTCAGTTGTCGTAAAGCCTCAAGTCTAGCCGAATTTTCGAAGTCGCTCAGCACCCAAATGAAGAACGATTCAGGCCATCATCGATAAAGCCAACTGGCAAGATTTGGATCGTAATAATTCGTACGCACACACACAAAGCCCCCACTGCCGCGATTGGCCCACATTGCCCAGCTAGGGCTCCATGTGTTTACACAAAGATCAGTTGTTGAATCGCGCTGGTAACTCTGAAACCATTCTGGTGGCAACGAACCAGCGCCTGGCGTGAACGAGATGGTTTGAGAAGCAGTGGCTACTAGGCCATCATCAATTAAGGTCATCTGCGTTGATCCTTGCATGCCTGCCTTCAATAACCCCGCAGGAAAGGTCAGGTTGTTGGCTCCGCTAGATGAAGTTGCGAGCGTGAAGGTATTGGCGACTGAATTCCAAGTACAGGCGATAGGGCCCAGCGATGTGCCACCCATGCGCACTGAAATTCCGCTACTCACACAGTTTGACGCCGCATTTGTAGTGAACGCACCAATGTTCACGGTAACGGTAGTTACCGGACTGAGTGCTGCGGTCCAGTTCAAGGTCACCGCAGGACTTTCACCCATCACGTAATTGCCTGGAGTTGCGGTCAGACCAGTTGCAGCGAGAACTGGATTATTCGCAGCTTCGAGAGCAGACAGCGATGCTGCAACAGCCGAGCCAACCATAAATGTTCGAAAAACGCGGCGTGCTCGTTCGTCCATGGGCTCATGTCACCACAAGAGATTCAGAAGAGGGTCGTCAACTCACATGCCCTACGTCTTGTGAGAGTGTTTGGTCATGAGCGTCAGGTCAGGATTTGCGCGCACTGTTGCCAGCGTGATTGCCTGCTTTAACTCTGCGCTCATCACACTCAGCGCTTGCAGCACGTCCAGTCAGACACTTGAGGGTTCGCCACCGAACTCTGCTCCATCCTCAAACGCCGCAACACAGGCTCTCACTTCGGTGATTCGTGGCCTCGATGCGGCTATCTACGGCTACGGAATAGTGGGATCGCACCTTTCTGGAACGGAGCAACGGCAAGCCAAGAAAGCCCAGACCGTCTTAAATCGTCAACGAGTAGCCTTCATACTCGCGGTTGGCGCTCAGGTAAATCCAGAGGCTGTCGCTTACCAAATTCCATTTCCCGTCACTGATAGCACCTCGGCCAAGAAACTCGCAGCAATGCTAGAAGTCAAACTCATCCCACTCTTTACTACTGCCGCTCAGGTAACGACAGGCCCCATAAAGGCCGCGACACTTCTTGCAAAAACTCAAGCATCTGCTCGAGCTGCTACCTGGGCGGACACGCCAACGGTTCCTAATCCAACAGAAGGCACGCTAAATTAACGTTCGTTAAGTATGCGCATTTCATTGACAACATCCTCAAGCGCAATATCTCGTCGCTCACCCGTACGTCGATTCTTTACTTCAACAAATCCATCAGCCAAACGCTTGCCAACAATCACAATTGTTGGAATACCAATGAGTTCAGAGTCATTAAATTTTACACCTGGTGAAACAGATGTGCGATCGTCGTATAGCACTCGCACACCGACCGATTCGAGTTCAGAACCAAGACGCTCAGCTGCCATGAAGAGCGCCTCATCTTTTCCAGCCGCAATGAGATGAACATCGGCTGGCGCTACTTCACGCGGCCAGATCAGACCCTTGTCATCATGGGATTGTTCAGCGATTGCAGCAACTGCGCGAGAGACGCCAATTCCGTATGAGCCCATAGTCACGGTAATCAATTCACCATGCTCATCAAGAACTTTCAGCCCCACAGCTTCGGCATATTTACGGCCCAGTTGGAAGATATGACCAATCTCGATTCCACGTTCAATTTCAAATCCTGCACCACAATTTGGACAAGCATCGCCTGCACGCACTTCGGCAACGTCAATGATCCCATCAGCAGTGAAATCTCGACCTGCCACAAAGTCATAGAAGTGATGAGCAGCCTCGTCCGCGCCCGTGATCCAACGAGAGCCGTCAACAACACGTGGGTCTACGAGATAGCGAATTCCTGATGCCGATTGGGCACCAAGCTCATTTGGTCCGATGTATCCCTTGACCAGGGAGGGAAACTTCACAAAGTCAGCATCTTCAAAGGGTCGCGCTTCACTTGGCTGCAAAAGAGCTTCAAGGCGCTTCATATCGATCTCACGGTCACCCGGGACTCCAATAGCCAATGCTGATTGCGAGCCATCTGGTCCATCCACCATAAAGATCACATTCTTGAGGGTGTCAGCCGCAGACCATGGGCGATCTTCGCGGGTGAAATCGCGATTTGAATAGGACACCAATGCTTCGATAGTTCCCGATGCAGGTGTGCGCTCTTTATGGGTCGCTGGCACACCAGATGCATTGATTGACAGTGGAGCAACTGTGGTCACCGCTTCAACATTTGCTGCATATGCACAAGAAGGGCACCGAACAAAAGTGTCTTCTCCTACTGGCGTAGGAGCCAAGAACTCTTCGCTTGCGGAACCGCCCATGGCTCCGGACATCGCAGACACAATCACAAACTCAAGGCCTAAACGAGCAAATGTAGCGATGTATGCCTGGCGGTGCTTGTCGTACGAGATCTGTAGTCCGGCGTCATCTATATCAAACGAATAAGAGTCCTTCATCACGAATTCGCGGCCGCGCAAAATACCTGCACGTGGACGTGCTTCATCACGGAACTTGCTTTGGATTTGATACAGAGAAATTGGTAGGTCTTTATATGAGGAATACTCACCTTTCACCAACAATGTGAACATTTCTTCATGTGTTGGGCCAAGCAGGTAATCGGCCCCTTTGCGATCTTGCAGACGAAATAATGTGTCGCCATATTCAGTCCAACGATTCGTCAGTTCATATGGTTCGCGAGGTAGCAGCGCAGGGAAATGAACTTCCTGGAACCCTGCCGCATTCATTTCGGAACGAACAATGTGTTCCACATTGCGGTAGACCGCATAACCCAGAGGCAACCAGGTAAACACGCCTGGAGCTACTCGACGAATGTAACCAGCGCGAACCAGCAGTTTGTGGCTTGGCACTTCAGCATCAGAAGGATCTTCACGAAGGGTGCGCAGGAACAGGGTGGACATTCGTAGCATTGGCGCAGCCTATCGACTTCGGGCTCTAGAACAGGACCGTGGCAAACGTGCCTACTTGCTCAAATCCGACAGCGAGGTACGACTTACGCGCAGGAGTGTTGAAATCATTGACGTACAAAGAAACCGTGGGCGTGAACGTGGCTCTGGCCAATTCAACGATGGCAGCCATGCCAGGTATAGAAATTCCTTGACCACGAAGATGTCTCGCAACCCACACACCCTGTACTTGGCACACATGTGGGCTTACAGATCCGACTTCTGCCTTGAATTCGACGGCTCCGTCACGCATACGCCCAAAGGCTCGACCTGTGCGGATTAAGTCAGATACCCGCGCTCGATAGCCAGCACTGTTGCCACTAGCTACGGGAGAGACCCCAATTTCCTCGGTGAACATGTCGATCGATGCCGGTAAATATGCGTCTAACTCATCAATGTGAATCCGACGAACGTGTGGGTCAGCACCAATGTGGCTATCGGTGCTGATAGCCATCAATGGTTGCGCCTGCCTGACCGCTCTGGCTTGTCCCCAAGCCGGTTCAAGTAGTCGCCAAAGATCCAGCACCTCTTCGGCATTGCCAAGCATCGATGAAGAACGACGCATCCGCGGGCGCAAATAATCGGCGAATGCAGCCCTTGCCTGAGGAGTTGTCTCTATCGGTATGAGGTTGGCACCGCAATACATTGCAGCGATTAATTCGTCATCACGAAAATATCCAAGAATTTCGCCGCCAAGTTTCCATGGATCTACTCCACCGACCTGTACGCGCGAGTCAACAAAACAATGGGCAATTGGGTCGCGGGCTATGAGTGCAAATAATTCGGGTAGATGTTCTGGGAATACTTGCCTGATATTTCCCGCCATGATGATGAGTTCGGTTGCGAACTAGTGAGTTGTGACCTCAGGTGATCCAAGTTCTGTCATCTCAGCCGCTAACTTCATGGCTTCTTCAATTAAGGTCTCTACGATTTGTGCTTCCGGAACAGTCTTGATGACTTCACCCTTCACAAAGATTTGACCTTTGCCATTACCCGATGCAACACCGAGATCAGCCTCACGTGCCTCACCGGGACCGTTGACTACACAGCCCATTACCGCGACGCGCAATGGAACATTAAGGCCTTCTAGGCCAGCGGTTACTTGCTCAGCCAAGGTGTAGACATCCACCTGTGCACGACCACATGAAGGGCACGAAACGATCTCGAGCCCGCGCTGACGTAAATTCAAGGATTCCAGAATTGCGTTGCCCACTTTAATTTCTTCTATGGGCGGCGCTGAAAGTGAAACACGAATGGTGTCGCCGATACCGCGACTCAGTAACGCTCCAAATGCAACAGCTGACTTCACTGTTCCTTGAAAAGCCGGACCAGCCTCAGTCACACCAAGATGCAGTGGGTAGTCACATTGTGCAGCGAGCTGAACGTATGCCTCGACCATTACTACGGGATCATGATGTTTCACTGAAATCTTGATGTCTCGGAAATCATGCTCTTCAAAGAGTGAGGCTTCCCAGAGAGCTGATTCGACTAATGCTTCTGGTGTTGCTCTTCCATGCTTTTGCAACAGACGTGGATCAAGGGAGCCCGCGTTCACACCGATGCGAATTGGGGTTCCTGCGTCTTTCGCTGCACGAGCAATTGCACCGACCTGATCGTCAAACTTTTTGATGTTGCCTGGGTTTACTCGCACACCGGCGCAACCAGCATCAATTGCTGCAAACACATACTTTGGTTGGAAATGAATGTCAGCGATAACGGGGATTCCGGATTTTCTCGCTATCTGAGGCAATGCATCAGCATCGTCTTGACTTGGGCAGGCCACGCGTACCACCTGACAACCAGCGGCGGTTAATTCGGCGATCTGCTGCAATGTGGCGTTTACATCTGAGGTCAAGGTCGTGCACATTGATTGCACACTGATGGGGGCATCGCCACCTACAGCGACCGGATGGGTTGGGTGCTTCAAGATCAACTGGCGCGATTTACGACGCGGGGCAATGATGCGAGGAACAGCCGGCATACCTAATTCAATGCTCACGACCTCATTATTGCGCCCTGGTGCTATCCCAGTGAGATTGGCTTGACCAAGTCGGCCCAAATCACGATTACACCCATGCCCACGAGAAGAATTGCCATCACATAGGCGACAGGCAAAAGCCTGGCTACATCGGCTGGGCCTGGGTCAGGCTTACCTCGAACCTTGGCAAACCAACGTCGCACTGCCTCGTAGAGCGCACCGGCAACATGCCCACCATCAAGGGGCAAAATCGGCAAGAGGTTAAACAAAGCCAGGAAGAGGTTCAGGGCGGCTGCAAGGCTCAAAAATGTGGCAACTTTGCCAAGTATGGGTTGGTCCATGGCAGCTATATCTCCACCGAGACGACTCACGCCCACAACACTCACCGGACCGTCCACCGCGCGCTCTCCGCCGCCGATCAGCGTATCTTTCACCAACTCATATAACCGCGCCGGAAGCGTGACGAGTGCCTGTGCCGATGCAGTAGTGATCTCCCACATGTACGAAGGAACGGAAGTCCAAGGTTGCGCCACATATTCCACGCCTGGGCTTATTCCGACAAATCCACTTGGTGCTGTTTTGCCAGTGGGGTTACCCACTTCGTCAAACTCTGGTCGGTCAATCGATGTCACAGCTACAGGAACGACAACGATGGTGCCGTTGCGATTCACACCAAACACCACAGACCTGCCAGGAGACTGACGTAACTGTGAACTCACTGCTTCCCAGTTGGGAACTTTCACTCCATTAACGGTGGCGATGAGATCGCCCTTGAGTAAACCCGCCTGAACTGCGGGAGTTTTTTCTGTTCCGGTTGGACAATTGCCAGATGGAAGTGGTGCACCTGTTGGGTGCGTAACTGATGGCGTACATACCACCACTGATCCCACTTCCAATGACGGTTTTGGCAAACCAATGCCCACAAGGACGATAGAAAACAATACGGCGGCGAAAAGTAGGTTCATCGTGATTCCGCCGAGCATGATGATCACGCGCTTGCGAACGGGCAGCTTGTAAAAGACACGGTTTTCGTCACCTGGGCCCACTTCTTCCAGTGACTGTTGGCGCGCATCCGAAATCATTGAAGCAAAACGACCTGTCGAACTTCGTCGGAGCTGACCTTCAGGATCGTTTTTTAGCGGAGGCAACATGCCAATCATCCGAACGTACCCGCCGAGTGGAATCGCTTTGAGGCCGTAGGTTGTCTCGCCCTTGGTTTTTTTCCAGATTCCCGGACCAAAGCCGATCATGAATTCGGTGACCTTGACGCCAAAGCGCTTGGCTGGAATGAAATGACCGAGTTCATGTAGGGCAATCGACAAGGCTATGAGCAGAGCGAAGATAACGATGCCAATAACTTCGGCCATTACTTCACCTCATTTGCAAGTACTGCCGCCACCTCGAGCGCTCGAATTCGAGCCCAAGCATCAGCTGCTTTGACGTGAGCCAAGGTAACAGCGTTCCCTGACACCCAGGCGGATCCTTCACGATCATCACCCCCGGCAATGTGTTCGTCAACTACTTGCTCAACCGCCCGAATAATTGAGGTAAAGGCAATTCTTCGATCCAGGAAAGCCCCGACGCAGGCTTCGTCTGCGGCATTGAAGACTGCAGTAGCCGTTCCTGCTGCTTTTCCTGCCTTACGCGCAATACCAATCGCCGGAAAGGCCTGCTCGTCTAATGGGAAGAACTCCCACGTTGCTGCCTGCGTCCAATCACAACTAGGGATGACCCCGTCAACCCGATCTGGCCAGGCCATACCTAAAGCGATGGGCAATCGCATATCTGGAGGACTTGCTTGCGCAAGGATTGAACCATCACAGAACTCAACCATTGAATGCACGATTGACTGTGGATGGACCACTACGTCAATTGAATCAAAATCAATATCAAACAGCAGATGTGCTTCGATGACTTCAAGACCCTTATTCACCAGCGTCGCAGAATTAATGGTCACCAGCGGGCCCATCGTCCACGTTGGATGCTTGAGGGCTTGTTCGGGAGTAACCGAAACTAAATCTTCTTTGCTCCAGCCGCGAAATGGTCCACCTGATGCCGTCAGTAGTAGGCGCTTGACTTCGCTTGACGTTCCACCACGAAGCGCTTGGGCAAGAGCTGAATGCTCGGAGTCGACAGCCACGATCTGGCCTGGTTCAGCGATTGCGCGCACCAGGTCGCCGCCGATGATTAATGACTCTTTATTTGCCAAGGCAAGAGTTCGACCTGCCCTGAGAGCAGACAGCGTTGGTACCAGTCCCGCCGCTCCCGCTAACCCGTTGAGCACGACATCGCAGGGCCAGGCCGCAAGCTCTGCCTGCGCGTCGGATCCAGTCAAAACAGTGAGCGTGCGAACTTTCTTCTTCAAAGCCGCACAAGCAGCAGTGAATGCGTGCTGAAAGGGCTCCTGGGCTGATGGATCGGAGAGCGCGACTACTTCAACATCACATTCGGCAGCCTGCCGCGCAATCACATCAATGTGGCGGCCGCTTGCGCCAAGACCAACGATTCGGAAGCGATCTGGATTTTGGCTGGCAACATCCAACGCTTGGGTACCAATGGAACCCGTGGAGCCGAGAATGACAATGGCGCGCATGTGAACAGCGTACGACGCTGGCTATAGAGCCAGATCAGTCAGCACAAGGACACGCTCATACGTCAGATCGTCCATTGCTGAGCGGATACCTTCACGCCCTACGCCTGAATCCTTCACACCGCCATAGGGCATTTGATCTGCACGAAAACTCGGCACATCACCAATGATCACGCCACCTACCTCTAACTCGCGATGAGCTCGGAAAGCGTTCTGAATACTGTGCGTAAAAATGCCAGCTTGAAGCCCAAAACGCGAGGCATTTATGCGATTTATCGCATCGTCAAGACCATCAATGACTTGTACTACAACTACTGGACCAAATACTTCTTCACAAGCGACTTTCGAATCGAATGCGACTTCAGTAAGGAGTGTTGGAGATACGAAGGTCCCATGACGGGTTCCACCAACGAGCACCCTCGCGCCTGAGGCAACTGCCTCTTGGATCCAATCGTCAACTCGCTCTGCAGCGGCTTCATTAATCATTGGTCCTACGACCGTTGACTCCTCCCAAACCGAACCCGTTGGTAAGGACTTTACTTTCTCCACGAGCATGGGCATAAATCGATCAGCTACCTTGGTATCAACCATGACTTGCTGCACCGATACGCACGATTGGCCTGCTTGGTAATAACCAAAAGTTGCAACTCTTGATGCAGCCCAATCCAGATCAGCGTCGGATGAGTAGTCCCCCAGCACTACCGCTGCTGCATTTCCACCTAACTCCAAGGTGACATGTTTGCGCGGCACAGAATCTTGAATCTGGTAACCAACAACATCAGAACCGGTAAAAGAAACAACCGACAGACGCGGATCCTGCACGAGTTGAGGTGCCTGCTCGTTTGAAATCGGTAGCACTGACCACATCCCGGCGGGCAAATCTGTTTGCGCAAGTAATTCTCCAAGGAAAAGCGCACCCAGTGGTGTTGCTGGAGCTGGCTTGATTATGACCGGAGCCCCAACCGCAATTGCGGGAGCGAGCTTGTGAGCAACTAGGTTGATCGGGAAGTTGAAGGGAGAAATCCCTAACACCGGCCCGCGTGGGAATCGGCGGATAATCGCCGCGCGACCAGCTGTGGCGGGATCTGTATCGAGCCGCTGCATTTCACCACCGAAACGTCGTGCCTCCTCGGCAGCCCAACGAAAAGTCGAAGCAGCGCGATTCACCTCGGCCCGCGCCCACATAAGCGGTTTACCGTTTTCAGCGGTGATCAACTGAGCGGCTTCCTCCAAGCGTGCCAAGAGTTGAGTGCTGACATGAACGAGCGCTGCTGCACGTTGGGCAGCTGTGGTCGCTTGTGCAATTCCTCTGACAGCCCAAGCCGCCGCGATAGCTGTTTCAATTTGTTCTTGTGATGGCACCGCATGCGTACCCACGAGTGAGCCATCACCTGGATGGGTGACTCGCGCGATCATGCCATCAGCGCATGTCGAGCCGGCAACCCATGCTGGCCAAAGTTTTGCCCCTATGTGTTGAGTCACTTTGCGCTCACTGTTTCTTCTCGATGACCAAACTTTTGACCATGGGCAGATTCGAGTAACTCTAAGAACGGAACCGAATCGAACGCTTCTGGACCTAGCACCCCGACACCAGACCAGACACCTGTAGCCAATAATTCCAATGCAACAAGTGGGTTCATGGCGGTTTGCCACACCACAGCCTGTACGCCATATTCCTGCATCGTCCAGTCATTGTCAGCCACGTGATACAGGTAGACCTGGCGTGGCTTTCCGTCTTTACCAAGACCTGTTACCCAGGTGCCGGCGCACGTTTTGCCATGCATGAGATGGCCAATGTTGGCCGGATCAGGCAACACAGCCGCTACGACGTCACGTGGACTGACATTCACTCCGCGAACATTGACTTGATCGGTGCTATCCAAGCCAAGGGTGTGCAATGTCTTCAAGACACCAATGAATTCATCACCAAGGCCGTATTTGAACGTCACTCGCTTGCAATCAATCCATCGTGGAACGAGTACTACTTCTTCGTGTTCGACATTGACGCACTCAACAGGACCTATGCCCTCGGGAAAATCGAATATTTCACTTTCACTAAAGGGTTCGGTGGTGAACCAACCGCGATCTTTTTCCCAGACGATCGGATCATTCAGACATTCT
>WLOE01000054.1 GCA_009699465.1 Actinomycetota bacterium | reverse complement strand
TGATACCGAACATGTACAAGGTTTGTGAACTTGTCCATCCCCAGGATCCACCTTTTGAAATTGCAAGCAAAAGAGATGTCAGAGCTCCGGAAAGCAAAATTGCACCGAGGTAATCGAATTTCCCGCCTGTGCGGATCACTGATTCGCGCACCACAATGCCAATGGCCGTCATCATGATCACGGCGAATAATCCGGAAACCCAGAAAATTGCATGCCATCCAAATAAGCCGTACACGACGCCAGAAAGCGGCATTCCTATCGCTGCGCCGATACCTAGAGTTGCGCTCATCAGGGCAACACCTGAGCTGAGTTTTTCTTCCGGAAGTTCATCTCGCATGATGCTCATGGCGATCGGGATGACGGCGGCGGCAGAGCCTTGGAAGATGCGGGCGATGATGACCCACAAGAGCGTTGAGCTCAGAGCACCAATGATGGAACCAATAAGCAACAGGCCCAGGCAGACCATCAGCATCCGCTTTTTGCCAAACATGTCAGCCAAGCGCGACAGGGTGGGTGTGGCTACCGCGCTGGCGAGCAACGTTGCCGTGATCACCCAAGAGACGTCATCAACTGAAGCCTGAAGAATCTCCGGTAGGTCACCCAAGAGTGGGACGAGCAAGGTTTGCATGAGTGATGCGGCCATGCCGCTGATCGCGAGAACGGCAATCACGACGCTGGGTGAAAAGACCCGGCCCGGGCGCTCCAGCATGCAGATCTCCACCTCGAAGTGAACGAATGTTTACCCATTCAACCACATACCTGAACCACGCCAATTAAGGGCAAAATGGACATGACTCATGTCACAACCGGGAATGGGGGACAGAGTTCATTCAGTGGCCCAGATCACGTTCAATATAGTAACAAACCAGACATAACTCCCACCCTGTGGACAAAAACCCGCTTGGTTCTGTCAGAGCGGTTTCCTATGGTCTTTCCAAGACAGGTGAGCAATCACCTTCGGAAGACTCCCCGGCGCAAGCCGGGATCATCGTGGTCCTAGTGGCCTAGCCCGTGAGATTCGGGGTAGCGATCATCGATGGTGGCGAGTGCAGTTAGCCGGACAGATGGTTAATCAGCGCAAAGACCTGAGCTTTCACCATGCACGTGCTCGCTGCGTGCTGATCGAAGAGGACGAATGCGCATTGCGCAGAAGGCTGCCATTGTGGTGGCCACGGCAGGAGTCGGGCTTTTCCCGATGGCAGCTCCAGCTTTCGCGGAAGAGACGTCGACAGTTTCCATTGAGGGCGCGGCGGTTGATCCATCCGCTGATGTGGTGAACACATCGCCAATCGTGATGACACCGCGAAGTGCGGCTCTCATCACCAAAACGTGGAAGTTTGCTTTTGTATCTCAGGCCACTTTGGATCGTTCTGGGATTGAGTCAAGCCTGTATCGAGGTCAGTACTACCGCTCCAATCTTGAGCGCATTCGTCGCTGCATTGTTCGTCGCGAAAGTTCTGGTCATTACTTTTCAGTCTCACATAGCGGCAAATACCGCGGGGCCTACCAAATGTCACCAGCACTTGCGCGTGGGGCAACGTGGATGATGTTTCCGGAATTCAAAAAAATTCTTGGTGAAAAAGCTGCGGAAGTAGCAATGCTGCGATTGCGTACCATGCCTATGCATAAATGGACTCGCTTTTGGCAGGATGCCGCATTCAGCACGGTTTATAACTGGGAGCACACAAACTCCGGCGCATCGCATTGGCGAGCCACGAACCGTGGGTGTTAATCAGCGCTGATTAATCTGGCACGATGCGCAAATGCTTCGAGTAATCACCGCCAATGTCAATGGAATCCGCGCGGCAGCCCGTAGAGGTGGTCTTGAATGGTTGGCCGATGCCGATGCAGATGTGATTTGCCTTCAAGAGGTACGCGCAACGCATGAGCAATTGCACGTCGTGTTGCAAGAATCGCCTCTTGCCCAATTCCACGTGCACCATTCACCTGCTCCACAGTTAGGTCGAGCAGGGGTCGCTGTCCTCACTAAAAACCCAGCGAAGCGGATCGTTATTGGCGATCCTCAATTAGACGAACAAGGCCGTTGGGTTGAGATTGATGTCGAAACAAAGTTAGGCCCCATCACGGTTGTCTCCGTATATATCAACGCAGGTGAAGTTGATACGCCCAAGCAAGAAGAAAAGTACGTATTTCTAGAAGCAATGGATGCGCGCCTAAAAACATTGGAATCACCACGACGCAAAAAACCAGTTCTGGTGTGCGGAGATTTCAATATCGCTCACCATGAAGTTGACATTAAGAACTGGAAAGGAAACTTAAAGAATTCTGGGTTCCTTCGGCAGGAACGCGATTACTTAGACCGTTGGTTTGCCAAGTCTTGGGCAGATTTAGGGCGGATTCTGGGTGGCGAAGGCCCTGGGCCTTACACCTGGTGGTCTTGGCGCGGTAAAGGCTTTGACACCGATGGTGGTTGGCGAATCGATTATGTGATTGCAACGTCAAAATTGGCTGGACGCGCGCGCACCGCCTCTGTAGGTAAAGCAGCGACGTACGCTGAACGGTGGAGTGACCATGCTCCGCTCACTGTAGATTTCAATTAGCAACAGCAACTAAGCGTTCGTGCTCCACTCGATAGACAGCGTCGGTAATCCTGCATGCCTCTGATTGGTCATGAGTTACGTGAATCGCAAGAACATCACGTTCGTTCAGGAGATCAGCGACTTCAGTTGCCAATCGATTGCGTAGTTCTGCATCAAGGGAACTGTATGGCTCATCGAGAAGTAGGACGGCTGGATTGGGTGCTAGTGCACGCGCTAGAGCCACGCGTTGCGCCTGACCTCCACTGAGTTCCTGTGGTGATCGAGACTCAAAGCCTTGCATTCCAACCCATTGAAGCAGCTCAAGAGCTCGCTTAAGTGAATCCGTCTTATTGAGCCCATTTCGGCGCAAGCCATACATGACATTTTGGGAAACTGTGAGATGTGGGAAGAGAAGGGGATCTTGGAACACCATGCCGATAGAACGTTGATGGATAGGCATCTGCGTCACGTCAGTGCCGTTGATCACGATTGAACCAGACATCGCAGGGTGACTGCCAAGAACAGTCGCTAACAAGGTTGACTTACCTGTGCCGCTTGGACCAAGGATTGCTGCGGTACCCGATTCAATCGAGAGGTTGGCAGTGAGAAGTGGGGATTCGTAACCCACAACCAATGCTTGGAGTTGGAACGCGCTCATACCTTTACCCACCGCTTTCTGCTCAATGCGTCAATTGCCGCGACCAACGTAAGAGTTATCAGCACAAGAATTACTGCCAAAGCGCACGCAACACCAAATGACTGATCACCGGGGCGCTGTAACAGTTTTACGATTTGCACGGGCGTAGTCGGTGAACTTGAACGAGCGAGGAAAGATGCAGCACCGAATTCGCCGAGCGAGACGCATGCAGCAAGTCCGGCTGCTGCGAACGCAACGATGCGCAAAATGGGTCCGTATGCCGTGAAGAAGGCGCGAGTCGGTCGAGCTCCGAGTGAACTGGCAGCAACTGCGAATCGTTGATCAGTTGAACGCAAAGTTGGGAGTACCACGGCAATCACAAGCGGAACCGCCACGATTGAATGCGCGAGTGGAATAAGGAGATCAGCGCCCCGCAAGTCTAAAGGTGGCCGACCATATGCCAACATAAAACCCAAACCCAAGGTCGCGGCAGAAATCCCTAGTGGAGCAAGAGCAATTACCAAGATTGCTCGTCCCAGGCGATGACTCAGCACACTCATAGCAGCCAAAACTCCTATGACTCCTGCGATAAAACCCGTAATGACTGCATATTTCACTGATGTGACTACTGCCGTGAGCGGTGAACCTAAGCGTGTAGTTCCGGCATCAAGTTCTGTCAGTGATTGCCACCATTGAAGTGTCCATCCATGTGAATCACGCAGTGATCCGCTGGCTAAGGAGATCAAGGGCAAGATCACGAAGATGCAGGCAGCGATGGCGACGAGAAAAACATACGTACGTGCCCGAATACCTCGAATAACCGAGAGTCGAGTGAAACGAAGATTGCGAGCGTTCTGGGTGGCGTTCATGGATGCGCGAGCGCCAAGGAGTAGTGCTATCGAAACCACGATGAGTTGGAGCAAAGCGGTAATTGCGGCAGTTGGAAAATCGAGCAGCAATGACGTCTGACGAAGAATTTGCGTTTCCAGGGTTCGAGTTCCGCCGTTTCCCAGCACGAGCACCACGCCAAGGGATGTGAAACAGAAAACGAAAACGATTGATGCTGCAGAAGCGAGGACCGCTTTGAGTTGAGGCAATGTCACAGTGAGAAATGCTCGCCAAGGTGAAGCGCCTAAACTCCGTGCTGCAACGACCATTCGAGGGTCTAGTTGTTGCCAGGTTGCACCAACGATGCGCACGACGACAGCGAGATTGATATAGATATGTGCGATGACCACAAGCGCTAGCCCCGGACTCAGTAACGATCCAAAGAGTTCACGGAAGGCTAAAGCGATGACGACCGTCGGGAGCACGAAAGGCACCGTGACAAGTGCCTGAACAAACCCTCGTCCGCGGAAACGATATGTCGCCAAAATCCCCGCAATAGGCAAGCCAATCAGAAGCGCACCGATGGTGCTGATGAGCGCTTGCCCACCTGCAGTTACCGCAATTCCAAATTGGGGTGAGAAATCAACTGCGGATATGTCGCTGAGCGAATTCCGTAAGACTCCTGCGAGTGGAAGTCCAAGTGCAATGCAAAGAAAGAGTGCGGGAAACACCCACACCCACTTCAACCAGGCTGGTGAGTTCAGCGGTTCATCACCTCATCCCACTGGTTGAGCCAGGTCTTGAGATTGGCATCAACAACAGTGGCGGGCAGTTGTAATGGATTAGGGACCTTCGTAGCGAATTTTGTAAATACTTCAGGCAGTGGTGTGTTAGCCCGAGCAGGGAACACGAACATTGACAACGGTAGATCGGCCTGAACTGCAGGTGAAAGCAACCAGTCCACAACTTGCTGAGCGGCGCCTTCATTTTGTGTTCCGCGTAGCACTCCAGCGAATTCGATTTGTCGATAGCACCCGTCGGTCAGCACTGATGTTGAAGGTTTCTTTGGCTTTGGATTCGCTGCGTACACAATTTCAGCGGGAGGGCTCGTTGCGTATGAAACGACGAGTGGTCGAGTACCTCCAGATGCACTGAACGCGCTTTCGTACGCGTCTGTCCAGGAACCAGATACCTGAACCCCATTGGCTTCAAGTTGCTTCCAGTAGCTCAGCCATTGATCACCGAATTTGGCTTGTGTTGCCAGCATGAAGGCAAGGCCTGGTGATGAGGTCGCAGGGTCTTGGACAACGAGCAGGTCCTTATACGCAGGCTGGGTCAATTGATCGATTGATGTGGGTACGGCAACATTGCGTTTACGGAACCACGCATCATCGATGTTGATACACACATCGCCGTAATCAATTGGCGTGACAACACCATTGCCGGTATCGGTTTTCAATGCTGGGCTAACCAAGTCGAGATTTTTCGAGGTGTAAGCGGAGAACACGTCAGCATTCGTCGCCTTAGCCAACAGGGTGTTATCGACTCCGAACATCACATCGGCACTCGGCGATCCTGCAGCGAGTACCGCTCCAGCAAGCATGGCCCCGGCATCTCCAGCGGTGGTGATCTTGAGAGTGATGCCAGTTTCTTTTTTCAGTTGAGCAACGAGTGCTTCGCTCACCACGAATGAGTCGTGGGTGAGGAGGGTGACCGCAGCAGGCCCTGCTTGCTCTTGAGATGACCCGCAGGCTGCAAGGAGTGCAAGTGAGCTTGCAGCGCTAAGCACGGCAATTTTCTTAAAAACTGACGAGAACATTTCGACCTTTTCCCTAGCGCTGGCATTACCCAGATCAGGTTGTGTGGGTCGGTGGATGCGTCCACCCTCTCAGCCCGCCGAATATGCGAGCTCCCCTTGGTGAGGGAAGTCTATGACCTGCGGATTACTCGAAGTATCAGCACAGCTGCAGTAGCAGCGACCAGGCCAAGAATGAGGAAAACAACAGCCCAAAGATCCACTCCGAGGGCGCTTATTCGCACGATACCTGCGCCAAGGAGCAAAAGGGCGGCAAATGATTGCAAAAACACCGCAAACCGGAGTTGGCGTGGGGTTGAAGCGTTGTTCTGCACAGTGCCAATCTACGCGGGTGCGTTCCACATGGTGATCACGCGTTGCTCATGTTCGAAACCTAAAGTCGATACCGTCGCTGGCGATAGAGCAAAAAGGCGCCCATTGATTGGGCTAAGACCTAGCCAACGAGCGGTCAAAATACGTAACACGTGACCATGGGCAACGAGTGCAACAGTTCCGCCGCTTTGCACGATAGGAATCAATTCAGCGATAACGCGATCGACTCGCAATGCAACATCGGTGAGTTGTTCGCCATTCGGTATTGGGTAATCCCAAATTAGCCATGATGGGTCCTTCAGTTCTGCACGAATTTCAGCAGTAGTTCGACCTTCATAGTTCCCATAATCCCATTCAATGAGATTCGGCTCGATTCGAGTCACCACTAGTCCGGCGAGTGCCGCAGTGTGTTGTGCACGAAGGAGTGGACTGCATAAGACAAGATCAGGATTTTTTGGAACGACGTTTACAAGCGCTCGTGCTGCTTCCTTTCCTTTGGGTGTGAGTGGAACATCAGTGCTACCAGTGTGTTTTCCCGATACACTCCACTTCGTTTCACCGTGGCGAATCAAAAATATCTGCCCCGTCATTTCGTAGTAACCCTTGAATCCCAGGCTTGTTGAAGTGCCGATGCAAAAAGTTCACTTGATTGTGCTCCGGTCACACCGAAGCGATCATCGATAACAAAAAATGGAACACCAGTGCAGCCAAGAGCTTGCGCAATTTCCTGATCGCGTCGTACCTCATCAATCAATTCCGACGAGTGTAAAAACACCAGAGCTTCAGCTGCATTGAAACCGGAAGCTGACGCGAACTCCGCCAGCGTTTCAATTCCAAAGATTGATTCACCGCCTTCGAAATAAGCACTCAACAAGGTCTCAAGAAGTTGCTGCCCTTTGGAGTGATCGATGCGTTGCGCCCACAGCACTAATCGATGTCCGTCTCGGGTGTTTCCACTCAAGGTGCGTTCAAGCTGGAAGTTGAGTCCGACCCGCTCAGCAGCATCGCTCACGTTGCGCAACATTGCGTTTGCTTCGTCCAAGCTCACGCCGTATTTCTGGGCCAGCATTTGGGTGGTCGGAGTGGTTGATGGTTCAGCCTGGGGATTGAGCTGATAGGCCCGGTGGTTCACCATTACGTGATCGCGATGGGGGAACTGCTCAAGAGCAATCTCAAGTTGGCGCTTACCAATAAAGCACCACGGGCACACGAGGTCTGACCACATTTCAATCTGCATGGGTCAACCTTGCCCCCTCATGGAAACGATGCCAAGTGGCTCCCCCTCGGGGGAATTCACTTTCCGTTCATCTTTATGTCGATCAGTGTTCCCCCTCGGAGCCCCTTGCCGTCAACCTGCCTAGACCAGTATCTGGACATGGCCACCCCGGACCTTCAACAGCGCGATCTCCAAGCAGCGGCGACCTCGCATCGCGGCGACCGGGTTTTCAATCGGGCCATCACGGTTGCGGCGTTTGTTTCGCTCATCATCTTGGCGGGTATCGCCGTCTTCTTGGGTGCCCAAGCACTTCCTGTGTTTCAGGAGCTTGGCTTCAGTTTCTTAACCACCACAGCTTGGGATCTCACCACTGATCCAGTCTCCGTTGGCATTTTCGGCATGCTTTATGGCTCGATCTTGCTTTCAGTTGTTGCCTTGGTTATTGCTGTTCCGGCGTCTCTCTTGCTTTCAATTTTTATCGTCTTTCTTGCACCCAAGAAACTTGCATCGGTTTTGACTAACTCGATCGACCTGATGGCAGCTATTCCCTCAGTGATCTTGGGTTTATGGGCCTTCTACGTTCTGAACCCTCAAGCTGATGAGTGGCAGCGGCTACTGAACGAATATCTAGGCTGGATCCCTTTCTTTGAAAATGCATCTGGCAACTTCTTAGGAACGCCATTTATCGCGGGTTTTGTTCTTGCCATCATGGTGATTCCCATTACCACGTCGGTCACTCGTGAAGTTCTTGGTCGCACACCGCCAGATCTGATTAACGCAGCTGAAGCGCTTGGTTGCTCCCTTTGGACAATGCTTCGCTACGTTGCGCTTCCTTATGGCCGCGGCGGCATCGTCGGGGGTGTGATGCTCGGTCTTGGCCGCGCATTGGGTGAGACCATTGCCGTGTTCTTCGTACTCAAGCTCGTATACGACACCAACTGGTACCACGTCATCGAATCAGGCGGCGGTTCAGTCGCAACGTTGATCGTTTCCCGCTTTGGTGAAGCTTCCGGTCCATTCGAAGTCCAGTTGCTTCTCGCTGCCGGCTTCTTCTTGTTCCTCATGACGCTCATCGTCAACATGATCGCCAACCTCATTGTCAGCCGGACAGGACGGTTGAAGAAGTGACGACGCTATTTGATCCATCGAGAATTCCGACCTTGCAGCAGCAAGAACGCATTCGTCCGTGGAATAAGCGCACCAAGAAATTCGATGTGACTGTCGCTCTGGCTGTAATCGTGCCGTTACTTATCGTCGTAGCGATGTTTCAATTCAGCGACATCCCCGATGCCTTGGTCATGGTCATTTACCTGCCACTTCAACTCATTGCCTCAGGCATTGCCGCCTCCCTCACTAAAGGCAAGCGCGGCATTGGTGACTCGATCATCATTGTGAATGCAATTGGTGCATCGATCTTCAGTTTTGTAGTCATCATTTCGGTGATCTGGTCATTGCTCTCGCATGGCCTCAAGGCTCTGTCGATTCCTTTCCTGACCCAAAACTCCACGTACATCAGCCCATCAACACCCCTTGAGTATGGCGGCATTGCTCACGCTGCCCTCGGCACGCTGTTGATCGTTGCAATCTCAGCTTTGATCGCAGTACCAATTGGTATTGCCACAGCGATTTACATCACTGAAGTGCGTGGCAAGGCAGTTCCTTATGTTCGCTTCTTCGTGCAGTCGATGTCGGGTGTGCCATCCGTGGTCGCCGGTTTGTTTATTCTCACTACCTTGATTTTGACCGGTGCCATCAACACCAGCGCATTTGCTGGTGGTTTGGCTTACGCAATTTTGATGCTGCCAACGGTTGCTCGTACAGCTGAAGAAGTATTGCGCTTGGTTCCAGACGATCTTCGCACCGGAGCTCTTGCACTCGGCTCGACTCGCGCGCGCACTGTTTTTCAGGTCGTGCTTCCTGCGGCCAAAACCGGCATTGTCACAGCGATCATCCTTGGTGTCGCTCGAGTGATCGGTGAAACTGCCCCGCTCCTGATGACTGCTGGCAAGAACGATGCGACGGTGACGAATCCCTTCTCAGATCCAATCAGCACGCTGCCTGTGTCGATCTTTGAAAACGTTGCTCAGCCGTATCCAGATGCAGTTACACGTGCTTGGGGCTCAGCATTGATTTTGATGGTGTTAGTAGCAATTTTGTTCACGACTGCGCGGCTCATCGGCCGCAACAAAGTCAAGTAAGGCAAGGCGAGATCAATCATGGAGGAAGACGACATGTCAACAGCAGAGTTCGAGAAGAGCGTTGTTGCGCTCGAAAATGAATTTGCCAAGGCCGCCGAGATTCGCCCTATTGAACTTGAGACACGTGATGTGAGCGTGTGGTTCAACACCCGCAAGGTGCTTGAAGGTGTGAACATGCAGTTCGAGAAGAACACGGTCACAGCACTTATTGGGCCGTCAGGCTGCGGTAAGTCAACCTTCATTCGAACGCTGAACCGTTTGCATGAGTTGCTTCCAGGTGCAGCGCTTGCTGGCGAAGTCTTGTACGAAGGCAAAGATATTTACGGCCCGACCGTTGACCCAGTGCACATCCGCCTGAACATTGGAATGGTCTTTCAGAAGCCAAACCCATTCCCATCGATGACCATTCGGGGCAACGTGTTGTCAGGTCTGAAGCTTTCAGGCATGAAGCGCAGCAATCACGATGAACTTGTTGAGCAGACACTGACCTCTGCTGGCCTCTGGAATGAAGTCAAAGATCGCCTTGACCATGCAGCTGGCGAGCTTTCCGGTGGCCAACAGCAGCGACTCGTGATTGCACGAGCACTTGCAGTCAACCCGCACGTCTTGCTCATGGACGAGCCATGTTCAGCTCTTGACCCAGCATCAACCTTGAAAATTGAAGAGACGATCCGCGAGTTGTCAAAAGACATCACCATCGTGATCGTTACCCACAACATGCAGCAGGCGGTGCGTGTTGCTGATAACACGGCATTCTTCCTGGCAGCAGAAGGCGAACCAGGCCACGTGGTTGAGCAGGGGAAAACCACTGACATTTTCGGCAACCCTCAGGATCAGCGCACCCTTGACTACGTCAACGGACGATTTGGGTAACCAACTGTTCACCAAGTTTGTGGCAAATCGTGACACCGACTGTTCATCTAACAGTCAGATGGTTGTCATAGAACAGACGTAATTCGTAAATCTGAACAACCTAATTTTCATTCCAGTAGGACTTACTCAAATCATCAAAGGAGAAACCAGTGCGTCGCACTCTCGTAGCTATTGCAACGACAACTCTTGCTGCATCAGCAATTGCCGTTGCAGCACCTGCTCAGGCAGCAGAGACCATCAGTGGTGGCGGAGCTTCATTCCCTTACCCATTCATTTCACAGTGTGCGGCTGATTTCAACGCCTCGCAGAGCAACTTCACCGTGAACTACACCTCAACAGGTTCCGGCACCGGCAAGAGCAACTTCACTAAGGGCACCTTCGTCTACGGCCAGACTGATTCAAAGTACTCAAGCGGAGAGCCAACCTTCGATTGGACTTACGTTCCAAACATCGGTGGCGCGCTT
>WLOE01000053.1 GCA_009699465.1 Actinomycetota bacterium | reverse complement strand
TTCTCAGGAAGTTCACAAGAGTCCTGACAAATCTTTTCTTGGATACCGAATCTCTTTACGAAGCTTCATCCCTGTTCAAAGAGAGTTATGCGTAGGCAGGAACTATTGGTGAATCGCTTCGCTGGTTCGCCGCTGATCTTGCCTTTTGAGCAAAATCTCGCCGCAAAAGTCCTATTTCATCCCTAAATCTTGTAACGATTTCGTATCACTCGACCGTTATAGTGGTGAAAATAGAGGGTTAAACCCAAAGATTACTCTGACTCCCCACGCACATCGTCTGGGGATATCTAGGAGGATCAATGCTCAACATTTCGCGCAAGGCGCGCGTATCGACAGCTCTTGCTGCCGGTGCCAGTGCTTCAGTGCTGCTGAGCGTCGTGGCAACAACCGCCATGGCCGCACCAGCACCAAAGCCAGCTGCAGTAACCAACGCATCTTGCCCAGCAAGTCCTGGCGTTACTCCAACGTCTATCTCGCTTGGCATGATCGACTCAGTTACTGGTCCAGCTGCAACAACATTCCTTGGCTCAAAGGAAGCTGCACAGCTTCGCGTTGACCAAGAAAACGCAAAGGGTGGCGTCAACGGTCGCAAGATCAAACTCACCATCTATGACGATGCAACCAACGCCGCTCAGCAGATCTCACAGGTACAGAAGGCAATTGGTGATGGTGTGTTTGGTTTGACGACCACCACCTCAACAGTGTCCATGTACCCAACACTGAAGGAAGCCGGTATTCCAATCACCGGTTTCTCAAACGCACCATTTGGTACTGACATCAACGCTTTCGGTGACGCGGGTGCAACCACAGGTTCGATCCCTACATACGCACCTACTCTCGTACTCGAGAAGCAGAAGCAAGAAGGCGCAACCAAGATTGCAATTATCAACCACGCAACTGCAAGTGCTGCTGCTTCGCAGAACGCAATTGCAAACCTTGCACCATTGGTTGGTATCACCGTTGGTCTTCGTATCGCTGACTCACCTCCAGGCGCTCACGATGCAACCTCAGAAGCACTGCGTATCAAGAGCTCGGGCGTTGACGCCGTGAACTACTCCGGCTACATCGACGGCGCAATTTCTTTGGCGCTGGCCATGAAGCAGCAGGGTGTCACCTTGAAGTCATTCGCAGTTGCTGGTCTTTCAGACCCAGCTACCTTGAAGAGCGCTAACGGCGCACTTGATGGCGCACTTGGTCAGACCTACGGCACCGTGCCTGTTGGTGTGAACGTTCGCTCAGTGAAGACCTTCGCAGGCGCTATGAAGGCTGCCGGATTGAACCCTTACCTTCCAGCTGCTCCACTTGGCTACGTCGGTGCTGACCTGTTCATCAAGGGTCTCAAGGTTGCAGGCAAGTGCCCAACCCGCGCATCGTTCATCAGTGAACTTCGCAAGGTTTCGAGCTACGACGGTGCTGGCATGCTTCCAGGCAAGGTCTCGTTTGTTCCAAACGGCATCATGCCAAACGGCAACCCAATCACCTGTGGTTGGTACACCAAGGCAAAGGGAACTGAATTGATCCCTGACGCCAAGGCAACCTGTGGTGGTAAGTACATCGACACCACCACCGGCAAGGTCATCTACGGATAGTCCGAGCTCGGTAAATCACTCTGTGGCGGGTCCCTTCCGGGGCCCGCCACAGTTGTGTTTATGCTTTGCCATTGCAAAAATTAATGACCAAACATCCTTGTGATCCGCCCCCAGAATTGATGTGAGGAAGAGATGACGAAGCCGAGTTTAAGTGCTGATGTAGACGCCACCAGTAATCCAAAGGTATTCATGACTGCACCTAAAATTGTGGCGCTCGTGCTTTTTCCAATCCTCGTTGTCGAGACTTTGATGACAACGCTTGGAGCTACCGACCCTAGTTTGGTGATCTTGGGGTTTGGCGTCGCTGCGCTGTTCCTTATTGAAATTTTTCGCAGGTGGTTTTTGAAGGAGCCAGTGAAGCGTGACGTTCTTTCGGATGCGACAACGTCACTCGCAGTGAGTGCCATCACACGATTTCTCAATATTCTTCTCGTTTTTCCTCTGGGTTTCATTTGGATGAAATTCCTGACAGAACATACGCCGATTAACCTGGAGCAGGGCATCGCTAACCTCTTTGGTGGCGACCTGAACAATGGATGGGCGATTGCGTTGACGCTCGCACTTGCGCTCATCGGCGTAGATTTTCTCTACTATTGCGCACATCGTGTTGGCCATCGAGTTGAACTGGCATGGGGTTCGCACTCAGTCCACCACTCAAGTGAGCACTACAACCCATCAACTGCAATTCGTATTTCATTCCTGGATGAGTTCTGGGACGTCGTGGCTATTTCCGCTCTTTGCCTCTTGGGCATAGGTCCGCTGTACGTCATCGGCGCATTTTCAATCGTGCTCCTGTACCAGCTACCCCTCCATCAAACGTGGAGCCCACAATTGCCACGTTGGTACGAGTACCTCTTCAATACCCCACATCACCATCGGATCCACCATGCATTCCAGAAGGTCTACATCGATAAAAACTTCGGCGGCATCCTGATCATTTGGGACCGCATGTTTGGCAGTTTCGTAGGTATCGATGCATTGCAGCCACCTAACTATGGTTTGACCATTCCCGTGGGCACATACAACCCACTGAAGGTGCTGTTCTCAGAACTTGGCCACATGGGGTCAAAGGTGCGACAGGCGAAATCTGCAAGTGCAGCATTTGGATACGTGTTTAAAGAACCCTATTGGGAACCTGCCAGCAAAAACTAGAGACGCTGTACTTCTCTAGTAAGGACGTGGCAACCCGAGTCGACGTGCCAGATTGTTTCGGTAGATCTCAGTAGTTCCACCATAAACAGAAGTACCTGGCGCATGTTGGCGTTCGCTTGCAATGTTGCCGGCATAGATACTGCCGTCAACGCCGAAGTCGAGTAAACCTTCTGGAGCGGCAATGTCAGCCATGCGATCCGCATTGCGTGAAAGTGCTTCAGCAGACATCGGCTTGCCAAGTTCACCTTCAGCATTCCAACACATTTCAAGATCCAACATGGCTTCAGCGATAGCCATCCGCGTAATTGGATCCTCAAGACGAGACTTGCCATCGGCAGTTTTGCGCGAAGCAGCCCACTTGATCGATGCATCAACAAACTTTTCAAACACTCGTGAGAAGGTCTGGCCCATCGTGCCATTAACAGGAGCCACGCCTTGAGTTTCCACGCCAGCACCATGTTCGGTAGCTAGCGGTTCGGACATGACGTTCCAGCCTTCATTTACCGGACCAATTCGGTATTGATCCGAAACTGTCACATCGGTATAGAAGGTTACGTTGGTGCGACCGCCCCCAAGAATCCACACTGGAGTTGCTTCAACTCCTGGCGTATCCATCGGCACCAGGAACATGGTGAGAGTGCGGTGTTTTTCTTCAACTGCGCCTGTGCGAGCAAGAAGAAACACATAATCAGACTCGTTGCCCCACGTGGTCCACATCTTCTGCCCGTTAATCACCCAGGTGTCACCGTCTTGAACTGCCTTTGTTGTTGCAGCGGCAATGTCTGAGCCGTTGTCAGGCTCTGAGTAACCAAGGCATGTGGTGATCTCACCGCGACGTATCCCTGGTAACACATGTTCTTTCAGCCATGCTGAACCATGTTTTTCCAAGGTTGGAATGAGCATGGAGTTCGAAACGTTTGTTGGCATCCAGTACTCATCAGCTATGCCAGCAATCATTTCTAACTCAAGTTCGCCCAATCCTGCGCCACCTTGGTCTTTTGGAAGATCTGGGTGCAGCAGTCCACGCTTGGCAAACTCCATGCGCACTTTTACCGGCATGCGATCGTGATCAACCGCGATATGAGCGTAGTTCGGGGTCCAGTTCGCTTCGATGATCTCGCGAATCTCGCTTTCGAGTGCGAGTTGTTCTGGCGTAAAATCAACCTGACTGAAATCCATGTCTGATCCACCTATCGATTCGAAGACTGAAGTTGAAGTTCGGCTGCTCTCGTATCAATTGCACGCGCAATTTCCTCAAGGTCGCGCCGCTGGCCGCCACCAACGAGTGACCAAGAAGTCACTTTGCGGAAGAACAAACTGATGTCCGCTTCGAGCGTGATACCCATGCCGCCGTACACGTGCGCAGCCTTGGTTGTACTGCGAAGAGCAGCGCGGGTTGCGTGCGCCATCGCCATCGCTGCAAGTTCTGGTCGGTATTCCGGTTCGTTCTCTGTTAGCCATGCAGCCTTCAGGGTCATGTTGCGGGCAGTCACGACATCCATGTGAATGTCGGCAAGTTGATGTGAGATCGCCTGGAACTTCGCGATCGTCACACCAAAAGCTTTACGGTCAAGCGCATACTCCCGCGCCATTTCACTTGAAATTGCTAGCAGTCCAACGAGTGACGAGGCAGTAGCAATACGCCACTCGCGCTGCACGAGTTCCCAAGTAGCGAGTGCTTGAGCGCCCTCGAGCACAGTCGTGGTAGCGACATCTGAATCGGTTGGGCTCCACCAAGCAACTGGTGCACAGCCTTCATTTTGCGCCTGTGGCGCAAGTGTTTTACGACTCATCAAAATGATTGAGTCGTCTTTGAACGCAAGTACAGCCTTTGCGACAGCACCACTTGGGATTAATTGGGAGCCAAGCTCCCAAGTAGAAATCGGAGCAATACTGACGATCAGATCACCAGCAAGTGCGGCATCCATATCGAGTCCGGCCAGATCCGCGCCAGCAGCCTTCAGAGCCGCGAACGCGCGCAAGGCCACAACCTGATCAAGGAGAGGAACGGGTGCCGCAGTTCTGCCGATCTCAATTCCCGCTAACACGAGTTCAACCAGGCCGCCACCGTCACCGCCAGCGCTCTCGGGAACAGAAATTGTGACCAAACCATTTTCTTTGACGGTGTCCCAAAGTTTTTGGTCAAAGCCAAGCGGCTCAGCGGCACGCACAACTGCGATCGGAGACTGCTCGGTGAAAATGTCGCGCAGCATGTCAACGAGCTGACCTTGCTCGTCGGTAAGCGAATAATCGTTGCGACGCAGGGTGAGCGACACCATTCCTCCAAGATTTCGAATGCGAATTGCGCGCCCCTTGTGTGGGCATGTCTATTGAACCACTCACCAACTTCATGAGGCCGGGAAAGTGGTCACCTCGCTAAGATTACCCCCGTAAGAAACCTCACACTTGAGTTCTGGAGAGCCCCTTATGACTGACGTCGACGTAATCGTTCTGGGTAGTGGCTTTGCAGGATTACGTGCGGCTGTGGCTGCCAGTTCAAGCGGCTGTTCTGTTCTCGTCGTCGAAGCGCAGCCTGAAATCGGTGGAAGAAGCCGCTTTTCTTGGTCCAACATCATGGGTGCCGGAACTCGTTTCCAGCGTGAGGCTGGCATCGACGACTCGGCAAGAGCCATGTTCGACCAATACATGCGGCTCAATGCATTCCGCCTTGATGCTTCGGTGGCTTGGGCACTATGCGAAGGGGCTGGCAGAGAAATTGAATGGCTTGCGGACAACGGTGTTGAAATCCGTGGAATCGTTCCCAATGAAAGTTTTGAAGTTCCCCGCATCCACCGCACTCGGGGTGGCCAGCAAATCATTGATGTACTGACCAAACTTGCTCGCGCCCAAGGTGTTGATTTCGCGCTCAACCACCGAGTCGACCGACTTCTTGTAGAAGACGGACGAGTAGTTGGCATTGAAGCAGCCGGCGAACAACTCCGTGCCAAGGCCGTAGTACTCGCTACTGGCGGAATGGGCGGCAATAAGGAACTTGTGAATATCTGGATGCCCGAACTTGCAAAACTTGCAGGCGATTGGGTTCTTCCTGTCGGTGGTGATGAACTCGCTCCGTACGCGCAAGGCGATGCAATTCCATTGGCTGAATCTGTGGGCGCGCAAATCACTGGTCGCGATTATTACGAAGCAACCATCCGACCTGGATATGTTCAGGTTTCCAACCCTGCATTGCCTGGTCACTTGATCATGATTGACGCCACTGGCCGACGCTTTGTTGATGAGACTGCCGGTATCGCTGCAATGCATGGCGCATTTAATTCTGCCGTTGCACCTGTCTACGCGATTTTTGATGAAGCCGCCAAGAACGATTACAACCCGTCCGGAATTCGATCCGAGGAGGGGACACCTAAGCGACGCTTACACCCTGACTGGGTTGAAGACGTTGTCGATGCAATGGTTGAACAAGGTGAAATAGTGAAAGCCACCTCACTCAATGAAATGGCTGACACGTTGGGAATTGCACGCGAGAACCTTGCTTCAACGATCGCGAAATACAACGCAGATGTTGAAGCCGGATTCGACTCAGTTCAGCTGAAAGATTCATCCGTGCTCCGTACTGTTGAGGCCGGACCGTTCTATGCCACCGAAATTCGCCTCTCATCGATCGGCTTCACTGGTGCCGGTCCGCGCGTCAATGCGTTTGGTGAGGTGCTCAACACTCGGCATGAAGTAATTGCAGGTCTGTTTGCCGGTGGTGAATGTGCCGGTGGCTTAGCTGGCCCCATGTCAATTGGCGGCAACCCAACGGCAACCTGTTTTGCATTTGGACGTATTGCTGGTGACAGCGCCGCTGCTTACGCCGCTGAGAATTAATAGGCGGGTAGTAAAAACTTCAACTGATTTGGTTCAAGGCAGTACTTTTTTTCCACATCACCCATTGCCGCAACATGGGCGGTGAGCATGTGGTCATCCCAATGAGCCTTTGTTGTCCACTTCTCCATCATGGTGAAGTAGTCATCTTCGTCTGCGATGACTAAGTCGTACAGTTCGCAACCTGCCTCCTGAAGTGATGCGTTCACCAGCTTCTTGCACTCTTCGATCAGGGCTTGCCTGTGTTCCGGTATTGGACGGATCGTTGCAATGAGGTAGAGCGGCTGTGCCATGGTGCGGCCTTTCTGGAATTGGTTTATTTGGATTGAGTGCGACGAATTGGGCCTTGGATTTCACCAGAGCCTCGGACAACAAGTTCAACATCAAGGACTCGATGTTGTGTATCAAGTTGTTCGCCGTCAATGCGATTGAAAAGTATTTCAGCAGCCGTTTTTCCAAGACCAGCAACATCTTGGATGATGGCGGTAAGGCCTGGAGTAATCAGATCAACCATTGGAATATCGTCGAATCCCACTAATGCAATGTTGTTTTGCAATCCTGCCCGATGAAGCGCTTGCATCACGCCTATAGAAATCAAGTTCTGGCTTGCAAAAATCGCAGACGGAGGATAATCAGATGCCATTAATTCATTGGTGAAAAGCTCTGCTTCAACACTTGCACGTAGATTTTGCTTAACGATCGACGCATCAAAATCAATACCGGCGCGATCTAAAGCGTCACGGTAGCCAGCCAGACGATTTGCGGCTGTTGTGATGGTTTCAAGGTCACCGAGATAGGCGATGCGATCATGACCGTTAGCTATCAAGTGCTGCACACCAAGTTTGGCGCCTTCATGGTTTGCAGAAAGAACAGAGTCTGCATCCAAAAGTGATGGGGGCCGGTCAACAAACACCATCGGCGTACCACTGAGTTTTTCAATTTGTAAATACGACTGATCATGACCTGCAGGAACAACGATGAGTCCATCTACACGACGAGAAATAAATGCTGCAGCTAATTCACGTTCGCGTGTCTGGTCTTCGTCAACACTTCCAGCGAGCACAGCAACTCCGCGAATGCGAGCTACTTCTTCGATTGCGCGTTGCAATGCGGAAGAAAAGGGGTTCGCGACATCCTCGAGGAGTAATCCGATGGTGTTGGTTTTGCCATCACTACGTCGCAAGCTACTTGCAGTGAAGTTCGGCTGGTAATTCAGCGACAGGGCCGCTTGCTTTACCTTCTTCACCAACTCAGGGGAGACGCTTCCCTCATCATTCATCACTCGCGAAACAGTCTTCAAGCTGGTGCCGGAGAGGGCAGCTACCTCTTTCATCGTGGGACGCGAACGCGTGGAAAAATCCACATTTGCGTTCACTGACATGTTGATCTGTCCCTTTCGTTCGCTTTTATTGCACGATCATGTGCCCTAAAGATAACGTTGTCAAAAGATTTTTGTCTATCTTTTGAAAAACCCGTTGACAAGTGGCTGTTCCGGGCATTAGAACTGCCTGACAACGTTGTCAGACATCGACTGGCACACCCTCGAAAGGACTCCTGACCTATGTTCGGAATCTCAAACATGAAGCGCTCAACGGCTGGCCTCATTGCCGTCGCTGGCGCAACCACCTTGCTTCTTGCAGCTTGCTCAAGCAGCGATTCAGAAACAACTGACAGCGCCACCTCAGCTACAGGTGCATGCCAGGGCAAGACCATCGCTTTCGTGATGGGCGCAGTTGCAGATCCATTCTTCAACGCTATGAAGGTTGGCGCACAGGAAGAAGCAACCGCGCAGGGCGCAACCTTGGTTTGGCAGGGTGACAAGGAATACTCACCAGCTACGCAGATCCCAGTGCTCGATCAGGTTCTCGCAACCAACCCAGCTGGCCTGGTTTTGATCCCAACCGATCCAACGGCACTTCAGGCTGGCAACGACAAGGCAATCGCAGCTGGTATCCCAGTGGTGAACGTCGATACTCGTGTTGGTGACATTTCGAAGACTGTTGCTTTCATCACCGGTGACAACACCGATGGCGGCTCCAAGGCAGCTGACGCAATCGCAACCGCAATTGGTTACGAAGATGGAAAGAGCTACAAGGTTGTCGTTGGTCTTACCTCAAAGACTGCCACCACCAACGTTGCTCGTCTCGAAGGTTTCGAAGCTGCACTCAAGGCTAATTACCCAGGAATCAAGGTCGTTGACGTTGCTTACTCAGAGTCAAACTCTGCCAAGGCAAACACCAACGTGAACAACTGGTTGACCAAGTACCCAGATCTCAATGGCATCTTTGCGATTGATGGCACCAACGGAACCGGTGCTGCTGCAGCTCTGCAGGCAAAGGGCTTGACTGGCAAGGTTGCACTTGTTGGCTACGACGCTTACCCAGACAACGTCAAGTTGATCAAGGATGGCGTATTCACCGCTCTGATCGCACAGGATCCAGGCGCTGAAGCCAAGCTTGCAATCCAAGACATCTGCACCACCATTGGTGGCGGCACCGTGACCGAGCGTGAGGTAGTTATCCCTAACGTTGTTCTCGATGCGAACACCACAGAAGCAGATCTCAAGAAGTACACCTACGTTGCATAAGTAAGGCTACGTTGGTCTGGTCGGTGAATGCTTCGGCATTTGCCGGCCAGACTTCTTACTAGGACACTTATCAGCGTTGTTTATTGGAAGGATCCGCGTGTCAACCGCTACGCACACCGCCCCACCGTCACGATTGAAAGAATTCGTGACGAATCAACAGTTCATTTTGTTCCTTGTGCTCTTGGCAATGATCGCGGTCTTTACGGCCTTCAACCGCATCTTCTTTTCCGTTGGCGTTGCTGGCAACATTCTCGCTGACTGGGGGCCACTGGTTCTCGTTGCGCTCGCTGAGACATTCGTCATCGTCAGCGGTGGCATTGACCTCTCGGTCGGCTCTGTTTGTACGTTGTCTGGAGTCGTTGGTGCATTCGCGATGCGCTCCTTAACTGAAGGTGGGATGGCTCCATACCTCACCCTTGTTATTGGTGCGCTCGTCTGTATCGCTGTTGGTTGTGTTGCTGGAATCCTGAATGCGGTAATGATCAACTACGCCAAACTCGTGCCCTTCATTGCAACCTTGGTCACCCTTGGTGCTGCAGCTGGTCTTGCTCTTGTCTTCACCGGTGGCGGCCCGATTGCAGGTGGCCCATCGGAGGCCATCCAGCTTTCCGTTCCGTGGCTTGGCCCGATTTCAACTCCGATCATCATCGTGTTCGTCATCTGTTTTATTTGCTGGGCGTTCTTACACAAGTCCCGATTTGGCCGCTACACCTTCGCTCTGGGCTCAAATCCATTTGCAACGCGCGCGGCCGGCATCAGCGTTTACCGTCAGACCGCGAAGATCTACATTCTTTCTGGTGCGCTTGCAGGTGCCGCTGGCATGTTCTACTACTTGCGCCTTGGGTCAGGAGCTCCATCATCGGGTCTTGGTCTTGAGCTCTATGCAATCGCAGCGGTTGTGATTGGTGGTGCATCACTATCCGGCGGGGTTGGCCGCATCTCAGGCACGATATTGGGCGCGCTGATTCTGACCACTGTTACCTCCGGCCTGATCATTGTCGGAGTAGATCCAAACTGGAAGCAGGTAGTTGTTGCCGTGCTGATTGCAGTGGCTGTCACCATTCAAGTCTTTCGCAAGAGTGAAGGGAAAGCATCGTGACTGAGCCAATTTACGAAGTTCGTAATATTTCAAAGCGTTACGGTGCGGTCACCGCCCTCGATGATGTGACTATGCAGTTGTATCCGGGTGAGGTTGTTGGCCTTGTTGGCGACAACGGCGCCGGTAAATCAACTCTGGTGAAGTGCTTATCAGGTGTGCATCAACCAACGAGTGGTGAAATTCTGCTTGATGGTCAAGAACGCAAATGGAAGTCTCCACACGAAGCACTCCAAGCTGGCATTGAAACTCTCTACCAGGATTCGAGTCTTGCTCCGCAACTTTCTGTTGCAGCAAACGTCTTCCTTGGTCGCGAAGAAACCGTGCCGGGCATTCTCGGCAAGATGGGCTTCCTGGCTCAAAAGAAAATGGACGGTGAAGCGCACAAGGAACTTGAGCGCGTGGGCATTGCAGTTCCACAATCCAATCGCTCGGTTGCACAGCTTTCTGGCGGTCAACGCCAAGCAGTTGCGATCGGTCGTGCAGTGGCTTGGGCGAACAAGGTCATCATTCTTGACGAACCAACTAACCACCTTGGTGCCCGTCAGGCTGGTGAAGTGCTGCAGATCATTCGCACTGCGAAGGCTCAAGGCTTAGGTGTCATCTTTATTTCGCACACATTGCCGCACATTATGGAAGTTACTGATCGCATCGTGGTGCTTCGCCTGGGCAAGGTCGTGAAGGATGCACCGACGTCAGACTTCACCGTCGAGACC
>WLOE01000052.1 GCA_009699465.1 Actinomycetota bacterium | reverse complement strand
ATTCAAGTTCTTGAAGTTTTGCCTTCGAAAGGAACACCCAACTCACGATTGCGGCAGCGAGCAGGCTTGCTGCGTACACAAAAAATGGCGCTCGAATAGACCAAGCCACGATGATGCCGCCGAATGCTGGACCGGCCACTCCACCGAGAAGGAATCCGCCCTGGAACGCGCTCGCTGCGCGACCGCGTTGGTCAGGCTTGGAAACGCGAAGAAGTAATGCGAGAGCGGAAACGGTGAACATTGACGAACCCACACCAGTGATTCCGCGCCAAAAGAGCAGTTGCCAGTAACTCTGACTCATGCCAGCCGCCAAGCTGGTGAGAGCCACGAGGAACAAGCCGGTCGTCAGGATCATGCGCTCGCCAAATCGGTTGCCGAGCATGCCGGAAAACGGCGACATGATGAGTCGCGCTAGGGCCATTCCCGAAATCACTGCACTGGCTTCGAGTGCAGTGACACCGAATGACCTGGCAAATACAGGAATGGATGGCGCCAAGATGCCAAAGCCGATCGATACACAAAAGGCGATAGCTGAAAGCACCGCAACTTCTGGAGGGAGATCTCGAAGCCACGGCGATCGTTGCACCATGTGGTGCGGGCGCCAGGAAGTCATTAAGCCGGACTCTATCCTCGTGGGGTGGCTACGCGTGGAGGTTCGGCGATCAAAGATCAAGATCGCTCCTTGGTGTATTCCGCAGAGGATCTTTGGTCCAAGGCCCTTGATCGCGGAGGCGTGGTGAATTTCTTCGGCTCAACCTTCACATTGCCCCAGCAGAAAATTCTTGGTGACCTTTCGGCTATGCAACGCACTGTGGATTTTTGGTTGCAGTCCAAAGCACTGCAATCGCGATTTCCAAATCTTGGACCACTCGTTGTTCGCGGGCGCAAGGGTGAACGCAAAGCTCACTACGAGCCTGACGGGGTTATTGCCATTCCGCTTGATCAACCATGGGCCTGTAAGGAAGCGGTACTCGTTCATGAGTTCGCGCACCATTGCGCATGGAGCACAGATGCTCCTGCACATGGACCCGCATATCGTCATGCAATGGTTGAGGTAGCTAACTTCGTCTTTGGCGCAGAAGCGGCACTGTTATTGCGTGCCGCGTACGACGGAGCCGGGCTAGAGGTCGCAGATGCCACTTGAACGCATTAGTGCGCTGCTGGCAAAGGCAGAGCGCACAGATAATGAGCATGAAGCCGATGCCTATTTAATGAAAGCGCAAGCGTTAGCAACAGCCGCAAGTATTGATCTTGCATTGGCACAGGCGCATATCAAGAAAAAGGAAGAACGCACAACCCCTGAGATGCGCACAGTCACCATTGGCGAAAAAGGTAAACGTGCCAATCAGCATCTGATTGCACTCTTCGTTGCTGCTGCGCACGCTAATGACGCGCACGTTGATATTGCATCAAACTCGACGTTTGTTATTGCCTATGGCATGCCCGGTGATTTAGATGTAGTAGAGACGCTCTTCACCTCGCTTGCAGTGCAGATGGTTTCCGCAGGTCAACGATGGGTAAAGAGCGATACATGGCGCGGTGAAACGTATATGGCTGTCACGCGAGTGCGAGGTCGCGCGGTTCGTAACGTGAAACAGCACACCGCGCATACTGTTCGTGTTGCATTTTACAAGGCGTACATTGAACGAATTACCGAGCGGCTACAAGAGGCGAGAGCCAGTGTGGTCAAAGAAGTGCAGGTGCAATCATCTGCGGGCGCTTTGGTGTTGCGTGTGAAATCTCAAGAGGTCGCAGATTTCCACCGTGGCGAAAGTAAAGCTCGTGGTTCGTGGCATGGGTATTCAGGTCAGATGCGTAGCGATCGTGGAACCGCTTCGCGGGCCGGGCGCAATGCCGCAAACAGCGCACGATTAGGTCACCAGGCAGGTATTGCCGGTAAGGGCGAACTCAACGCTTAGCCGGTGTAGGCCTCCACCTTGCGGATTTCAACAGACATTTCTTTGCCGTTGGCGAGTTCATAGGTAGCAGTTTCACCAACGCGCTTGCCCAGCACCGCTGCACCAAGTGGGGATGTAGGCGAATACACCGCAACCGAAGCAAGCGCAGACTCTTCGCGTGAACCAAGAAGGAAGGTTTCTTCGTCACCAAAGGCAGTAAAGAGGATCGTGACGACCTTACCTGGAGCAACTTCATCTTCCTCTGACTCAGGGGCACCAATGTGGGAGTTTTCCAAGAGTTGCTTGAGCTGTCGAACCCGAGCTTCATTTTTGCCCTGCTCCTCGCGGGCTGCGTGGTAGCCGCCATTTTCCTTGAGGTCACCCTCTTCGCGAGCCAACTCAATGCGCTTGGTGATCTCGGTGCGCTTAGGCCCAGTCAGGTGGTCGTACTCCTCCTGAAGGCGATCGAAAGCAGCTTGGGTTAACCAGGTGGTTGGGATGGCGCTCATGATGAATAAGGGTAGTCGCCAGAGCAGATTCTGCGAAGTAGCTAGGGAGTCCAAGGCTGGCTTGGAGGAGCAACGCCAATGGGAAATTGGGGCCCTGGAACCTTGGTATCTCCGCACCCAAGCACTTCGGCCGTGTACGAAGGAATTGCGGTGCGAAGGGAGTAGGTCATGGCTATTTCGCCATCCACGGGCGTGACCGGCACTCTTGCGTAACCAACATCGGCTCGCGATTGGTCTTGGGCTCGCAGCACACAGGTGAGGGGGTCATCGCTGCTGGTTTTCACCTGGAAGCTGATGTCCGTGCGGTCAGGGGCGATGACCTTCCAAGAAATGATGGAGGCCTGAGACCCTGGACGCGTGATTTGGAAGGCAACAAATCCCAGGACTACGGCGAAACCGACCGCCAAGGTGTACGTGACGATCCGCGCAGTCATGGATTTGTGGTTCAGGCCGTAGCGCTCGACCATCTCTGGCGAGAGTTGTTTGGGTTGAAATGGGCTTGGCATGGTGACTCCATTGTGCCGGGTGGTAGCCGCGCATCGCGCCAGGTACTTGGGAAGGGACAATAGACAGGTGAGTTCCTCCCTGCGCCTCATGGCCATCCATGCGCATCCTGATGATGAGGCAAGTAAGGGAGCAGCCACGATGGCCAAATACGTAGCCGACGGCATTCAAGTCATGGTGGTGACCTGTACTGGCGGTGAGCGCGGTGATGTGCTGCACAGTGCGGCCCTGGCCGATGTTGAGCAATGGGGTCTTGCCGAAGTTCGTCGTCGAGAAATGGCCGAGGCTGCACGGATTCTCGGTGTGCAACACGAATGGCTAGGTTTTGAGGATTCAGGTTTTCCTGATCCAGAAAATCCACAGCCTCTACCCGTTGGTTGCTTTGCTGACTTGCCGCTTGACCAAGCAACGGCTCCTTTAGTTGCCCTGATCCGAAGGTTTCGTCCACAGGTCATCACAACGTATGACGAACAAGGTGGATACCCACATCCTGATCACATTCGCACGCACGAGGTCTCGATTGCAGCTGTCGCCGCAGCAGCGAATCCCGAATACCAATGCGAAGGCGAACCGTGGCAAGTTTCAAAAATTTATTACAACATGCAGTTCATTCGCGCTCGCGTCTACGCACTACATGAAGCGATGTTGGCTTCTGGCTTTGAATCTCCATACCTTGAATGGATTGAACGCATGGAGAAGCGTCCCGATGTGTCTAACCGTGTGACCACAAGCATTGAATGCGCAAACTTCCTTCATGTTCGCGATGCGGCTCTGCTAGCACACCGTACTCAGATCGACCCTGAAGGGTTTTTCTTCGCAGTGCCGCTTGATATGCAAAAGAAAGTCTGGCCAACGGAAGAGTTTGAACTAGCGAAATCCCTTGTGCCTTCGGAACTTCCAGAAACAGACCTATTCTCAGGATTGAGGAATTGATGTTGCTACTTGCTCAAGATGACGCTATGAAAAGTGTCATTGATAAAGCTGGTCCGATCGCACTGCTATTCGTACTTGCTCTCGGAGTTGCCTTGTTCTTCTTGATTCGGTCAATGAATAAACAGCTGAAGCGCGCCGACGAAAATCTCACCGACACACTTGCGCCGGTTGCTACGGATGAACCAATTCAGGCAGATGGCCAAACCAACAGCGAATGAGTTACTACGCTTAGCATTCACCCCTAAGTGGTTGTTGCGAGCAGGCGTGGGTGTGCTCATCATTGTCGGATTCATTTTCCTTGGCCGCTGGCAATGGGATCGTTCACAAGACGTACTCGCGCAAGAGCAGGCGGCTCTGGCACAGCCAGTTGTAGTTGACGGACTCAATCCACTTGGCTCAGACATCACAAGTGACACGGTTGGTAGAGCGGTAACTGCGCAAGGAACATTCGTTGGAAGTCAACAACGCTTTGTGGTGCATCGTGAATCCAATGGGAACCCTGGTGTCTGGGTGGTGACGCCACTTCGACTGACCGATGGTTCTCTGATCGCTGTGATGCGCGGGTGGCTACCGACTGTGACGTCACCGGGAGCATCTGCGCCAGCGGGCTTGATCGTCCTACAAGGCACTTTGCAAGCAGACGAGTCGTTCTACAAAGGAGCGAAAGGAACGGGAAACACAGTTCCTGCGATTTCCCAAGACACCTTGAATCTTGGCCCCAATGCGCGCTGGGGATACATACGAATGACGAGCCAGCAGCCTCAGGTGCAGCCTGCGCCAATCCCAGTACCGGTGCCCCCAGCCCAGGGATCTGTGCCATTCCCGCTTCAAAACTTCTTCTATGCCATTCAGTGGTGGGTATTTGCGCTGTTTATCGTGGGCGCGTACCTGCGTTGGCTCTGGCTGACGATCAAGGAGTCATCGGATTCGGAGCATGATGGTGCAGTCGACTAAGTTTTCGCACATGATCACCGTGATGGGCGAAAACCTCATCGACATCATTGTTTCGCCAACAGGCGAGGTGACGTCGGTGGTTGGCGGTGCTCCGCTTAACACTGCACGCACCTTGGCTCGACTTGGCCATCAAGCGACGTTCTTGGGTGGGGTTTCGCACGACGCATTCGGTAACCGCATCAAGCGCCAACTTGATGCCGATGGAGTGGGCTATGCGCTAGGTGAACTCACTGCGCAATCAACAACATTGGCCATTGCTGAGCTTGATGATGATGGCGCAGCGACGTACCGCTTTATGTTCGAAGGTACAGCCGCCGCTTCGTTGACGCCGCAAACTGCAGTCGCAGCGCTCAATCCACAGACTTCTGTTCTTCATGTCGGAACTCTTGCGTTGGTATTTGATCCACTCGCACATGCAACTCAAGCCGTAGTTCAAGCAGTATCGGCGAGTTGTGTAGTGATGGTTGATCCGAACTGCCGTCCTTCAGTGATGACTGATTCAACTCTGTTCAACGAAACTCTCAAAGTTGTCCTTGATCGCGCCGACTTGGTCAAGGTGAGTGGCGATGATCTTGAGTTCCTTTGGCCGGGTATTCCAGCGATTGACGCAGCTAAGAAATTGCAACAGGAATCGGGTGCAGTGGTGTTATTCACTGATGGTGCGAAGGCCGTACGAGTGATCACTAGCGACAGTGAAGTTGTTCTAGACGTTCCGAGAGTCAATGTCGTTGACACGGTTGGAGCAGGAGACTCCTTTAGTGGCGGTTTCTTGGCATGTTGGCTAGACGCTGGTCGCACTCGTGCTGACTTACACAATATTGATGCCATTGTTGAAGCAGCAAAGTTCGGCATTCGAGTCGCTGGTTTGACATGTCAACGTGCCGGTGCAGAACCACCCTTTACTGCAGATTTGAAGATTGGCTAGGTTGACTATCGTGAAATCAATTTCAGGAGCAGCTCTTCGTTACCGAGTCATGGCATACGTCACAGGCGTGGTGCTCGCCACCGCATTCACCTGGATGGCGGTTCTCCTCATTGCGTGGATGGCCGACGGGAACTCATTCGAGTCCTATTTCTCAGGCGACAGCAGCAAGCCTGGTCTCTATGGTGCGCTTTGGATCATTCACGGTTGGGCATACTTCCTCTACCTCATCGTGGGTGTGGATCTAGCCTTCAGGCTTCGCTACTCCATCGGCCGCACAGTGTTGATCCTGTTGGCTGGAACTATTCCGTTTATGTCTTTTGTTGCTGAGAGATATGTGCACAAGGACTTGGCTAAGCGCGCTGAACCAAGTCCAATCAGCTAGGCAATTCCCAGCGAATTGGTTCTGCACCCTGTTCTTCGAGCATGGCATTGGTGCGACTAAACGGTCGTGAACCGAAAAATCCACGCGATGCCGAAAGTGGGCTCGGGTGTGGTGAAGAAATGACGGGAGTGTCAATGAAAAATGACGCGGCACTCTGCGCATCATTGCCCCACAAGATCGCAACAAGTGGTGCATTTCGATTTGCGAGCGCCCGAATGGCTACCTCGGTGATTCGTTCCCACCCTCGACCTCGATGGCTCCCGGCATTTCCTGCCTGAACTGTGAGTACTCGGTTGAGAAGAAGGACGCCTTGATTTACCCATGGTTGTAAGTCGCCATTTCGCGGCTGTAAGCACCCAAGATCGCTGATGAGTTCTTTGTAAATATTCGCAAGGCTGCGCGGTAATGGACTGACATCTGGCGCCACGCTGAAGGCAAGCCCAACGGCATGACTCGGTGTCGGGTAAGGATCTTGACCCAAGATCAGCACGCGTACTGAATCAAAGGGCTGGGAAAAAGCTCGAAGAACGTTTTGAGGTGTAGGTAGCCAAGTCCGTCCGGCGTCATTCTCATCGGTCAAGAATTCACACAGTTCGGTGAGGGTTGCTTGTTCTTCTTCCATAACGGGCATCCAACTTGGATGTACGAGTTCGAGAAGTTGCCGGTTCACAGGCCCACCCTATGAACCGCCTGTGCTGTGTTCCTCATCGCATTCGGGATGATTCGTACGTCACGTCGCCACCTCCAGGGGTAGTTTGGGCACGTGCCGACTCCCGCAATTGACTCATATGACGCTTATGTAGATGCAGACGCCGTGCTGGCATACGCCTTAGCGACGAACGACCCCAATGAACTGTGCATCACGGGAGTAAAGGCATCGCCGCTGGTGACAGCTCCACACGTCGTGCGCGCCTTTATCGAAACAAACACAAAAGCAGTTCCGGAAGGCACTATCACAGGAACCCGAGCTGGGGTACATGCAATGCACGATGTGCATTACTTCCGTCCGATCGAACTTGGATCAATGGTGCGAGTTGAAGGTCGCAACCAATCGGTGAAGCAAACATCTGCTGGCGTATCCATCACTTCTGACCTTCGTGTGTTGAATCAAGATGGCGAACTTTTGCTGCAACATTTCTGGACGACAATGATGGTGGGCGGAACAACCACTATCGAGTATGGCGAGGCTTCGCCTTCGCACACATTCCCTGACGACGCTCGGGATCGTGTACTTGGTTCATTCACCTTCAACGTCACGCGCGATCAAGGTTTCCGATACGGCGGCGCATCAGGCGATCGAAACGGCCATGCCATCGATGATTCGATTGCCAGGTCAGAAGGCTTCCCAAGCAAGATCGTTCAAGGGCTATGTACCTTTGCCATGAGCAGTGGTGCCGCCGTGAATTTAATTGGCGCAGGTGATCCGGAAAACCTCACCAGAGTTGCAGGACGTTTTTCCAGCCCAGTATTCCCAGGCAGCACTCTGACAATTGATCTCTTTGATGCGGGAGTTAATGAAGCAGGCGGCCGCATGGTTGCTTTTGAAGCAACATCGAATGGTGTCACTGTGGTGAAGCACGGTCGGGCTGAATTTAAGGCGTAACGTTTAGTGTAAGTCGCCAACGATAAGGCGAGCCGCTATCAGCAGCATGATGATGCCGATAGCGGTATCTAAAATTCGCCAGGTGCTAGCCCGAGACATCAATGGCGCTAATGCGCGCGAGCCAAAGCCCAAACTGGTAAACCAAGTCGCGCTAGCGATAGCAGCACCGAGAGCAAACCACCACCGATCTGGACCGTACTGGTTACCGATTGACCCAACGAGCAGCACGGTGTCGAGATACACATGAGGATTGAGAAAGGTGAAAGCTAAGGTCGCCGCAATGACGGCTGAAAGTTTGCGCGTTGTTTGTTCAGATGGCAGGAGAGTATCGGGGAATCGCGCCTTCCAAAATGAGCGAAGGGCGAAAATTACGAGATAGGTCACGCCGACCCATCTCACGATTTCTAATGCAAGATCGGATTGTTCAACAATTACGCCCAGCCCGCCAATACCCAAAGCAATCAGTAGTGCGTCACTGATTGCGCAAATCGCAACAGCAGTAAAGATGTGGTTGCGGGCAAGTCCGAGCCGAAGTAAGAATGCATTTTGAGCACCAATGGCAACGATGAGGCTGAGGCCGGTGAAAAACCCGGGAATCGCTGCATGCACGTCAAGACGCTAGAGCATGACCAATGAATTGCCACACTCCGACGTGCAGGAAGATATACGGATGGCTAACCAGTTGAGCAATTCGACTTCTCCTTATCTGCGACAGCATGCAGACAACCCTGTGCTTTGGCAGGAATGGTCTGAAGCCGCTTTCAATGAGGCACGTGAGCGAGACGTTCCTATTTTTCTTTCAATTGGATATTCGGCTTGTCATTGGTGTCACGTAATGGCCCATGAATCTTTTGAAGATGCTGAGGTTGCCGAACTTCTTAATTCAAATTACGTAGCTATCAAGCTCGATCGCGAAGAACGCCCTGATATCGATTCGGTCTATATGCAAGCAACACTTGCGCTTACTGGCCATGGCGGTTGGCCAATGTCGGTGTTCCTTGATCATGATGCTCAGCCTTTTTATGCAGGCACCTATTTTCCAAAGACGTCACGCAATGGCATGCCAGGTTTCATGGAAATCTTAAGCGCGCTCACCCAGGCGTGGGAGGAGCGCCGGGGTGATGTCACCACAGTGGGCGGACGGGTTGTAGACGCAATGAATGAGCGTGCCACTTTTATACGCGGTGATCTACCGACAAGCGATGTTCTCGCAAATGCAGTTACTCGGCTGCAAATGAATTTTGATGAAGTGCATGCTGGCTTTGGTGGCGCTCCAAAGTTTCCACCCTCAATGGTGTTGGAATTTCTCCTGCGGGAAGCCGCGCGTACGGATAATTTAGCGGCATTGTTTATGGCAGAGCGAACTCTCACAGCAATGGCACGTGGTGGTATGTATGACCAACTCGGTGGCGGTTTTGCGCGCTACTGCGTTGATGAGTCTTGGACAGTTCCACACTTCGAAAAGATGTTGTATGACAACGCATTGCTGCTGAGAGTTTACGTGCATTGGTATCGCCTCACGGGATCTGAATTAGCTGCGAAGATTGTGCGTGAATCTGCAACCTTCCTCCTTCGGGAAATGCGAACGCCCGAAGGTGGCTTCGCCTCGGCACTTGATGCAGACACTGATGGTGTTGAAGGAAAGTTCTATGCGTGGACTCCGTCAGAAATCACAGAAGTTCTCGGTAATGCTGATGGGTCGTGGGCAGTTAATCTTCTTGGTGTCACGCCCGAGGGCACCTTCGAACACGGGTTATCAGTCCTTCAATTACCTGATGATCCCGATGACTTTGATCGTTGGGCCAAGGTGAGAGAACAACTTTTCGTTCACCGCGCGCAGCGCACCGCGCCAGGCCGCGACGACAAAGTAGTTGCCTCTTGGAATGGACTCGTGATTGCTGCGTTGGCAGAAGCCGGTGCACTACTGAGCGAACCTGAATGGGTGGAAGCGGCACTTGTCGCTGGCGACCTACTGGTTGCTATTCATTTGGGACCAACGGGTGATGATCGTCTCTGCCGAACCTCGCGTGATGGCGTACCGGGCAAAAATGTTGGAGTCCTGGATGACTACGGCAGTGTTGCTGAAGGGTTTCTGGCGCTCTATCAAGTGACCGGAGATGATTCCTGGCTTGCGCTGAGCGGTGTGCTCCTTGATGTCGCGATTTCGCATTTCAGTGATGAACAAGGTGGCTTCTTCGATACTCCTGATGATGCGCCACCGCTGGTGCAACGCCCGCAGGATCCTTCAGATAACGCTGAGCCATCAGGTTGGTTTGCAATCGCCCATGCGTGTGTGACATATAGCGCCCTTACGGGAATTCAGGAATATCGCCAGATTGCAGAACGTGCGCTGGGCGTAGTCGCCGATTTAGGCGTGCGAGCGCCAAGGGCTAGCGGATGGGGGTTAGCTGCGGTTTCAGCCCTCATTGACGGACCACTAGAAATTGCAATCGTTGGACGGTTTGATGATTCTGCGACGGCGCTCTTGAGGTCCATTGCCCTGGGAACCACCGCACCAGGTGCTGTTTTTGCGGTAGGGGAACCCGGGAGTGAGGTCCCCCTCCTTCGTGACCGGCCATTGGTTGATGGGGGAGCCGCGGCATATGTCTGTCGGGGATTTACCTGCCAAGCGCCAACCACAGATCCTTTTGTTTTGGCTTCGCAAGTAGGTGCACGGGTCGGGGAGTAACCTGCGCAGGTGGGCCTTGCAGACATCATCTATGGGATTTACGAGCGCAGGCTCTCAGCTCAGATCCCAGCAGATCAAATGCCAAAGCACATCGGAGTCATCCTTGATGGAAATCGCCGGTGGGCTGAGGCTCAAGGCTCAAGTTCCTCAGCTGGTCACCGGGCTGGCGCTGCCAAAATCGAAGAATTCTTGGGCTGGTGCGACGACTTAGGTGTGAACCATGTGACGTTGTGGTTGCTATCTACCGACAATCTCAACCGTCCGTCCCAAGAACTAGAACCTTTGATGACCATCATCGAAGAAACCGTCGTGGATATGCAGGAACAAGGCCGGTGGCGTCTGCATGCCGTAGGAGCCCTTGACCTTCTTCCAGATCACACGGCACGAATATTAAAAGAAGCTGAATCAGCAACGACTGATGCTCCTGGTGCCTTCGTGAACATCGCGGTCGGTTACGGCGGGCGTCGTGAAGTGGTTGACGCTGTTCGATCACTCATGCAAGAGCATGCTGATCAAGGAACCTCGCTCGATGAATTAGCGCAATTTATTGACGTCGAACATATTGCAGAGCACCTATATACGAAAGGTCAGCCGGATCCTGATTTAGTGATTCGCACATCTGGTGAACAGCGTTTGTCGGGCTTCCTATTGTGGCAAAGTGCGCATTCAGAGTTCTACTTCTGCGAGGCCTATTGGCCAGACTTCCGCCATGTGGATTTCCTGCGCGCTTTGCGCTCGTATAGCGAACGCCACCGACGTTTCGGCACCTGAAGTTAACCCAGGCGCAACTTTTTATCCACGGCGTGGCGCACCTAATTTCCGGGTTTGAGTTCTAACGTCGCGATTACATACAAGCATCCGCTTTTGTGTAATCGCACCGGGCCACGGTGGTGGCCCGAACTGGAGGCCGAGCGCCCGTGTCATCTCGCCCAGCAGTAAATGCCGAAATCCGCACCTATGTTCTTGATACCTCAGTTTTGCTGTCAGACCCAACGGCATTGAAGTCGTTTGCTGAGCACTCTGTGGTGCTACCACTAGTGGTGATCAAAGAACTTGAAGGTAAACGGCACGATCCGACGCTGGGTTTTAATGCTCGCACGGTATTGCGAAACTTGGAGTCGCTTCGTCAGGAGCCAGGTGCGGATCTACGCAAAGGCATCGTCATTAATGAACAAGGCGGCACCGTTCGCATCGAAATCAACCATGTTGATACGTCACACCTTCCAGATGCGATCAAGGCAGAACGCAGTAATGACACTCGAATTCTCTCGGTAGCCGAAGGGTTACGTCGCGATGGCCATGACGTGATCGTGGTCTCCAAAGATTTACCAATGCGCTTACTGGCAGCTGGTGCTCTTGGGATCCCTGCAGAGGAATACCGCCGTGAGCAGGTTGAAGATTCTGGCTACATGGGTCTCGTTGAGATCGAAGCACCGCGTGAAGATATTGATGACCTCTACACCCACGGATTCATTGATCTTTTTGATCATGACCTACCCGTGAACACAGGTGTGGTGTTGGTGTCTCCATCCTCATCAGGCCTTGCTCGCGTGAACGTCGATAAGCAACTCGAACAAGTACGCGGTGATCTCGAAGCTTTCGGAATACATGGGCGCTCAGCCGAACAACGCATTGCTCT
>WLOE01000051.1 GCA_009699465.1 Actinomycetota bacterium | reverse complement strand
CTGGTGAACCCGGCTTGGTCCCGGCAATCTTGGCCCCACCAGACTCACCTGGCGCCAGACCGAGTCCCACGAAGGGCCGAGCTGGGCCAGTGATCTTCGGCCCGCTACCTCCCACGCCACGCGGATCCCAACCTACGAAATCAAACGCGGATGCCACGTCATCCGGGAGCAGTGAGTAGATGGCCGGGAAGGATTCGATCCCCGACCCTCCAGGTCCGCCCGGGTTGAAGGTCAGCCCACCCTTGCCCTCCTTGGAGCGCATCACTCGCACAGCGATGGTCGTCGTGCGACCGTCATTGGGGTTCTGCCAATCCAAGGGGACCGTAAGCCTGGCGCACTGGACGCCAGCAGGCAGCGACTTAGGCGGACACTTGAAGTAGGACAACTTCGGCTCGAAGGCTGCGGCCGCTGGAGCCGCCGAAGCCACAACACCCGTCAGACCCGCGAGCAGCGATGTTGCGCACGCCAGACCCGCGAGGGTTCGCACAGTGACTCTGATTTTCATGAAATCCCCCAAACGCTCCTGGCCGTCGTAGATGCATTATCGCGGTATCGAACCACAGGCATGCTGAGAATGCAGCAAACGGCGACTACGGCAAGGTCGCAGGCGCGCTACTCAGTATGGCTTCCGCGACCACCGCGGCACTTACATTCACGCTCGCGTGTTGATGTCCGAGGGGAGGCAGGTCCAGTCGACCATGACGATGCATCGCATCGGATAGAGCCGCCTCGGGGAACCGTCGCTCACTGCGTGAGCTCCTCCCAAATCCCGAACTCACCGCGATGCTCCGCATCGCATGGAGCCGCCTCGGGGATTTGAACCCCGGACCTACGCATTACGAGTGCGTTGCTCTACCCCTGAGCTAAGGCGGCCTGCACTTGGAGGGGCCCTGAGGCAGCCCCCCAAGGACTAAGCGATCTTAGCCGAGCCGGCTAGGGCCTAATGCATGGCAGGTGTTGCCGCATCCGCATCGTGCGCCTGCATGTCTTCCTTAGTCATGCGAACCAACACCACCCAAATTAAGCCGGCAGCAGCGAGGATTCCCACACTCCAGAAGAACGCTGGCTGGAATCCAGCAACTAAAGCTTCTGGCGTTGGTCCGGGCAATTTATTCGTGACGATGAAAGCTGTCGTGGCTGATGCGGCAACGGTGTTCAAAAATGCCAAACCAATTGACCCACCGATTTGCTGGCTCGTGTTGAGCACAGCGGAAGCAACGCCAGCATCGTGGTTACCCACACCGAATAAAGCAACCGCTGAAAGTGGCACGAAGATCAAGCCCATACCGATACTCGTCACGATCATGCCTGGCAAAATATTTGGCCAGTAAGTGCTGGTTGCTGCTAATTGCGTAAAGATCAACATGCCTATAACGACCAAGATGAATCCAACAAAGGTGACGTATCGCGGACCAAAACGCGGCAGCAACTGACTTGCAATGCCCGCGCTAAACACAACACCAATGGAAAACGGCAAGAAGAGCAATCCGCTTGCCAGTGGCGTGTAGTGCATTACTGCCTGGAAGAAGTAACTCAGGAATAAGAACATCGCGAACAAGCCAATGCCGACAAAGAATGAGGCTAGATAAGCACCGCCTCGCGTGCGATTTAACAAGATTGGCAGCGGCAACAGCGGATGTGATGAGCGTGACTCAATGAACATGAAGAGAATCAACAGCAACACGCCGATCGCCATAAAGCTCACTGTCTCAGTGCCATTCCATCCCACAGTTTCAGCCTTGGAGATGCCGTACACCAATGAGATCAAGCCCAAGGTCGCGGTAATCGCACCAGGAACGTCGTACTTGGTATCACCCGTTGCGCGTGATTCTTTCACGTACTTCACCGCAAGCAACACAGCGATGATGGCGATAGGGATGTTGACCAACAAGGTCCAGTGCCAAGAGGTGTATTCAACGAGAATACCGCCCATGATCAATCCGATTGCAGCACCGCCGCCCGAAAGGGCTCCATACACACCGAAGGCTTTTGCTCGTTCCTTACTGTCGGTGAAAGTCACGGTGATCAACGAAAGAGCTGCCGGCGCAAGCAGAGCTGCGAAAACACCCTGCAGTCCGCGAGCCGAAATCAACAATCCTTGGCTAGTAGCAACACCACCAAGTGCTGATGCGGTTGCAAAACCGATGAGCCCGATGATGAGCATGCGCTTACGACCGGCGTAGTCAGCAATGCGTCCGCCCAGAAGCAGTAGGCCACCAAAGGCCAAGGTGTAGGCAGTGACAACCCACTGGCGGTTCGCGTCGCTGATGCCCAAGTCCGCCTGCATCGCGGGCAGCGCGATATTCACGATTGATGCGTCGAGAACGACCATTAACTGCGAGATCGCAATAACGATGAGTGCCTTCCAACGCATTGGGTCAGGAACGATTGCAGCGACAGGCACAGACACAGGAAACTCCATAATTTGCGCTTTTGGGGGTGGCGCGCACGAAGACCGTATCAGCAGTTAGGCATTTGAACACTGAGTGTTCGCCAGTGGCAAAGTCCCCCGTAAGAGATATGTATCAACGGCGCGATCGATACACGAAGAACCCTGGTGGTAAGCCGTATGGCCCTGGGAATCCCAGATGATCAATCCGCTATTAGGGATCTTTCGTTGCAGATTCTTAGCCCACTGCACCGGAGTTGCCGGATCCTGCGTTCGGGACACAAGTAAAATAGGTGCAACGCTGCTAGCAATCTTGACCTTTGCCGGACCAGCGGCGGTCGCCGGCCAGTTCGAGCATGGCAAGATCCCCCAGGCCAAATTTTCGCCGAAGGTTGGACTAATTTTCGCCCACGCTTTGGCAAGGCTCGCTACCTGATTGGTCGACTGCCTGAACTGCCGATCAAGACAAGTCACCGAGAAGTATGAATCAAACGAGTTATATCGATACTGGCCATCAGATTGGCGGCCGGAACGTTCGTCCGACAGCTTGACTAACGGTGCCGCATTACTTTCGTTCACTAACTGGTTGAGGGCATCTCGTAATTTCGGATAATCAGTCACTGGGAAGTAGAGATAGGACAACACTGCACTTCGAGCGAATGCTCCCGTGAGTTCTCGTCCATCTTGAAGTTTGATTGGACTCTTATCGAGATCCGAGAAGAGCCCACGTAACTTTTGGGCTACTTGTGAATCACTGCCCTGATACGGACAGTCATTGTGTGTACCGCAGTCAATAACAAAATCAACAAAAGCTTGCTCGAACCCAAGCGCTTGCACTTGGGTCACGCCGTCAAGTGTCAAATCAGTGGGTAAGACACCATCGAGCACCATTCGACCAACCTGACTGGGGAACAACTCCGCATACTTCGTTCCCACAGCAGTGCCGTACGACTTTCCTAAATAGTTAAAGCGTTGCTCACCCACTACAGCACGCGCAATATCAAAGTCTCTAGCCACATTCTCAGTGCTCATGTATGCGTAATTCGGACTAGCTAATTTTCCACAACCTTGCGCGGGAAGCCTGGACTGCTCTTCGAGCTGCTTACGCTGCTGTGTTGTAATGGACATCACCACTGAACTTGCTAACACATCAATTTGTTGATCTGTTAGACACTGAATGGGGTCACTGGTGGCGACTCCTCGTGGATCTACACCGATGACATCGAAGTTGTCTGTCACTGCATTCGTAAACATTTGTAATGCCGACTTCGCGTAATCGAAACCACTTCCGCCCGGTCCACCTGGGTTAACGAAGAGTGATCCAAGTTTGTCTCCTTGTGCGGCCACTTTTACAACATTGAGTTGTGTAGTTGCCTTACCTGGATTCAAATAGTCAAGTGGCACGGTGATTTTGGTGCATTGCGCACCACCGCAATCAGTCCATTTCAACTGTTGCCGATAAAACGACTGCAACGCTGTTGGGATTGATTCAGTGGTCAAAGGTTCCGGGATAGGTACCGAAGAAGGATTGGCGCTCGAACAGGCAGCAAGAACTAGCGCCGCAACGGCAATCGAGGCCGCAAACCGTGAACGCATGTATGAACGGTAACCCGAGATCAGGAAGCTGCTCGGACCCACGGGTCTTTGAGCTCAACCATTAACGCTTCAAGTGCAATCAGTGGCGTCACATTCGAGCCGATTTGCTTGCGCGTGTAGTTGACCGCAAGCAATCGACGCCCCGTGTCTTCGACAGTTGAATTCGCGGCCAGTTGCGAGAGTTGCGGACGCATTTCGTCATTAATGAGCCCTATCAGAGCGCTCTCCTGAATCAACATCACATCTCTGTAAAGACCAAGCAGATCAACGAGAGCACGATCCACTTGATCGCGAACCGTGCGGGTACGCCTGCGCTTCTGTGCTGTTTCCAATTGCTTCATCTGACTATCAAGTGATCGCTTCAGCTGGCCCTTGAGCTTTGACTCCGCATCGGCGCCAAATGCTTTGCGGAGCTGCTCCGCTTCAATCGCATCAAGTGGTTCAGTAATTGAATTTGCATCGAGGGTTGCGGCCTCAAGCAGATTCTGCGCCAGTGTGAAACAGGCAGGCAGATCATGCAACTGCATTGGAATGCGCAGCACTTCCTGCCGACGCATGCGCGCATGCTCATCTGTTGCTAACGCACGAGCACGCCCAATATGACCTTGCGATGCGCGAGCCGCGAACGCACCAAGGGTGCGATCGACACCAAAGCGCTCATACAGCGCTTCAACAATCACGTCATTAGGTGGTGTGCGTAAAACAACATGGCGCGTACGCGAAAGAATCGTTGGCAAGACGTCTTCAGTGCTTGGAGCGCATAACAGCCACACAGTGTGAGGTGACGGTTCTTCAAGATCCTTCAACAAGGCGTTAACCGCTGATTCAGTTAACCGATCAGCATCCTCAATCACTACAACATGCCAAGGGCTTGAGGTTGGCGACATACCTGCGGTCTTCACCAATTCGCGCGCAGCTTCAACGCTGTAGGTCAAACCTTCTGGGCGCACAATGTCTACGTCAGGGTGTCCACCAGTTGGCGCATTGCGACAGATCTGACATTGGCCACAACCATGCTCAGGGCAAATCAGTGCAGCTGCGAAGGTTGTTGCTGCATTGGATCGGCCCGAACCTGGTGGCCCAGTGAACAACCAGGCATGAGTCATCGCTGGGCCATGCTCACCACGAGTTATCAAATCTGCATCATGAACGGCACGATCAAGTTTGGCAACAACCTCATCTTGCCCAATGAGCACATTCCAGATTGGTGCAGTCATGCTGAACGACCCGCAACAAATTCTTCAACTGCAGTGTTAATGCGTGCAGACACTTCTTCAATTGAACCAACAGCGTTGACCACTCGGTAGCGCTCAGGGGCATGCAGAGCCAACTCAACGAACGCCTTGCGCACTCGATCATGGAAACCTTGGGGTTCTTGTTCAAGTCGATCGAGATCATTACCAACACGCGTAAGCCCAAGAGTTGCGTCCATATCCAGCACGATGGTGAGGTCTGGAACTAAGTCACCTGTTGCCCAAAGACTTAAATTGCGAATTCGATCAACACCTAAATCACGGCCTATTCCTTGATAGGCAATTGATGAATCGATATACCGGTCGCACACCACGACTTCTCCGCGCTGCAATGCAGGAAGAATGACGTTGGCAACGTGTTCGGCACGAGCACCAGCGAACAGTAGGGCTTCCGTACGCGAGTCAAGGCCAGTGAACTCAGGACTCAACACCAAATTACGAATGGCTTCAGCAGCTGGCGTGCCGCCAGGTTCTCGGGTTTGCACCACCGTTTTGCCAGCAGCACGTAGCGAGTCCACGAGGAGTCGAGTTTGGGTCGACTTGCCTGAGCCATCTGGCCCCTCGAGAACGATGAACATGTTCGCGATTATTCCGGAACAGCGATCTTCTTCGCAGCAGCTTTCTTGGCCGCTTTCTTCGCACCGGCCTTCTTCACTGTTCGTGTGGTCAGATTGCGATCGGCGGCTTTCTTGGCAGTTACCTTTTTGGCCGGAGCCTTTTTGGCGGCCTTCTTCGCAGCTTTTTTGGCTGGCTTGGAAGGACCTTCGAGGGCCTCCTTAGCGCGACGCTCTGAAAGCAAATCCGATGCACGATCAATGGATACAGTCATTGGATCATCTGCTGTGCGAAGTGAAGCATTGGTTACGCCATCAGTAACGTAAGGACCAAAGCGGCCATCGCGAACAACAATATGCAGATTGGTTGTTGGATCTGCGCCGATTTCACGCAGCGGGCCGGCAGCTTGTCCGCGACCGCGACGTTGCTTTGGTTGTGCATACAACGCGAGCGCTTGTTCCAGCGTGATGGTGAAGATTTCTTCTTCGCCACCAATAGATCGCGAGTCAGTCCCGCGCATGAGGTACGGGCCGTAACGACCATTTTGCACAGTGATCGCTTCTTCGGTTGTTGGATCAATACCAACGGTGCGAGGCAAGCTCAGCAACTTGATTGCATCGTCAAGAGTGACCTCGTTGAGGTTCATGTCTTTAAACAATGACGCAGTCCGAGGTTTTGCTGACTTTGGCGCACCTTCAGGGAGATTCTCGGTGACGTACGGGCCATAGCGACCAGACTTCGCTACCAGATTCAATTCCGTTTCTGGATGAACACCGAGTTCACGATCACCTGATGGCTCGGCAAGCAACGCTTCAGCTTTTTCAGCAGTGAGTTCATCCGGAGCCAAATCGACAGGAATATTTGCGCGCTCTTCACCGCGTTCAACATATGCGCCGTAGCGTCCCACGCGAATGTTTGCATCGGTGCCCGCGATTGGCATCGTCGCAATACCACGCGCATCAATTGCACCAAGATCTTCAGTGAGTGGCTTGATTCCTGGGAATGTTCCCGCAAGTGACTCGCCACCGCGCCAGAACGCTTCAAGTTGGTCGACGCGATTAGCCTGACCATTGGCAATTTCATCGAGCAGGTTTTCCATGTTCGCAGTGAAGTCATAGTCAACAAGAGCTGCGAAGTGCTGCTCAAGCAGACGGACCACTGAGAAGGCGATGAAACTTGGAACGAGGGCTGACCCCTTTTTCCAGACGTATCCGCGATCAACGATGGTGCTCATGATCGATGCGTAAGTAGAAGGACGACCAATGCCTAGCTCTTCAAGACGTTGCACGAGTTTTGCTTCAGTAAAGCGTGAAGGTGGGCTGGTGGTGTGGCCTACCGGATTGAGTTCCTTAGCAATGACATCTTGACCTTCGGTGAGTGCTGGAAGTTCGTTCTCGTTTTCCGCGCCCTCTTCAGGAATGTCTTTCAACGCTGCATAAAAACCTGGGAACACGATGACGGTTCCCGATGCGGTGAATTCAGCAACAGAACCGTCGGTTGCAGTTCCCTTGATCTTTGCAGTGGTCGTTGCAAGTCGCGCATTCACCATTTGTGAAGCAACAGTTCGCTTCCAGATCAGGTCGTACAGCGCGAACTCATCAGCGTTCAATTCACGACGAAGTTGATCAGGAGTCTGGAAGGAATCGCCAGCAGGTCGGATAGCTTCGTGAGCCTCTTGCGCGTTCTTTGACTTGTTCGGGAACACGCGAGGTGTTGTTTCAACGTAATCAGGCCCATAGAGCTCAGTTACTTGAACACGCGCTGCATTGAGGGCTTGCGCAGAAAGACTGACTGAGTCAGTACGCATATAGGTGATATAGCCATTTTCGTACAAACTCTGCGCAATTCGCATGGTGCGCTGTGCGCCCCAACGCAGACGGTTTGACGCTTCCTGCTGCATCGTGGATGTAGTGAATGGGGCTGACGGCTTGCGTTGCGTTGGCTTTTGCTCAACCGAGGTAATGGTGAACTTGCCAGCCTTCAGACCTTCTGAAAGTGCGGTAGCGCGCGCTTCACTCAGCAGCGTGACCTTGTCTTCTGCCTTGAGATTGCCGCTTTGATCAAAGTCTTTGCCGATAGCAACGCGCACACCATCAACGGTGGTCAAGCGTGCCTTGAAATCAACAGGGCCGAAGATCGCGTCGATATCCCAGTAACCAGCAGAGTTGAAAGCGATCCGCTCACGTTCGCGGTCAACAACCAAACGCACCGCAACAGATTGCACGCGACCAGCTGACTTTGCTTCGCGTCCAATCTTCTTCCACAACACTTCCGAAACTGGATAGCCGTAGAGACGGTCAACAATGCGACGGGTCTCCTGTGCCTGCACCAAATCCATGTCGAGATCACGAGTGTTATTCACGGCCTCGCGGATTGCGTCAGCAGTGATCTCGTTGAACACCATCCGCTGAACGGGAACCTTGGGACGCAGTACTTCTAGGAGGTGCCACGAGATGGCTTCGCCTTCGCGGTCCTCGTCCGTTGCCAGAAGAAGTGCATCTGCGTTTTTCAACGCCGCCTTCAGGTCTCGAATGGTCTGGGCTTTTGAAGCGTGAACGATGTAATAAGGGGTGTAGCCGTCATCAACGTTGACCGCGAGCTTGCTCCAGGAATGCTTGCGCTCCCCTTCAGGGAGGTCTGAGGCCTTAGATGCCAGGTCGCGGACGTGACCCACTGAGGCCATGACTACATAGTCATCCCCTAGGTATCCGGCGATCTTCTTGGCTTTCGCTGGTGATTCGACGATCACGAGCGTCTTGTCGTTGGCCACGCATTTCCCTTCAGTCGAAGCGGAGTCTGACGCTAAGCCACCGCCCTCTGTCAAATCTTTGGGGGGTCGCATGAGGTATTGACTGAACTTAACCAACAACCTAGTCTGTTGGTATGACTATGACTGTTGGGGTATTTGAAGCGAAGACCAATCTTTCGAACTTGCTCGATCTTGCAGCCGCGGGGGAACGCATCATTGTGACCAAGCGCGGCGTTCCCGTCGCTCAAATCGTGCCGCCTCCCTCTCGTGAAGAAGAAATCATTCGATTCTTAGAACTCGGCCGCGAGATACGAAGCAGAACTAAACCAGGACCGGAATCCGCAAAAGAACTTATTGAGGAAGGAAGACGATATTGACCTGCGTAATTGACGCCTCGTTAATGGTGTCGTACTTAATCCGCGATGAGAATTCGGATCTAGCTGATCCCATCGTCTGGAATCAAGCGACCACAGTGAGTCATGTTCCGAGTTTGTGGCTTTATGAAATCGCGTCCGCATTTCGTCTTGCTGAACTTCGCAAACGAATAACTGAAGAAGATACTCAGATTGCAATGCAAGGACTAAAAATCATGATGGTCGATCATCATCATCCAAGTACGGAATCGATACTTGAGATTTCACGGCAAACCGGACTGACTGTGTACGACGCAAGCTATATCGCCTTGTGCTTGCGCGATGACCTTCCCCTAGCAACTCTGGACAAGAAATTGCGATCGGCGGCCATCGAACTCGGAATCAAAGTTCTTGTGTAACCACAAAAAGAAATAGTTCTGCCCCGCACTCTCTCGAGTACGGGGCAGAACTCTTGTGCACTAAACGTTCGCAGGCATGTCACCAACTGCAATTGGGCGACGCTTGCTGATCACAACGGAAATGATCACGATCAATGCCGCGAGAGCTGCGACACCCCAGCGTAGGCCGGTGTTGGCATCAGTGCCGATGCTCAATGACACCACTGCAGGTGCGATCAACAACGCAACAAGGTTCATCACCTTGATGAGTGGGTTGATAGCAGGACCCGCGGTGTCCTTGAATGGATCGCCGACGGTGTCGCCGATCACCGTTGCGGCGTGAGCCTCTGAGCCCTTGCCACCAAAGTTGCCATCTTCGACAAACTTCTTCGCGTTGTCCCATGCGCCACCTGAGTTCGACAGGAACACAGCCATGAGCACACCAGTTGCAATCGTGCCGGCAAGGTAAGCGCCCAACGCGCCAACACCAAGGCCGAAGCCAACTGCGATTGGAGTGAACACTGCGAGGATGCCCGGTGTGACGAGCTCGCGAAGTGAGTCGCGAGTAACGATGTCGACAACCTTGCCGTATTCAGGCTTCTCGGTGCCGGCCATGATTCCTGGGTGGTCGCGGAACTGGCGACGCACTTCAAAGATCACAGCGCCAGCAGCGCGAGACACCGCGTTGATAGCAAGACCTGAGAACAAGAACACAACTGCTGCACCGATGATCAAACCAACAAGGTTTGAAGGATTAGCCACGTTGAGGATGCCGAGGTACTCGAGATTTGCGAATACGTCAGAGATGGTTGCGCCTGAGGTTACCGTCGCTGACTGCACTGCGTCTCGGAATGAACCGAACAACGCGGTTGCTGCAAGAACAGCGGTGGCAATTGCAATGCCCTTTGTGATCGCCTTAGTTGAGTTACCAACTGAGTCAAGGCGAGTGAGTACTGCTGCACCTTCACCATGAACGTCACCTGACATTTCAGCAATGCCTTGAGCATTGTCAGATACAGGGCCGAAGGTGTCCATCGAAACGATGACGCCAACAGTGGTGAGCAGGCCAGTGCCAGCCAATGCGATTGCGAACAGTGACAAAATCACAACGCCGCCGCCAACAAGGAACGCGCCGTACACCGCAGCAGCGATGATCAATGCTGAGTACACAGCTGATTCCAAACCAAGGGAAATACCCGAAAGGATCACAGTTGCTGGACCGGTAAGTGAGGTCTTTGCAACGTCATCAACTGGGCGACGGTTGGTTTCAGTGAAGTAAGCAGTGAGCTGCTGAATGACTGCAGCAAGCACGATGCCAATTAACACTGCGATGATGACGAACCAACGTGGTCCCATTGCTTCAACGCCTGAACCGCGGATTGCATCAATCGCAAGGCCGACTGGCTGGTACTTCTCAAGCAGTTCGGTCCAGGTTGCTGGAATCCAAACAAATGCAGCCACGATGACCAAGATCAACGAGATCACTGCGGAGATGAAGAAGCCACGGTTAATGGCTGACATACCGGAACGGTCACCCTTGCGAGGTGCAACGGCGAAGATGCCGATCACTGCGGTGACTACACCAATTGCAGGAACGACCAGTGGGAACACCAAACCAAGTTCACCAAAGGCAGCCTTGCCGAGAATCAATGCAGCAACGAGCGTGACTGCATATGACTCAAAGAGGTCAGCAGCCATACCTGCACAGTCGCCTACGTTGTCACCAACGTTGTCAGCGATCGTTGCAGCGTTACGTGGGTCGTCTTCAGGAATGCCCTGCTCAACCTTGCCCACCAAGTCAGCACCGACGTCAGCAGCCTTGGTGAAAATGCCACCACCAACACGCATGAACATCGCAAGAAGCGCTGCACCAAAGCCAAAGCCTTCAAGCACCTTTGGTGCTTCACCCTTGTATACGAGCACAACCAGTGCCGCACCAAATAGGCCAAGGCCCACTGTGAACATGCCAGCCACGCCACCAGTGCGGAAAGCAATACGCATCGCGCGCTCTTCGCCCGACTCGTTAGCTGCAGCAGCAACGCGGACGTTGCCTCGAACCGCGAGCCACATGCCCATGTAACCGGTGATGCCGGAGAAAACGGCACCCACGAGGAAGAAGATACTTCGGCCAATGCGCTCTGATGACGTATCAGCAGGCAACAAGAACAGCACGAAGAAGACGATCACGGCGAAAACCGCGAGTGTCTTGAACTGACGACTCAAGAAAGCAGTTGCGCCTTCTTGAATTGCAGCCGCAATCTCTTGCATCTTTGGGGTGCCTTGACTTGCGGCAAGGACTTCTCGAACTAACACTGCTGCGACTACGAGCGCGAGCAGTGCGATCACAGCAACGACGACAACAGTCGTCAAATTGCTTCCACTGAGCTCAATCATGGGTCTCCTGACTAGGCGTGAACTGATGTTCACAAATCTCGCGGAGTTTATTCATTGCAGGGGGAAATCGGAAGTAATTACGAAAATGTCCGATTTACGTGATTTCCGTGGCGCGCAGTCCGTCTGCCACTGATTCACCTATATAGATAAAGGTGTCGCTATTCATAGAGGTGCCGAGATTGAGACAATCGAGCGGATTTACCAATCATGAAAGTCCGTCCATCGGCAGCCACTAAAACCCCCTTCGGGGAACTTCGTTCTTTGAAGGCCTCCTGCTTAGACGGCTACATCAGTGGCATACCCGCGCGTTACGGTGGGCGAAATGATCAGCAGTGTCGAAGGTGTTCTCGCGCGACTTTCCCAAGGTCGCGAGGATCGGCTGCGCCATATTGAAGTCCGCCCGGCACGTCAGGCGACCTTCCAGGAATGGCCCGGATGGGT
>WLOE01000050.1 GCA_009699465.1 Actinomycetota bacterium | reverse complement strand
CCATTGCGCCAAGCTCGACCCATGGTGTCGGTGATGATGACGCCAAGTCGCTTGCCGGTGAGGTCTTGAAGTTCTTTACGGATGCGTCGCGCTGATGCATCGCAATCTTTGGGGAGGAGCACCACGGTTCCAGCTTCAACATTGCTGGCATCAATACCAGCGGCTGCCATCACTAAGCCATGGTGCGTTTCAACAATGCGGGTAGTGCCCCGGGCGTGAAGTTTTGTGGCAAGGGTGCGCACTGACTCTTGATCGATGAGTTCATCGCGATTGTTCGAGGCAACAACATTGCCTTCGACTTTAGAAATGATTTTGCTGGTGATGACTACGACGTCGCCGTCTTGAAGAGCTCCACTGCCATCGGGCCAGGTAATTGTGGCGTGGTGAATGAGTTGCGCAAGATTGCTTGTGTGATCAATGCGAGGAAGACCTGGCACTGCAACAACCTGCATGGCTTCCTTAACTCGTGGCGAAATCGATCGCTTGCGCAGCCATAGCTGCAGTTGCATCAACGTCGGTCATCATAAGAGGGATAGCGCGAGTGCGGATCCCTGATTCCTCAATTACCGCAACGCTGAGGGCATCTTGGGTATCCACAAGCCACGCGTCAATCAGTCCGCCGTTACTGCGGGCTCCGTAATGCAACGCAACAGCGGTGGCAGTTGTCTCGATGTTGAGAGCAGTGAGGCACGCATCGGCCATGCCGCGCACGGGTGCATCGCCAACGATGGGGGATAGGCCCACCACAGGAGCCTTGGTCGTGCGGATGGCCTCAGCTATGCCAGGAACCTGAAGAATCGCGCCAATAGACACCACCGGGTTACTAGGCGGCAGGATCACCAGATCGGTGTCGTGAATTGCCTCGAGCACGCCGGGGGCTGGCTTTGCCTCATCGATCCCCACCATGACAAAACCTTGGGCCGGCAGTGAAGCGCGGTAGCGAATCCACCACTCCTGGAAATGGATTGCCCGGCGGCCTTCGTCTTCGGTTTCCACCACCACATGGGTCTCCGCCCGCTCGTTACTCATAGGGAGCAAGGTGACCCCAGGCTGCCAGCGGTCGCACAAGGCCGCTGTGACCTCGGTGAGAGTGAAACCTGATTGCAGGGATTGGGTGCGAATGAGGTGGGTGGCGAGGTCTTTATCGCCAAGGCCAAACCAGGTGGGCTCAACGCCATAGGCGGCGAGTTCATCTTTGGCGGAGAAGGTTTCACCCTCGCGGCCCCAGCCGCGCTCTCGACTTATGCCATCACCCAAGGTGTACATCACGGTGTCCAGGTCTGGGCACACCCTCACGCCATGAACCCAGATGTCATCGCCGGTGTTGCCGATGACCGTGACCGCAGTGAGCGTGCCGCCTTGGCCGTCAGGGTTGACCTGGCGAAGGTGGGCGAGCAGGCCGACCAGGAAGCGGGCACCGCCGATTCCACCCGAAAGTACGGTCACGCGAGCAGGGGCTGAAGTCATAGGCGCATCCTGCCAAATCGAGAAATTTTCCCTCACGTCCCCCTCAAAGTGGACTTTTTTGACCTCATTACGGCCTTTCAGGTTAATTTCTTGAAAACAATGGTCAATTTGTCCGATCTCAGGTTGACGAACGGTGAATAACACCGATGTAATACGGGCTCAAGCAAAGGTTTTCATCTCTAAGAGGGTCGAGGGGGTCCATCGCGTGACCGACAGCAACACTGCAGGTCTTACGTTGATTCCGCTATCCGATGTCGAAGAACTGGCATGGCAGGAACAAGCACTCTGTGCTCAGACTGATCCAGAGGCGTTCTTCCCAGAAAAGGGTGGCAGCACCCGTGAAGCCAAGCGTGTCTGCTTGAGCTGCGATGTTCGCACGGACTGCCTTGAATATGCACTTGAGCAAGATGAGCGTTTTGGTATTTGGGGCGGCCTTTCAGAGCGAGAGCGCCGACGCCTAAAAAAGCGCGCCATCTAGAGTGAACTAGTGCAGCCTGAATTCGACGAGCCAGAACCGGCAGATCGCGAATTCGCACCGCTCCTTCCTGAGGGTAGCTCTCACGAGCATGAGTTTGACGAGTCAGCAGTGATCGGCCTGGATGAGCCTGACAAGGCACCCCAGAACACCAGCGAAGAAGAAGCCACCGACGAAGAAGTCACTGTCGACGCACCTGCTTCTGAAACTGAAACAGAAGACCAAGCCTGGTCTCAGTGGTTTAGTGATGAAGAAGCTAGTGCTGGTTTTGGCTTACCTCGCCGCCACCACCACGTCACCGCGGTGGTGGTCTCCCATGAAGGGGAGATCTGGCTTCCAGCGGTACTCACAACCTTGGCTAGCCAAACCCGGCACGCTGACGCGGTCGTGGGAGTAGACACTGGTTCAACCGATGACAGTCCAAATTTGCTGCGTCGATCCCTTGGTTCAGATCGTGTCATCGTTGAAGACTTCAGCACGGGCTTTGGCGCCGCTGCTGAAGCAGGCCTGGCGCATGTGGGTGATGTGCGCGTAGCGGCATCCGAAGATGCCGGTGAGCTCATTACCTGGGTGTGGTTGCTTCATGATGACAGTGCACCCAATGCCACGTGTTTAGAAGCGCTGTTGAACACCGCGGACGACAACCCAAGCGTTGCCGTGCTTGGCCCAAAGATTCTTGGTTGGCATGACCAGCGACTACTCCTGGAAGCAGGTTTCAGCGTCACGGGCGCAGGGCGACGCTTCACTGGTTTAGAACGCCGTGAACATGATCAAGGTCAACATGATGGTGATCGCGACGTCCTAGCAGTGAGTTCAGCGGGTATGTTGATTCGACGCGATCTGTGGGACCGGCTCAACGGGTTTGATCCACAGCTCCCACTGTTCCGCGACGATCTTGATTTTTGTTGGCGCGCGCATCGAGCCGGCGAGCGCGTGATGGTTGCAACAAATGCCGTACTGCATCACCGTGAGGCATCTGCGCATGGCCGTCGCGTTACCGACTTAGCTCCGCATCCGCATCGTGCTGATCGCGAAGCTGCTGTGCATGTGTTGCTTGCACAAAGCAGTGCAGTAGCAAGCCCGTTCATCGCCATTCGTTTGTTCCTCGGAAGTGCACTGCGTGCATTGATGTTCTTGTTGGGCAAAGACATCAGCGCTGCCGATGACGAAGTTAAGGCCGTCCTTGATGTTGCCTTGCACCCAAAGCGGCTTGCTCAGTCTCGTCATCGCATTCATGAAACCTCAACTGAGCCGGTGTCTGTAGTCAATAGTTTGCGGCCACGGTTGGCTTGGCAGCTACGTCAAACGGCAGAGGCGCTGATTGGCATTGCCTCAACCTCGAGTACTGCAACCTCACAATCGGTGAGCGCAGTGGAGTCAGGCCCAACAGGTGATGATTCTGATTTCCTCGATGATTCAAGTAGCGGTCTACTACGACGCATTTTTGTGCGCCCAAGTGTGATCACCGTTCTTGCATTGATGCTGTTCTCCATCATCGCTACGCACGCATTGTGGTGGGGTGAGGGTGTACTGCAAGGTGGTGCTCTCCTGCCAACCCCAGATAGCGCAAATGATCTCTGGAATCTCTACACCCAAGGGTGGCATGACATTGGCCCTGGCTCATCAACTTCGGCACCTCCTTATCTCTTGGTGATTTTTGCAACGTCGATCGCCTTCCTAGGTAAGAGCGCATTGGTTGTTCAGCTCGTGATGCTTCTTGGTTTGGGATTCGCTGGCTGGGCCGCGTACTTCACGCTGCGCGGTGTGATTGTGAGCATGCCGGTTCGTATTTGGGCTGCAGTCATGTATGCGCTGTTGCCACCCGTTACGGGAGCCATGACTGCCGGGCGTCTAGGAACAGTGATCGCTGCTATGGCCTTTCCATTTGCCGCGCGTTCATGTGTGCGTTTAGCAACAACTACTGCATCTGTTCGTCGCGCGGCAGGAACCGCGTTGCTGTTGTCATTGTTGATCGCAGCAATCCCACTGTTCTGGTTGATTGCGCTGATTTTCGCCGTAGCCCTAGCCGTAGTGACATGGCGCCGCGAAGGCGCGGATGCAAAGCCATTGTTCAAACGCCTAGTGATAGCGATCTTTGGGCCAGTTGTGCTGCTTGCACCATGGAGCTTGCAGTGGTTTGCGCAACCAGTGCGATTCCTCATCGGCTCTGGCGAACATAGTTTGAGTGATCCAGATTTATCTCCGGTTGCTGTGTTGCTCGTGCACCCTGGCGGACCAGGTATGACGCCGATCTGGATAACTTCAGGTCTCGTTGTTGCAGGATTGCTTGCATTACTTCGACGTGATCGACTGGCACCAATCGCGCTTGCCGTTGCCTTGAGCATCGTGGGACTGTTCTTCGCGATCTTCCAAACCATCGTGATGGTCACCCCGCCCGGTGCAACTGATGCCATTCGCCCATGGCCAGGTCCGGCAACGTTGGTGTGGGGGGCAGGCCTAATTCTGGCTGCGGCCCTTGGTGCTGACGGCCTGCGCCAAACCATGGATGGCGCCAGCTTCTCCCTTGAACAGCCACTTGCCGTAGTGGTGACAGTCATCGCAGTGCTCACTCCGATTGCTTCAGGCTTGTTCTGGTTCCCAACTGCAAGCGATGAGTTGCAAAAGGCGCCTGCGAGTTCTGTTCCGGCGTTTGTGGCAGCGGCTTCTGTCGGCCCAGACGCACCTCGCACATTGATGCTGCGACAAACAGGTTCCGGGCGAGTCCTCTATACGTTACTTAATGGCCCTGGCGCAGTGCTGGGTGATGCTGAGATGGCACCTCCAGGTGAGGTGTGGGCTCCACTTGACAAGGATGTTGCAGCTCTTGCATCAGGTCAAGGTGGTTCAGAGATTGCGCACTTAAGCGGTTATGGCATCCGTTATGTCTTGCTGGCGCGCGGCACATCGACAGATCTCATTCCGATCCTTGATGGTGAGCCAGGGTTGCGACGCTTATCGAGTTCAGCAGGCGAAGTGCTTTGGGGTATTGACGGGGTCACTACTCGTGCTCGTTTGCTCACTGACGGCGTGCCAAGTGAACTGCAGGTCGTTGGTGGTCCAGCAGAGCAAGTTGCTGTCGTGGGCATAGACACGAATCCGTATCTCGATCAGACGCTCACTGTTGGTTTGGCGGATCGTCAACTTATTCTCGGGCAGCTAGCGAACAGCAAGTGGAATGCGGTATCGATTAATCCGCTTAACGGTGAAGAAACATCGTTGGAGTCGGTGATACCAAAGGGTGCCCTGAGTTGGTCACAGGCATTCACTGTTCCAAAGGATGCAGTGCAAGTACGTGTGAGCTTTGATCAAACGACTCGATCATTGTGGATGTGGCTGCAGTTGATTGTGTTCATCGTGCTGGTAGTTCTCGCGCTCCCAAGTCGACGCGTTGAGGATATTGATCCGGATATCGAAGGCGCTGGTTTCCCTGTGGGGGCGGTGAACCGTGACTGACGAATTCAACGAGGAAAGCATTGACACTTTCGAAGACCGCCATGTTCAAGAGCGTCGTGTCGCTTCGAGTTTTTACTTGCGCATTGCGGTGATCAGCATTGCCCTGATCGTGGGGCTAGGGGTTGTTGGTCAACTTGGAATCAATGCCGTGACTGATGCATCCGTACAAACAGAACCAATTCAATCTTCGGTGTTGTTGTGTCCAGAACCTGGAGTTGGTGCCCAAGCGGGATCACGGATGACAGCAGCGGTGGTGCCAGGTCAACCAGGTCAGGATCAAGGCAATGGCCAGGTAGTTGTCACGACGTTGACCGGCAAGGTTTCCGATAAGGCCAAACTCACTGCTCCTGGCGCGCAAACAGAAATCGCAGGCCGCGGTCGCAAGTTGCCGCCAATTAGTGTGGTGGGAACGGGTTCGTTAGCGCCAGGTTTGATCGCCAACCAATGGAGCCGAGACCCACGAGGTCAAGGTCGAGGAATGGCAAGCACGCCATGTGATTACGCTGGCTCTGATTTTTGGTTTGTTGGTGGCGGAGCTGTGGCGGGTCGCCAAACACGAGTGGTGCTCGTGAACCCAGACGCATTTGCTGCGGTCATTGACCTCGTGATCTATGGACCAAATGGGATCATTGATGCACCAGGCGGTCGTGGGCTTGTGGTCGATCCCAAGAAGCGACTGTATGTGCCCCTTGATGCGCTTGCACCTGGTGTACCAACAACCGCCATTCACGTGATTGCTCGCACGGGTCGCATCGGTGCCTCTGTTGACGACGACCAGATGTCTGGGTTGAAATCTGTAGGAACTGAGTGGGTGCCGCGCGCTGTTGCCCCAGCAAAAACGGTGTACGTACCAGGGGTGTTCCCTGGTAAGGGCGTGCGTGTTCTTGCAATCGCAGCTCCTGGTGTTTCAGATGCGCAAGTAAAGATTCGGGTGATGACCAAAGATGGCACTTTCCAGCCGGCAGAGCGTGATCACTTCACCGTGCCTAACGATTCGGTGATGAGTTTGGACATGTCCTCGGTAACGCAGGGCCAACCCGCAACTCTGGAGCTCACTTCAGATGTGCCGATCGTTGCCGGCATGCGCCAGTTCTTTGGCAGTAAGAGAGTGCAGAACGACACGGCCTACTCAGCTGGCGCTCAAGTGTTGACAGCTGCGGCTGCAGAAAGTGGCATGCCCGTTCAAGGTGCGACGCGCGTGTACCTTGCGCTGACTGCGCCAAAGGGTGAGGCCAAGGTGCAAATTGCACTGTTGCCATATCTCGGCAAAGACGTAGTCAGCAGCCCAGTACAGGTACAAGAGATCACTGTTCCTGCTGGCGCCGTGAAGTGGTTGCCAGTAACCCTTGAACAAAAGGCGGCATGGTTCACCATCGTGGTGACGCCGCGCAATGATCAGCCGTACTTAATTGCACACCAGGTACGCGAACGCTCAAGTTATGGCGACTTGGTGACCGGTTATCCATGGCAGGCATTACATACCGAAGTTCAGGTGCCATCTGCCCATGAAGATCCAGGTTTGCCGGTTCGCAAGTAGGCACGGCGCGTCCTGCGGGGAGTTCCTTCGTGCGGGTATTAGCGTTCCGGTGTGGCTCGTCGACGTTGTTCAAAACCCTCCTGCAATGGTGGTGCCGTGTCGACGTTGACCTATGTCTATGCGGATTCAACAGCAGTGCTTGGACCTTTAGCGACATACGCAGAACCTCATTGTTATGACCTTTGTCAAATGCATAGTGAGCGCCTGACGGCTCCTCGCGGTTGGGAAATCGTTCGGATCACTCCAGATCCCGATGCGCTCAAGCCCACTTCAGATGACCTTGAAGCCCTGGCAAATGCTGTGCGTGAAGCAGCGCGCCCTCGTTATGTCCCTGGTGGCGATGTTGATCACCCACCAGCGCCACAGGGCACCGTGGAAATCTCCCGGAGAGGTCACCTGCGGGTATTGACCCACGACGATTCATATGACAACCCACCCTCGGCGAACGATTCCTCCGAGCAAGACTTCTAGGTTGAAAGCTCGCGGGTAACCAAGCGATAGCCTTAGGTTCGTGCGCAATCTTGATCAGGTCATTAAGGCCTATGACGTCCGTGGTATCTATCCCGAGCAATTGGATAGCGAGCTGTGTTACGCAATTGGCGGGGCCTTTGTTTCCGTGCTGAAGCTTGCTGTTCGTGATGGCGGGCCAGGGGCAGTGGTGATTGGTCATGACATGCGTCCTTCTGGCCCAGAACTGGTTTCCGCGTTTGCCAATGGTGTGATGGACCAAGGCGTCGACGTGATCCTCATCGGCTTAGCCAGCACTGATGGCCTCTACTTCGCTTCGGGCAAGCTCAATTTGCCAGGCGCCATGTTTACCGCCAGCCATAATCCAGCTCAGTACAACGGCATCAAACTGTGCCGCCCAGGTGCTGCACCTGTAGGCCAAGAATCAGGGTTGCGTGCGATCAAGGAAATGGTTGAGCAAGACGCCGTTCCTAGTTACGACGGTCCACAAGGTGTTTCCAGTGATCGCGACATGCTCACCGAGTACGCCAAGTACATGCGTGAGCTCGTCGATGTATCGGCGGTACGCCAACTCAAGGTCGTCGTTGATGCAGGTAACGGTATGGGCGGCTACACCGCTCCCGCTGTTCTTGAAGATGCGGCAGGGCTGCCCGCGCTACCGCTAGCAATCACTCGCATGTTCTATGAACTTGATGGAACCTTCCCGAATCATGAAGCCAATCCGATCGATCCAGCAAATCTCGTTGACCTGCAAGCAAAGGTGATTGAAGTTGGTGCGGATCTTGGTTTGGCATTTGATGGCGACGCTGATCGCTGCTTCGTTGTTGATGAACGCGGTGAATTAGTGAGCCCATCGACTATTACGGCGATTATTGCCAAGCGGGAGCTAGCAAAGTCACCAGGTGCAGCAGTGATCCATAACCTGATCACAAGTCGCGCAGTACCTGAAGTGATCCTGGAAAATGGCGGTGTACCAGTTCGCACCCGTGTCGGGCACTCCTTCATTAAAGCCACGATGGCGGAAACGAACGCAGTGTTTGGTGGCGAGCATTCTGGTCACTTCTACTTCCGTGATTTCTGGCGCGCGGACTCAGGGATGCTCGCTGCATTACATGTGATCGCCGCTCTCGGGCAAACTGCGCCAGGCACCACTTTGTCGTCAATGCTCGCGCCATTCATTCGCTACTCCATGAGTGGCGAAATTAATACAGAAGTCAACGATCAAGCAGGTGTCACCGCAGCGATTAAGGCGAAATACACCCAGCTCGCCGGTGTCACTTTCGATGAGATGGACGGCTTAACTATCTCTGCGGATGACTGGTGGTTCAACGTGCGTCCAAGTAACACCGAACCACTCCTTCGCCTTAATGTTGAGGCTAAGGACCCAGTGAAGATGGCCTCATTGCGAGATGAGCTGCTCGCCAAGATGCGCGAGTAATGCAAACGTAAGAGTTCAACTGAAGAAAAAGAGGCACTGATGAGCACCGCTGCACCACTAGGTCTAGATCCAGCTCTTTGGGCGATCTTGGCGTGCCCATGTGCTGCCCATGGCGACCTGATTGCTGATGAGCAAGCTAAGACATTGACATGCAAAGTGTGCGGTGCTGCATTTCCCGTTCGCGATGGCATCGCAGTGATGCTGATGGATGAAGCCGTAAAGCCAGGTCAGGGGTAACTCATGTCGCTAGTGGTGCGGGGAGCGATCAAGGATTACGACTGGGGCATTATTGATGGTCTAGCTCGTTGGTCGGATGGAGCCACGGGTAGTCCACAAGCTGAGCTTTGGTACGGCGTTCATCCCGGTGGCCCGTCACCTCTCGTAGACAGTCAAGGCCACACCACAGACGATGACCTCGCTCGACATTTCGACGTAGAGTCGATCCCTCTTCTCGTGAAGTTATTAGCAGCTGCCAAGCCGCTATCAGTACAGGTACATCCAAATAGGTCCCTTGCGGCGCATGGATATGCCGCACAACAAACTGGTGAAGAATCCCGACGGATCTATTCGGATCCATTTGAGAAAACAGAGCTTCTCGTTGCGTTACAAGATTTCGAAGCCTTTGCAGGTTGGCGAAACCAGACAGAATCAATTGCGTTCCTTTCAGCTATTGAAGCGCTGAATCCTGGTCTAGATTTGAGTGAAGCAAAGAACGAACTGACTCACGGAAACTTCAAAGCGGCGTTGCCGTTGTTGATCCAGGCAAACACTTCAACAATCATTCGTACCCTTGCTCAAGCTGCCGAGTCGATAGGTTTAGAACACGCGCAGGTGGTGGCGTATGAGATCGTCATCAAGGAATATGCGAATGACGCTGGAGCCCTCATTACACCGTTACTGGCCTATCTCGCATTGAGTAAAGGTGAGGCAGTGTTCCTACCCGCTGGGGTTCCACATAGCTATATCCGTGGCATCGGTGTTGAAGTGATGACATCAAGTGACAACGTGGTTCGACTTGGGTTGACGAGCAAGCCAGTGTTCGTCGATCACGCGCTCATGGCGATCAATGATGATCTTCAACCACAAGTGATGCGAACGCATATCGGCGATTTGATTTGGCCTGTGAACGCGCCGTTTGTCGTGCGCTTATTGGAATCTGGCACAGAGCGCATGCCAACTGGTGCCTATCGAATTGCGCTTGCGATTGAAGGAAAATCCAGCATCGTTTTTGAAGATGCGGAAATCATGATTCAGCCAGGTCGTGCGGCGGTGATGTCTGCGCATGATCCTGATGCCGATGTTGAAGCTCATGGCCTAGTTGCAGTGATTCAATCAACGATCTTGACTCAGGCGTAAAACCTCGCCATCGGTGGTGGCACATAAATAAGGAGAGCAGTTGAGCACCGAAGGTGGCATGAAAGCCGTTGTTGCGGCATTGGCAGCGAATCTCGGTATCGCCGTGAGTAAGTTTGTCGCATTCGCATTCACTGGTTCGTCCTCGATGCTTTCAGAAGGCATTCACTCACTTGCTGATTCAGGTAATCAGATTTTGCTGCTTATTGGTAATAAGCGAAGCAAGAAGCAAGCTGATGCGCACCATCCGTTTGGATACGGGCGACGTCGCTACGTTTATGGGTTTATCGTCTCAATCGTACTGTTCCTCGTCGGTGGCGTGTTCTCGCTGTATGAAGGCATCCATAAGTGGCAGCACCCAGAAGGCCTAGAAGACTGGTGGATTGCAGTCGTAGTGCTCCTTGTTGCGATTGTTCTCGAAAGCCTTTCGTTTAGAACTGCAATTCGAGAAGCAAATCGCTCTCGCGGAAAGCGTTCGCTCTTTCGTTTTGTGAAAGACGCTCGTCAACCAGAACTCCCCGTCATTCTTCTCGAAGATGCAGGTGCTCTGGTCGGTCTAGTACTCGCACTCTTGGGTGTCAGTTTTGCAGTTATTACTGGCGACGGCCGCTTTGATGCCATGGGTGCCATGTCAATCGGTGTGCTACTTATCGTGATCGCGATTTTCCTGTCAATTGAGATGACTGCGATGCTCGTTGGTGAAGCCGCGTTGCCAGAAGAGGTTGAAGCGATTCGAGCCGCCCTTGAGTCATCTCCCGGGGTCGAGCGAGTTATTCACCTGCGCACGGTGCACGTTGGTCCAGATGAGTTGCTTGTTGGGGCAAAGATCGCTGTGAAGCACAGCAATACTGGGTTGGAGATTGCTCAAGCAATCGATGATGCGGAAATTGCCTTACGCGCAGCAGTGCCAACAGCTCGTTATGTCTTCCTTGAGCCTGATATTGATCGCAACGCTCAGGGCGAGTAGCTCACGAGAAAATTGCATACAGAGTTATTCGGCCTTGGCTGGTTGGTATCCCTCTGACTCAACTCGAGCTGCATTTTTTGGCAGGGTCAGTGACGTAATAAAGCCAAGAAGTACGAAGATGCCGGCAACCCAGGCCACCAATGTGATCGCGCTGGCAAAACCAGCAGATGCGCCTTCCATAAGCACCGCACCATTTGGCATGGAAGCAAGCGCTGGAATCGCCTGGCCCGCAGAGCCAGCCACAGCGTCACTTATCTGTTGTGCTTCTGCAGCTGGCACTCCACGCTCAGTGAGTTGGACTGCAACATTGCCCAAGCCGATGATCAAGGTCGTACCAATAATTGCAGTGCCAATTGCAGCGCCAACCTGGCGTGAAGTGGATTGCACTGCGCTTGCTTGACCCGAATCAGCAACAGGAACTTCAGAAAGAATCACGCCAGTGAGTTGAGCAGTAGCAAAGCCCACACCCATGCCGTAGATGAAGAGCCATGGAGCCATGCCCCATCCGGTGATTTCAGTGGAAAGAACGAAGCCCAAACCAAAGATGCCAACGGCTTCAAGCAGCATGCCAAGTTGAAGCACGCGAACTGGGCCCATGCGTTGAGCAAGAGGAGCACCCATGCCAGAGGCAAAGAATGATCCGGCAGCCAGGGCCAAGAGGATCACGCCAGTTTGCAGTGCGTTATAGCCGCGCGTTGCCTGTAAGAAAAGCGGGATTGCGAAGAGTAGGCCGAATTCACCAAGGCTTACAACGAGAGCGACAGCGTTACCAAAGCCAAAGGTGCGAATCTTGAACAGTCGTAGATCAAGAATCACAATTTTTCCAGCAGCTGCCTTTTTCTTCTCAACAAGGAAGAGGGCAATCAGTGCCAAGAGCCCCAAGAGGCCAACAACGAAGACCACAGAGAGGTTTTCCAGCGGCCATTCCATGGAACCAACTTTGAAGATATTCACTGGATGCACCCAGCCGTAACGCTGACCTTCAATCAT
>WLOE01000005.1 GCA_009699465.1 Actinomycetota bacterium | reverse complement strand
ATGGACCCACTTGGACACCATGCCAAAGGGCATGACGCCAACTGAAGTGTGGAAGAAGAACTTCATGGCTTGCTTCATCACTGATCCAACGGGCTTGATTACCCGCGATCGTTATGGTGTTGAAACAATTTCATGGGAATGTGATTACCCACACTCAGATTCAACGTGGCCATACTCACCAGAAGTTCTGATCAAGGAACTCGAAGCAGCCAAGTGCAGCGATGCTGAAATCAACATGATCACGCACGAAAATGTTGCACGCTTCTTCGACTGGGATCCGTTCAAGCACACCCCACGCGATCAAGCAACTGTTGGTGCACTTCGTGCACTTGCAACAGATGTTGACGTAAGCGAAACATCAAAGGTTGAGTACAAGCGTCGTTGGGCAGAAACTCACGCATAACCCACATCGCAGTAGAGAAGTCCCGTCGAGCCTGGCTCGGCGGGACTTCTTTTTGGCGCACTGGCCCCTGGTAAAAGTGGTGACTTAGGACGTTGTCGATGGGACCAAAGTCCCTAAGCATGAACACTCTCAATGCGGCAGATTCTCCATATCGAAAGTATTTCCGTAAACCATCGGAATCGGAGAGTGAGAAGCAGATGAATATCAATGACATGGTGCTCTTAAGCATCGATGATCACATCATCGAAGGCCCAGACACGTTTGCAAAGCATTTCCCTGAGTCAATGAAAGACCAAGCACCAAAGCTCATGAAGCACCCAGACAACCCAGATGTTGATGCCTGGATGTTCCAGGGGGTTTCCGTGGGAAGCCCGGGCCTCAGTGCTGTGGTGTCATGGCCGAAAGAAGAGTGGGGTTTCGATCCAACCGATATTTCGGAGATGCGTCCAGGCACCTACGACATACATCAGCGCGTACGCGACATGAATGTCAACGGCGTACTTGCCGGCATGAACTTCCCAACCTTCCCGGGCTTCGCCGGAACACACCTTGCAACACTGCCTGACAAAAAATTGTCACTTGTAGCAATCAAGGCATACAACGATTACCTTCTCGATGAACTTGTTGGCGCCTATCCTGGCCGCTTCATCCCGATGGGCATCATTCCTTTCTTTGACGTTGATGAATCAGTCAAGGAAATCAATCGCCTCGCAGCTAAGGGTGTTGGTTGCCGTTCGATCACCATGCCAGAAACCCCTTACGGTGTCGGCATGCCGGACTTCTCGACCGGATACTGGGATCCAATCTTCAAGGCACTCGTAGACACCGACATGGTTGCGTCAATGCACATCGGTGGCGGCTTCGGCTTGATCAAGCGCCCACCAGTCACCCTTCCTGATGACATCGTGATCTTGGCCGCACTTGTGTCAACTATCGCGGCATCAGACTTGCTCACCAGCGGTGTGCTCAAGCGCATTCCTGATATCAAGTTCGCAATGAGCGAGGGAGGGCTTGGCTGGATTCCATTCCTGCTGGACCGTATGGATCGTCACATGGTTAACCATTCATGGACCCACCTTGATTCACTTCCAAAGGGCAAGACTCCAACCGAAGTCTGGAAGGACAACTTCCTGGCATGCTTCATCACGGAGCCAACTGCACTGCTCACCCGTGAGCGCTACGGCACCCACACCATCGGTTGGGAATGCGATTATCCACACTCAGACTGCACCTGGCCTTACTCACCAGAGCTGCTGTTGAAGGAACTTGAAGCTGCACACTGCAGTGACAAAGAAATCGACATGATCACTCATGAGAATGTCGCAAACTTCTTCAACTGGGATCCGTTCAAGCACACCCCGCGCGACCAAGCAACTGTTGGTGGCCTGCGTGCACTTGCTACGGATGTCGATACGAACGAAACCTCAAAGGCGCAATACCGTCAGCGTTACGAGGCAGCACGCGCGTAGTTCTTTGGGCAGAACTCAAAAGCATTCCCGGTGGCAATTGCCACCGGGAATGCTTTTTGTTTTGAGCGATGAATTAGTCAGAAGCTGGAAGTGCTGATGCTTGCTTCTGGCTGAGTTCTGCACCTTCGAAGGTCAGTGGGCCTTCACCTGGTGCAACAACCAATACTTCGATTCCAACTTCATCGTTGCTGTAGCGCTTGCCGAGGGCGATAACTTCGCCTGCGCCTGCAGTTGGGGAACCTTCACGCGCATCGGTGGTCATGACCACGCCTGCGCACGATAGTTCACCGGCCTGGGTTGGAGCCTTCACAACGACGACTTCACAACCCGAAGTGTTGTTACGGAGACGGGCACCTGGTGCAACTGGCATTGAGTAATCCTTTCAAGGCACACCGCCGTTCGAGGTCGAACGAGGTGGAGATCAAATTGTGGCGGTTCTGATGGGCTGATGCTACGCCAAGCCAAGTGTGATCTGCCTCCCAGTCGGCCATTTTCGCCTTGCCGACTCACCGGCCTTTTCCTCAATCTGGCGACCTCACCGGCATTGGTTCATCCAGTGGCTTAGAGTGACATGCGTTGTCTCAATCCCTCAGGAGTCCATGTGAAGCTCGGAATCGTTTCCGATGTTCATTGCCAAGATGAGCACCTGAGACGAACCGTGGAATCCATGATCGCCGATGGGGTTGACGAAATTCTCTGTGCTGGCGACGCCCAGTACGAATACCGACTGAGCAATGAAGTCACTGAAATCATTCGCGAGCACCAGATCCGTTACATCCAGGGCAACCATGAATGGGTGCTCATGGGTCCAAACGGTGAACGGGCTCGATCCGGTGAACATGTGCGCCAATCAAATCTGGATTTCATTGCAAATACACCCGATGAAATACGGACGACAGTCAACGGCAAAACCTTGCTCATGACACATGCCAGCCCTTGGGCACCACGTGGCCACTACCTCTATGCGGGCGATCCGCTATTTTCGCGCTGCGATGAATTAGATGCTGACTACCTCATCATCGGACACACTCACGTGCCGATGGTCGAGCGTTTTGGTCGTACGTTGGTGATCAACCCCGGATCGCTGGTGTTCTCCCGCGAACCAGGAGCATATGGAATGTTGTCGTACGCAATTTTAGACACCACAACTGACGAAGTCACAATGATGCATCCACCAAAGGGTCTAGAGACCGCTTCGTAACTCGCTTACTAAGCCAAGTGCGCGGCAAGAACTGGAACTTCGGCAAGTGCACGCAATGCATCGTTCATGTGTGTGCAGCCATCGATTCCCGGGAGAAGTTCATTGACGAGTGTCCGAAATTCACGAATCGGCTGTCCCTGAAGTCGATGTACAGCAAGGGTTGCCATTGGGCATTCAACGAACGGCAAGACTTGCGGCGTGGCTTGAATTGCAGTCACCAAACCTGAGATCACATTTACTCGCGCACGAATTGTGTACTCATGAACAGCAATCCGATTACCTGATGGTGATGTCCCTGAATCCTGGAAGAAGGAATCCACTATCCACTCATCTTCTTCACGCCACACATCTATTCGCCGCGACCGTCGTGCAGAGACTTCATTTGTTTCAAAAAGTTCATGCCACGCAAAAGGGTCAGAGCCGATTGGCAAATTAGGTACGATCTGTGTTGCGTGCTTTGCCGGTGGGCCATCCTCGCCAAGTGCGCTGGCTCCTGACTGGAAGCCCGCGCAGATTCCCACCATTTTGAGCTTGCGCGCCATGATCTCTGGATCGAGCGGATTCACGAGCGGTGCATCTTCGGGTTTACGCCAATGCATAAAGGCGAATCCAGAGACAAGGGTTGCACCTGAAATGTCATCAAGGAGTAAATACAGCGGTGTTCCTTCTCGCACTTCATCCGGGAAAGACTCAACTATCTTGGAACGCAGACCGCCCTTGAGATCAATCAGTACTTCTAATCCAGTTCTTGGTGGTACCGATGAGATTGCAGAAATCACTCGGTTTGGTTGAGTGGTCACCTGCAATACATCTTCAGCAAGAACAATGGCGGCCGTTCCATCCGTAGGGGTACAGATGTCTCGGCTTCGTCCAAGTAATTGCATCGGCGAATCGCGGTCGTCGCTATCCCAAGTGGCGTCAATGGTGGAGGTGCGGCGGATGGAACTCAGGTTACGAGCAGGGGTAGGCACAGCAGGTCCGACAGGTTGTATGCCTTCGGGCACATCAACAGCCATGAGTTCCCTTCCTTGTCCGGTCTCCTTGAAGTACCGGCTACGTTGACAAGCCTACTGAAGCGAAGTGACCATGATCGGGACTTCTGCTAAAGCACGCAGTGCATCATTGAGGTGTGTACAGCCCAACGTGCCTGGGAGCTGTTCAACAACGGCCTGCCGGAATTGCTGCAATGGGATTCCGATCATTCGATGCACGTTCTTCGTTGCTTGCGGGCAGGCATCAAAGGGAAGCACGCGGGGATCAACTTTGAGTGTGAGAAGTTCACCGGTATGAAAGTCAGCTGTACCGCTTAAGCAGTATTCGTGTACTGCAACTCTTCCGTGGTGTGGAGTTGTTGAACTGTCTTGGAAATACGCATCAAAATGGATATCGCCATCGAGCCATGTGTCGATGCGTCGGGCACGACGCAGTGCTGGTTGATCGCTCTCATCTTGCAGCTTGTGCCATGCAAGTGGGTCCTCTTCAGTCATCAACGGACCAGCAGGTTGCACCTGATGAATAAGCAGACACTTGCCATCGTCACCGATCGCATTAGATCCAGCGGCGTACCCCATGCACACATCGACAGGGGCCATAAAGTCTCCGCTCATTGCGGTCATTCGCTCCTCGGGAGCAATCCACTCAACCAATACATGCCCTGATATGAACAGGGCACCTGGCATGTCATCAAGGAGCAAATAGAGCGGGCTTCCCGCTCCTTGCTCCTCAGGTACCAGGGCATTCATCACCCGACGCGAATTTGGGGTGCCTTCAGGACCAACCAAAGCCTGCAATGCAGGTCGATCCGGAAAGCTAAAGAGAAATTCATAGGAACGATCTGGATTGACCGTCGCGATGAGGACGTCATCCGCTAACACTTTGGTCTCTTGGCCATTGGTGAGAAAATCTCGAGCACGCCCGCGCACTCGCCGACTTGCGGTCAATCCATCCGGGAAATCAATATCAATAGTCGAAGTTCGGCGAACCGAATGCGGTGGGCGAGGCGGGCTTGGATTACTTGGGCCACTGACCGCATTGGTCAGCACTCGTCCAACGACGGGAAGTTCATATGGCACGGTTAATCCTTGATAGCGCTTGGCAGGCTCATTGACATCGAGGCTAGTCGATGCCCGATTTGTCGGGACCGTTTTGGGAAAGCAATTTCCGCGAAACCCGGACAAGTGTTGCCTAACGATTTAACGTAAGGCCACTGCCGAATTGAAAAGAGTGAAACATGGAGATGCTGGATCTCACTGGTCGCGTTGCAATTATCACTGGCGGTGGCACCGGTATCGGAGCGACAACTGCCCGACTCTTTGCAGAGCATGGTGCAGATGTCGTGCTCTCCGGGCGCAAAGTCGAACGCTTGCAGTCCACAGCGGAGGAGATCACTGCTCAAACTGGTCGCCGCGCAATCGCTGTGCAGACCGACGTTCGCGAGGATGACCAAGTCCAACACATGATTGATCGCACGATCAATGAATTCGGTCAACTGGACATCCTCATTAACAATGCTGGTGGCGCTTACATGTTTCCCACGAAAGACACCCCACCGGACCGCTTCCGTAACGCGATCGAACTGAACCTCACTTCTGCGTACTTGTGTGCGCATGCTGCACTTCCACATTTGTTAAAGTCCCAACATGCATCGATCGTTTCGATGTCTTCGGCTGCTGGCGTTCAAGGCGTGAAAGGCGGATCTGCGTACTCTGCTGGCAAAGCCGGCCTTCAGATGTTCACCCGAGTCATTGCTGCTGAATGGGGCCCGAAAGGGGTTCGGGCAAACGCTATTGCTGTTGGCGGCGTTGCCTCTGAAGGAGCCTTACGCTCATGGGAACGCTTCGGCATGGACGCGGACAGCATGGGGGCAGAAGTACCCCTGCGACGCGTTGGTTATCCGATCGACATTGCCAATGGCGCTTTGTTCTTCTGCAGTGAGATGAGCAGCTGGATCACCGGCCAAACACTTTCCATTGATGGTGGTCCACGTGGACTCGGCGGACTGACCGACGACGCCCTATGGCCCGAAGACAGCGAATAGAAGAAGGATTGACATGACCACTGAGGTACTTCCACCGCTTCCGCTGCCTAATGAACTGACTGCAGCCTTTTGGGACGGCGCAAATCAAGGCAAGTTAGTGATTCAGCGCTGCAACGCATGCGGTCACTTTCAGCATGCACCTGAACCAATCTGCGCAAACTGCTTGAGTTTCGACCTTGGCTATGCCGCAGTGTCAGGCAAGGGATCGGTGTACACCTTCTGCATTCCAACTCAGGCCTTCCATCCATGGTTTGAAGACAAACTGCCATTTGTGCTCGCAGTTGTTGAACTCGACGAGCAACCAGGATTAAAGATGATCACAAACATCGTTGAAACCAATCCCGACAATGTCAAGGTTGGCGATCGTGTTGAAGTCACCTTCTCGCCACTTGGTGAAGGTTTCACGCTTCCCGTCTTCCGCCCAGCAGCCCAGTAACTACTGGCATCTCTACTTCAGGAGTTACTCATGGCTAAGAAAAATCGCGTAGCAATCGTTGGTGTTGGCTACTCAGATGTCAGTCGCGGCAGCGGTCTGACTCTCGACAAACTCACCGCGCAGTCAAGTGTTGCGGCGATGAACGACGCAGGTATCAAGCCGACAGACATCGACGGTGTTGTCGTTCATAGTTTCCCTCATCAGTTTGTTTCATCAACCCATACCGCTGCAATGCTCGGTATTCCTGACGTTGCGTTCTATTCGGGCAACGTTGATGGTGCTGCTTACAGCGTCGCTGCTATGCATGCGATTGCCGCGATTGCTTCGGGATCAGCTGAAACAGTGCTGACTCTTCGCACTGTGCACAAGGCTGGCGCTGCTGGCGGTGCCGCAATGCTCGGACCACAGCGAGGAATCCCTGGCAATATGCAATTCGGGATGCCGTACGGCTCTTTCACTGGGTCGCATTGGGCTGGCATGTACATGCAGCGTCACATGGCAATGTACGGATCGACTGAAGAGGATTTCGGCGCATTCGCCATTGCTCAACGAAAGTTTGCCGTTGCTAACCCAACTGAGTCTTTCTTTCATGAAGAACTCACGATGGACGATTACCTAAACTCTCGTTACATCGCTAAGCCACTGCACTTGCTTGACTGTGATTACCCTGTTGACTCATCAAGTGCACTGATCTTCACTACTGAAGAACGTGCTCGCGATATGAAACAAAAGCCCGTCTTCTTTGATTCGTGGGCGAATGGCACCACAGCCGAAGCTGACTTCAGTTTGGTCCGCGACATGACGCACTCATCGCCATGGATGGCTTCCAAGCGCATGTGGTCGCGTACTGACCTCAAGCCAAGTGATGTCGATACCGCGGGTCTTTACGACGGTTTCAGTTTCATCGCCATGCAGTGGCTGGAAGCACTTGGCTTCTGCGGCGAGGGTGAAAGTGGTGCATTTGTTCGTTCAGGTGCAACAAGTGCAACTGGCTCATTGCCTACGAACACCGACGGTGGTGCCTGCAACGTTGGCCGTCGCCACGGTGCAAACTTCTTTATTGAAGTGACACGTCAACTTCGTGGAACCGCGGGTGATCGCGCACTTCCAAATAAGCCTGAGGTCGGCGTGGTGAGCAACGCGGTAGGTGGCTTTGCGGCATGCGCACTACTTACCGCTGAGTAATTACTTTGCTGCTGGAGTTGCTGCATATGTGGCAACGCCAGTAGCAAGTTGTTTCCCAAGCTTGCTCAGTGCCAATTTCCAAAACCAGCCAGTGCCCACAAATTTTGGTCGAAACTGTGTATTCCAGGTAACAGTGCATCCTGTGGCAGTCGGGGTGACCACAATGTCAGCGCGGTAGTCCTTGACCTTTACCAGCTTGCTTTCGTTCAAGGTGTACGCAAATTTCGTTGGAGCCTGCATCTCAACGATTTGTTCGAGATTCATCATGGCGCCGCTGTTCCATTGACGAATAGCGCCGACACTTTCGCCACCATCAACACCAGGGGTGTGTAAGGCATAGGTCTTGATGGGAGTCCACTGTGGCCAGGTTTCACCGCTTGCCAATGCCGCAAACACAGCCTCGGCAGTTGCCGTTGATTGTGCGGTTGCGCTGACTTTGATGAGTTCACTGGCCACAGTGGTGCTCCTTAACGTCCAGTGAACTTCGGAGCGCGCTTTTCCTTGAAGGCAAGCATGGCTTCCTGGCCATCTAAGCCAGGTCCAATTCCGAGGTACGTGACCTCATCCTTCCACGACTGACGCATGTTCTGATCCAGCGCATCATTGAGCTGAGCCTTGATCTGGCCAATCATGATGGTTGGGCCGTTCGCCAAACGCTCAGCAACTTCAGTAGCTTTAGCGAGCACCTCGGCCGGCGGCACAACTACGTTGACCAGACCCCACTCGAGGGCCTTTGGTGCTGGAAGTGGGTCGCCAAATAACGCAATTTCCTTAGCACGCACTGGACTCACGCTGCGAGAAAGAATGTATGCGGCACTTGCCTCAAGTGGTAGTCCGCGCTGTACGAATACTTCGCAAAAGCGTGCTGTTTCGCCAGCAACAATGTAATCAGCAGCAAGTGCGAAGTTTGCACCAAAACCATAAGCCGCGCCATCGACGGCTGCAACGATTGGCTTGAGGTTATGCCACATCTTTTCAATGACGCGGTACCAACCATGTAGCAATCCATCTTCACGAGCGATGTGCTGCTGAAATCCTCGACGATGCTCCACAGGGATTTCAATGTGGTCAGCTTCAGATAAGTCAGCGCCTGAACAGAAGGCTCCGTCAGCCCCGTGAATCACAGCAGCGCGAATATCTGCATTGATATTTACTTCATCGAGTGCTTTAAGAATCGCATTGCGAAGTGGATGTGTCACTGCATTCTTGATATGAGGACGATTCAAAACGAGGTAAGCAACTTGATTCTTTACGTAGTAATCAAGACCTGCTTCTTTCCAGGCGGCTACGTCGGGCGCTGAGTAATGTTCCATGAGTCGTCATTCCTTTGTGAGTGTGGTGCTGGAGCAATGTTCGATTTATGTTGACTCCACTATTTCACCTCCACTGGCCGCTTGTGCGGTTCTCTTGAAAAGTTAATAAAAAGAAGCGGTGCCCGGAATTCCGGACACCGCTTCTTTTGTAGTCGAGCAATTAGCCCTTGCGTGGGAAGTTGTACACGCGACGGGCGTTTCCTTCTGCGATCTTTGCGCACTCATCATTTGGCACATTTGCAAGTGACTCTTCGAGCATCTTGCGGGTATGTGGCCAGTTGCTGTCTGAGTGTGGGTAATCCGACTCAAACATGATGTTGTCGATGCCAATGAGGTGACGAGAGAAAATGCCAGCATCGTCATAAATGAACGGTGCGAACATGTTCTTGCTCCAGTTTTCTGAAGGCTTCACTTCACGGTTCACGTCGTTGTACCAGCGGTGACGATCCCACACATAGTCAATGCGCTCGAGCATGTAAGGAACCCAACCGATGCCACCTTCGCTCAGCACGAACTTCACATCTGGGTAGTTGTGGAATACAGGTGAGAGCAACAATTCTGCAGTTGCCATCGCTGAGTTCAATGCGAACAGTGAGATACCGACAGTGAAGTTGGTGCTCATGCCTTCTTCGGACACACCTAGAGGAGCGCCACCTGACCCGAAGTGAATCGAGATTGGCATTTCACGATCTTGAGCTGCCTGAAGCATTGGATTCCAATGATCGGTGTGCCATGAAGGCATACCGAGCTTGTGTGGAAGCTCAACGAAGGTGAAACTCTTTGCACCCTTATCTGCAGTGCGGTGGATTTCCTTGACCGTGAGGTCAACATCCCACCAAGGCACGACCATCAATGGAATCTGGCGGTCTGGGTATGGAGCACACCATTCATCAAGGATGAAGTCGTTGTATGCCTGAATCGAGGCTAGTGCGAGTTCCTTGTCCTTAGCGTTTACCAAGGTGGTGCCAGCAAAACCAGGCATGTTTGGGAAGTTCAACTGTGCATGGATACCTTCAATGTCCATGTCCTTGATGCGCTCATGAATGTCATGGCAGCCATCGCGCATGTCATCGTATGAACGGGGGTCCATTGCGATGTCTTCTTTAGCGCGGCCAACAACGGCATTCAACGCGAAGTTGCCTGCTGGGGCGCCTTCAAAGACCCAGTGGTCACCATTAACGGCATCGCGCACGAGGTTTGGGCCGGCTTCCTTGAACTTGGCTGGAAGGCGATCGGTCCACACATTTGGATGTTCAATTACGTGGTCATCAACACTGATGATCTGTACGTCTTTTTCAAGCACTGGGGCCTCCTTGGCCGAAGGTGTTCTTTTGTGGGCAGAACTTCTCGGTCGAGGACCGATGAAGATACGGTAATACTTACGATAACTCCGCGCAAGGGGGTTTCACGATAATTTTAAAAGATATTTTGAGCCCGAGAAAAGGCTGGCGAAACCCCTATCGAAACCATTACGGTGGGCCTTCGTCTGATCCGCATTAATAAGGAGTGTTCATGAGTGGTCCAATGAAGGGAGTGCGCGTCCTTGAGATCGCGCAGTTCACTTTTGTCCCTGCTGCCGGTGCAGTGCTGTGCGACTGGGGCGCCGATGTCATCAAGATTGAGCACGCCGTCACTGGCGATGCCCAGCGTGGGCTCGTGCGAGTAATGGGCCTGGATGCTCTGGCACCCGGATCAAACTTCTTCCCAATCATGGAAGGCCCTAACCGCGGAAAGCGCAGTATTGGCATGGACCTCACCAAGCCGGAAGCTCAGGAAATCCTGCGCGAATTGGTACTCAACAGCGATGTGCTGCTCACCAACTTCTTGCCTGGCCCACGCCGCAAGATGGGTATCGACGTTGATCAGATCAAGGCGATCAACCCAAACATCATTTACATGCGCGGCACTGCCTTTGGTAACAAGGGCGACGAGCGCGATAAGGGTGGATACGACTCAACAGGTTTCTGGGCACGCAGCGGTGCCGGCTGGGCAACCACCTGGGATGACGCAACTGATCTCACCCAGATGCCAACTGGTGCATTCGGTGACAACACCGGCGGCATCACCATCGCTGGTGGTGTAGCTGCGGCTCTCTACAAGCGCGCCGTAACAGGTGAAGCGTCCGTCGTTGACGTATCGCTTCTTGGCGTAGGTGCTTGGGCAACTCAGTTTGGTTCAAACCTTGCAATGCTCGTCGGTGGTCCGACCCCCGCTCCAAAGCGCGTTCAACCTGCTGGCACACCAAGCAATCCACTCACTGGTTCGTACCGCACCAAGGATGGCCGCTTCATCATGTTGACCATGTTGCAGCCAGGTCAGTACTGGCCAATGTTCTGCGATGCGTTCAATAAGCCTGACTGGAAGGCCGATGCTCGCTTTGCCGATGCAGGTTTGATCGTGCAAAACGGTTATGAAGGTCGCGCGTTGGTTGCTGAACTCTTTGCTTCAATGAATCTTGAAGAACTCAAGGCAATTCTTGGCACTCAGACCGGTCAATGGGCAGTTGTTCAAGACTTCTGGGAAATCAGCCAGGACAAGGGTCTACGCGATAACGGCTTGATCTCCAAAGTTGTTGACTCCGATGGCAAAGATCGCGAGCTGGTTGCCAGCCCAGTGCTGTTTGACGAAGTCAACCCAACCCTCACCCGTGCCCCTCAGTTCGCTGAGCACACCGATGAGGTCATGCGTGAACTTGGAATTAACGACGAGAAACTCATTGAGCTCAAGATCGCTGGCGCAATCACCTGATTTGACCAGTTATTACCCATGAGGCCCGGTTTTTGTGAATCGGGCCTCATGGCTTTTCTAGGCCATTTGGGATAAAGAGTTCGATAATTCCGCTATTCTTAGCTTGGTTTAGTCGTAAAACTTTGAAAGGAACTGCCATGTCCCTGGCTCTCACCGAAGAACATCGCTCCCTCGCGGACGTTGCTCGCTCCTTGCTCGCCGATCACGGTGGCATCGATCAAGCACGCGCAACTTTGGACACGAAAGACGAAGTACTTCCAGCGTTCTGGGCCCCGTTCAAGGAAAACGGCATGTTCGGTCTTCACCTGCCTGAAGAATTTGGCGGCCAAGGTTTTGGCCTTGAAGAAACCGCAATCGTTGTTGAAGAACTTGGTCGAGTCGTAGCACCAGGTGCGTTCCTTCCAACAGTTGTTGTTTCAGCAACCATCGCTGCAGCTGGTACCCAAGCGCAAAAGCAAGCACTGCTTCCAGGTTTTGCTGAGGGCGACTCAACCTCAGGTTTCAGTCTTCGAAACACCATCACAGTTTCTGGCGGCAAGGCGAGCGGAACAGCAAATGCTGTTACGTCGGCTGAACTTGCGACTCATCTCGCTTTCGTGGTTGGCAATGACCTCGTGATCGTTCCTGCATCAAGCGCAACGATCACCCCGAATAAGACGATCGACGAATCACGTCGCAATGCAAAAGTTGAACTTAAGGATGCTCCTGCAGAAATCATCGTTGGTGGTGGCGAGCTTGCACACCGCATTGGTCGCGTACTTGCTGCAGCTGAAGCTGCTGGCGGCGCTCGCATCACAACCGAAATGGCAACGGAATACACAAAGATCCGTGAACAGTTTGGTCGAACCATCTCAACCTTCCAGGCAATCAAGCATCACTGCGCAAACATGTTGATCCAAACTGAAATGGCAACCGCTGCTGCTTGGGACGCCGCTCGCACAGTTCTTGATCCAAAATCTGGCCCGGTTGCGGCAGCTGCTGCAGCAGCTTTGGCTTTGCCAGCATTTGAATTCAATGCGCGAAAGAACATTCAAATTCACGGTGGAATCGGTTTCACCTGGGTGCATGATGCACACCTTTACTTCAAGCGTGCAGCCGCAACTGCAGTGATTTTCGGAACTTCCGATGATGCTGCGGCAGATCTGACTGCACTAAGCGCGAATGGCAATCACCGCGTGTATGCCTTTGATCTTCCTGAAGAAGCTGAAAGCTTCCGCGCAGAAGCAAAGGCTGCAGTTGCTGCGTACCACGCTGCAGCTCCTGCCGATAAGCGTCGCGTACTGTTCGAGTCTGGCTACCTGGTTCCACACTGGGGCAAGCCTTGGGGTCGTGAGGCAACAGCCGTTGAGCAAATCGTTATCGAAGAAGAGTTCGCCGGTATTGACGTGCCAAACCTTGGTATCACCGGTTGGGTTGGTTTGACTCTTTCGCAGTTGGCTACCGAGGATCAGGTGCAGCGTTGGTTGCGTCCGGCAATGCTTGGCGAAACCATCTGGTGCCAGTTGTTCTCTGAACCTGGCGCTGGCTCAGATGCTGCCGCAGTGTCAACCAAAGCCATCAAAGTTGAAGGTGGCTGGAAGGTGGACGGCCAAAAGGTTTGGACATCAGGCGCTCAGCATTGCCAGTTCGGTCTTGCAACTGTGCGCACTGATCCAGATGCACCCAAGCACAAGGGTGTCACCGCGATGGTGATCAAGATGGACGCTCCTGGAGTGACCATCCGCCCACTGCGCGAAAATAGTGGCGACACCATGTTCAACGAAGTCTTCTTCGATGATGTGTTCGTACCTGATGCGGATGTCGTCGGCGAAATCAACAATGGTTGGGCAGTTGCTCGCGCAACTCTTGGCAATGAGCGCGTCACGATTGGTGGCCAAGCTCGTAACGGTATTGATGCGTACGACCTCATCGCTCTTCTTCCTGGCGGAGTCAAGGCTGACCTTGGTCATGATCGTGAAGTTGGTAAGCAGGTTGCCCTCGAGCAGGTCATTCGTTTGATGAACCTTCGCGCCGCAACTCGCGCAGTGATGGGTTCAGGCCCAGGAGCTGAAGGCAACATTACGAAGGTGCTGGTTTCCGAACTTGCACAATCAACAACCGAAGTTGCCATGAAGCTCCTTGAAGATGGCGGTGTCGATGGTGAAAACCCAGAAATCACCTACCAATACGTCTTTAATCGTTGCTTGACGATTGCAGGCGGTACCTCAGAAATTAGTCGTAACGTCATCGCTGAGCGCATCCTTGGAATGCCACGAGATCCACTGATTCGTTGAGTTCACACCCAATGGGTTCAACGACCAGCCCGCATCCGCAGCAGATTGGCACTGCCCGATCTGCATTGCGGGTGCGGGCTTTTCGTTACGTCTTACTTGGCTCCTTCATGTCACAAATTGGCACATGGATGCAAACTATTGTGCTTGGTGCCTTTATTTACGACCGCACCAAATCACCACTTGCCGTAGGCGTCATCACGTTCGCCCAACTTGGACCAATGTTGTTCTTGCCAACTGTCGGCGGGTGGATGACCGACCGCTTCGATGTTCGCAAGTTCATCTTGATCATGCAGACCTGGCAAGTTCTTTGCGTCTTAACCCTTGCCTACGCATTAGCGCGCCCAGAGCTTTACTTCACCGGCGTTTTTCTTTGCGTCCTAGGGGTGGGCATCGGTAACGCGATGATTGGCCCAGCTTGGGGATCTTCGGTACCAAGTCTTGTTGGACCAGAAAATCTGCGTGCTGCAGTGTCATTGAACTCAACACAGATGAATGCTGCACGAGTGATCGGACCGGCAATCGGAGGAATTCTCTTCCCAATCATTGGTGCCTCCGGCGTGATGCTGCTCAACGCTGCAAGTTTCGCGTTTGTGATGACCGCGGTATACCTTGTGCGCTTTCCTGCTCGAAAGCCTGGCGCCAACACGACTTCAGGTCTTGGCGGCGGCATCGAAATGCTGCGCGAGGATCCATTCGTGCGTCGCATCATCGTGAGTGTGTTTGCCCTGGCACTTTTCACTCTGACGTTCTTGTACCAGCTGCCAACTATTGCCGGCGCGAACTTCGGTATCGATGTTGAGTCATCTGCTTACGGCTGGCTCTATGCGTGCCTTGGCGGTGGCGCAGTACTTGGCGCCATTGGGTTGAGCACCTTCCTTGTCCGACGTGATCCATTTAAGGTCATCAGGGCAGGTCTTATTGGTGTCATCGTGATCCTTGGCATCTTGCTTTTCGTGCGTCAAGCGCCACTGGCCTATCCGTTGATTTTTATCCTCGGGATCTCCTATCAACTTGTTGTGATTGGCCTCAACGCTTCCGCACAAAGCCATGTGCCACTCGAGCGTCGCGGCCATCTCATGGGTCTATGGATGACTGCGCTTGGGGGCATGGTGCCTATCGGCATGTTGCTTGCAGGAACTGTTGCCGAACACACATCGATCACGGTGGTTATCGGTTATGGCTGCGTTGTAGCTGTTTGGGTTACCTGGCGTTTACGTCCTTCAAAAATGCTTGAACTAGAAAGTGAAAGCACCCGCCTTGGACTGGCCAGCACTAGCTAGTCTTGTCTTAGAAACGATCGCAGTTACGAGAGGTCTTGCCATGCGTTTGTCTTACACCCTTGATTACACCAAAGATGTTGTTGCGCTTACGCCGACCATTCTTGAATTGGAAAAGGTTGGGTTGGACCTTCTCTGGCTTCAGGAGGCCTACAGTTTTGATGCGGTTTCAGCTATTGGTTACCTCGCAGCAAAGACGAACACAATTGGCTTAGGCACCGCCATCCTGAATGTGTACAGCCGTACTCCTGGTGTGCTGGGTATGACCGCTGCAGGGTGTGATCACCTCAGTGGTGGTCGTTTTCACCTTGGTCTAGGCGCTTCCGGACCACAGGTCGTTGAAGGCTTCCACGGTATGGCGTACTCAAAGCCACTTACGCGCACCAAGGAAGTTGTCGATATCGTGCGCAAGATTGTCGGACGTGAGGTTGTGGAGTACTCAGGTGACACCGTGAGCGTGCCACTTACAAAAGACGCCGGCGGCACCGGATTAGGTAAACCACTCAAGCTCATCAATAAGCCAGACCGTTCAATTGTTCCGATCTACCTCGCCGCACTCGGTGACAAATCAGTGGAAACAACAGCAGAAATTGCTGAGGGTTGGCTGCCATTTTTCTGGGTCCCTGAAATGGCACAGCAAGTATTCGGTGCCGCGTTGGCTCCAGGGCTTGCCAAGCGCTCAGCGGAGCTCGGTGCCCTTGACATCGTTGCTAACACCACGGTTGCCATCGGTGAGAATCTGGATCGCGAGGTACTCCTTCAAGGAATGCGCAATCACATTGCTCTGTACGTTGGAGGCATGGGCGCTCGCAATGCAAACTTCTATAACGATCTAGCCCAGCGCATGGGTTGGGTAGATGAAGCCCTGGCTATCCAGGAGTTCTTCCTCACGGGTAAGCGTGAAGAGGCTGCGGCTGCCGTTCCTGCGGCTTGGCTTGATCAAGCAACACTTGTTGGATCGGCTTCCTTCGTCGCTGAGCGCTTGGCTGCCTACAAGGAATCAGGCGTCACTAGCCTGGACATCACGATTCCAGCAGGCGTTGATCCTGTTGCCACGGTGGAACAACTTCGTTCTTTGATGTAGCAATTGGGCAAAGTACCCTACGCGCGGGTCGTTTTTTGCCTAAGTTCTTCCTATAAGACAACAGGCCCGAGGAGGAGCTTTGCCGATTCCGATCGTTAACTACCTAGCGCTTGATCCGCAGCCCCATTTGGTTGCGCAACAGTGCACCGCCTGCAAAGCAAAAGTGTTTGGTCGCCATAACGCGTGTCCAAATTGCTTCGCCTTGGATTTCACTGAAGTCGATGTCCCAACTACTGGTGTGTTAAAGACCTTCACCATCGTGCATCACGATGCCAAGGGTGTTCCCGTTCCATACTGCGCTGCAGTGATCGATTGTGGGGGCATGACCGTCATGGGGAACATCATCGGTGTTGATCCGGATCCTGAAATCATCACGCGCGGCATGGAAGTGCAGCTCAAGACCTATTCACTGGGCAACGACGCTGAAGGCGTCGAAGCCATCGGCTTCGGCTTTGAGCCGGTTTAAGTAGACGAGGAAGATTCAATGACTGAAAACGTTTGGATTCTCGGAATCCACATGACACCGTTCGGTAAGCGTGCCGACAAAGATGTGCTCGACCTCGCCGCTGAAGCAGCCTTGGCAGCATTAAAAGATGCTGGTGTAACCATGCGTGACATGCAGGTTATGGGTTACGGCAACCTACGTGGTCAAACCAGTGGTCAAAGTTTGCAGAAGCAGATCGGCCAAACCGGTATTCCTTCGTACAACGTCTCAAACGCTTGCGCAACGGGATCGACTGCGATGCGTGCTGTGATGATGTCGATTAAGTCTGGCGAATCTGACATGGGCATCGCCGTTGGTGTTGAAAAACTCTATGGCGCTGGCTTGCTCACCGGTAACGATGTTGGCTCCGGGCCAGAAACCTGGACACCACAGGGTCGTAACGGTGCCATCAAGAATCTTGATGGCTACATCGGTACCAGCGGTATGGCTGGTTTGTTTGCGCAGATTGGCATGGCCTATAACAACAGTGATCCACGAGCAAACTTTGAACTTTTTGCTCGCATTTCTGAGAAAAGCCATTCACATTCAACGCTTAATCCAAATGCGGCATACCAAAACAAGATGTCCCTTGAGCAGATCATGAATGATCCAATGATTGCTTATCCACACACGCGTTCAATGTGTTCAGCGAACTGCGACGGTGCTGCAGCAGCGATTCTTGTCAGTGAATCAAAACTTCGCACGTTGTCACTTGAACAACAACGTCGTGCAGTGAAAATCAGCGCGTCAGTATTAGCGTCAGATCCATGGACTGAGGCTGCACAGGAATTTCCTGATGTCAGTACCGTTACTCGCAATGCCGCAACCAAAGCATACGAGCTTGCTGGTGTTGGCCCGCAGGATTTAAATCTCGTGGAACTTCATGACTGTTTTGCTGCGGCTGAATTGGTGCACTACGACAATTTGCAACTATGTGAGCCTGGTGGAGCTATCGACTTCTTCAATTCGGGTGCAACCTGGCGTGATGGCAAGACCCCAGTGAATGTCTCTGGCGGTTTGCAATCAAAGGGCCACCCCATTGCAGCAACCGGTATTGCCAACATTTGGGAAGTCGCTACTCACCTACGCAATGAAGCTGGCCCTCGCCAGATTGAAGGCGCCAAGGTTGGTATGGCGCACGTGATCGGTTTGGGATCATCGTGCACCGTTCATATTTTGGAAAAGAGCAGCCTCTAAAGCACTTGCTCGAACACCCAAGGCCGGTCCCCCATTTGTAGGCGGTGCCGGCCATTGGTGTTTTCAGACTCTGGGTATTCGCTATCGCCATCCCACACAAGCATCATGCCCTCGTCGGTTTTTACACCATGGCTGGTGTACACCGGTGGTTCAACAACTGCTGCTGCAATAGCAACGATGTCTTGAACACTTGATGCGGCAGCAAGGCCCTGAATCGTCACAAACGTGGGCGGCATGAGGTCGATCTCGCCTCGTTGGTGCATGTCAATCGCCCCTTGAGGAGTGACCCACACATGCTCAACTAATTCGGTTTCAGGAAGCTCTACCTGGGAATTCTCGGGAACCACGCCAACAAAGAACCAGGTGTGAAAACGCACTGCTGCCTGTATCGGTGGCAACCACACTGAATAGTGATGAAGATCAGCTGGGTTGATAGCTAAGCCCGTCTCTTCCATCGACTCACGTGCTGCAGTGCGACGAGCAACGTCAACCTCTTCATCGTCATCGTTGACGACATCGTCAACCTCGACGCGGCCACCAGGGAACACCCAGGCGTTAGGAAAGGCGCCGTGTTGAGGACGCTTTAGAAGCAGCAATTCTGCGCCCTCTTCGCTATCACGAAGAAGTACAACAGTTGCAGCCGATTGCAGATCAGCCATATGTAAACTTTCAGTTAGCTCGCGAGCGATGCTCCACCACTCACCCGGAAGGTTTCCCCGGTGATGAAACTTGCCTTATCGGAAATCAAAAACATCATCATGTTGACGATGTCTTCTACTTCTCCTTGACGATGGATGTACTGCATTTGGTTAATGATCATTGAGACCATATCGGCCGGAAGATCCGCCATTGCACTATCGGTAGCCATCAGACCAGGGGAGATTGCATTGACGCGAACACCTGCATCGGCAAACTCCTTGGCGAATGCCATGGTCAGTCCGCGAACTGCCATCTTTGAAACACCATATGGTGAAGTCGCCATATTTCCAGCCATTGATGAAATGTTGATGATGTTGCCACCACCTCGACTTTTCATTGAGTCAATTGCTGCACACGAGCAGTTCACAATGCCCATGACATTCACATCAAACAATGCTCTGACATCATCACGAGTTAACGTCGTGAATGGCAGGTTGTATTTCGTGAGATGTAAGCCAGCATTGTTTATCAGGATGTCAATGCCACCAAATTCCGCAACTGCCATCGCTACAGCGGCGTTCACAGCATCTTCGTTAGCCACATCGCACTCCACCGCGATCGCTTTGATGCCCTGAGCCTGAAGCTTTGCAACCGCATCATTTGCGCCTTGCATGTTAATTTCAGCGATGACTACAGAGGCGCCTTCGCGACCGAGTATTTCTGCAAACGCATAGCCGAAGCCCATTGCGCCACCAGTGATGAAGGCAACTTTGCCAGCATGAATCATGGAGTTCCTCTCGACGAATAACCCCATCGTCTCGCTATTTGGAAGCCGTTTCCATCGATTTCACAAATTGCTCTGCTGCCTGCAAGACCAGGGGATTTGACTCAACCAGCGAGCGCAAAATACTGACATCCTTGGTGAGAGCAGGCTTTGCCGCACCAGAAGCGATGGCCTCGACTGATCCCGAGCCGCGGAACATATCCACAGCGAAACTCTTGCCTGAACTGGCGGAAATTGCCTGCATTAAGGCTTGTGGATCGATCTCGAGTTCAGCAGCAAGGTGTACCACTGACTCGACAATGGCCAATTGAGCAGTGAACACGGCGTTATTCATGAGTTTGGTTTTTTGGCCAGCGCCAATATCACCCAAGTGGATCACTGCGGAAGCAAGCACATCGGTAAGAGGCTTGGCTTGCTCTAGCACCGCTGCGTTGCAACCCGCCATAATCGTGAGTTCTCCGAGTTCGGCACCATTAGGCCCGCCACTGACAGGAGCATCGATGACTTCGATTCCACGCCCCTTCGCGCGAGCAGCAACGTCAATAATGAATTCCGGGGCGACAGTGCTATGCACCAACACGATCGATCCTGGTGCTAGACCTTCAATAAGCCCATCACGTCCGAAGAACACTTCTTCAACAGCATCGGCATCGAACACAACGATGCCAACGAGGTCGGACTGCGCGCCTAGTGCAGCAGGAGTGTCAGCGCGCTGCACCGCAACAGGAAAGTCCTCGAGTACTTCTGGCCTTCGCGCCCACAATGTGAGTGGCACTCCACTGCGCGAAAGGTTGAGCGCCATCGGTTTCCCGATACTGCCCATTCCAATGAAACCAATCCGTGCTTGCTGATCCATCGGAGCTCCTTTGACTAGTTCGAAATACCCCGCGTCAACAACATCGCACCAGCAATTGGTCCACCACCGTTAGCTACCGCAGCTACTTCAGTATTTGGAACCTGGCGTTCGCCAGCCTCACCACGAAGCTGAACTGATGCTTCATATACAAACCCGAAGCCATGCAAGCGGCCCTCTGATAGTTGACCACCGTGAGTATTGAGCGGCAGTGCACCGGTTCGAGCAATGCGCTGACCACCTTCAATGAAGGCACCGCCTTCGCCTTGTTCACAAAAACCAAGTGCTTCAAGCCAAGCCAGGGTAATAATGCTGAAACCGTCGTATAGCTCGGCTACGTCAACATCTGCAGGCTTGAGGTCGGTGCGTGACCACAACTGCTTTGCAGCACCTTGAGCCATCATTGATGTCATGTCTTCGTACTGGTCCCATGAAGGGCGTCCGTACTGTGCGGTGCCAACTGCATTGATATGTACAGGGATTTTCGGAGCATCCTTGGCGTAATCAACATGCGAAATGATGATCGCGGTTGACCCGTCAACGGGAACATCACAGTCCAACAAGCACAATGGTGTTGAAATCATCCGCGCGTTCATGTAATCGTCCATGGTCAATGGATCGCGGTAGACAGCACGAGGATTCAGGCCTGCATTCGTACGGCAGGTTAATGAAATCTGAGCAAGCTGCTCGCGTGTAGTGCCGTACTTATGCATATGCAGTTGAGCAACCTGAGCAAACCAGTTGGTGGCCGAAATTGCGCCGAATGGTGCCAGGAACTCCATGAAGCCAGTGGCTGCCTGCATACCTTGACTAGGGTTACGGCCCTTTGCCCCTTGCATCGTTGATTCGGTGACGGTGCGGAAAACCAATACGTGCTTTGCAAGACCTGCCGCAACTGCCATCGTTGCTTCAATAATTGCGCCTAACTGTGCTGAACCTTCGGCTGCGCCATACAAGTAGTTGAGATCAAGTCGAAGCGCATCTTGCACCTGTGGCGCCGCTGGCCCACCGAAACCACGCGACGCAATTGCGTCGCCACCTGGGTAGGTTGCAATGCCATCGATGTCATCACGTGTAAGGCCCGCATCTTCGATTGCTTCAAGTGCTGCTTCAAGGGTGAGGTCCATGGCGGTGCGGCCAAGTCGACGCCCAGATGCCGAGCGACCTACGCCACTGATGAAGGACAGGCGTTCTGGGTTGTTGCTCATGCTGGCGCTCCTTCTGGAACGAAGGTTGGGTAGAAGATGTCATCGCGTGCAAGGAAACGAGTCTCTACACGGGTGCCAATGAGATCAGCGGGTGCAATATCCAATGGAACGCCAACCAAGAGTGCGGTCAGACGCAAATCCGGCTGCTCATCCATCGTTGCAATGGCAATGATGTACGGCTCTTGACCTGGCACCCACTGCTGAACGTTGACGGTAAACGTCAAGATCGTGCCTTTACCTGAAACCACTTTGGGTTCCATGTTCACACTCAGGCACTTTGGGCAACGTGGTGTTGGCGGATGTGAGAAGTAACCACAGTCGCCGCAATGCTTGAAACGAAGCTTGCCGTCAGCTCCGCTTTGCCAGAAAAACTCACATTCTGGGTTGTCTTGCGGTGGTACTCGCATCGTCAAGACGTCAAGATCAATAGCCAAGGCGAACTCCTAGCGTTGAGGTGTTGTTGCTCTTAGTTTTGTTCTGAGTGCAATGCGAATTCGGTGACCAAGTTGCGGCGAAGCAGCTTGCCCGTTGCTGTTTGTGGAAGCAATTCATGGCGCAAGCGGACGTAGTCAGGAGTCTTTGAGGATCGAAGCTTTTCGCGGCAGAAATCCTTGATGTCTTCTTCGGTGCAGGTCATACCTTCACGAAGTACAACGAAGGCAGCAATGCGCTGGCCCCATTCTTCGTCAGGCACACCAGCAACTGCGCACTCGAGCACTGCAGGGTGACGATGAATGACTTCTTCAATTTCCGCTGGGGCGATGTTTTCGCCACCACGAATGATGGTGTCGTCAGTACGACCTTCGATGAACAAGAAGCTGCCCGCATCCAACCAACCACGGTCACGTGTGTTGAACCAGCCATCGTCGTCAACAACCTTGCCACTTTCGAGGTATTCACCCGAGACCTGCTCACCGCTCACCCAGATTGCGCCTGGCTCACCAAGTGGAAGTTCATTGCCTTCGCCATCACGAATTTGCAGGTTGACGTTTGGCAACACCTTGCCTACGGAGCCAAGACGAGCACGGATTTCTGGGTCAGTACTCACAAACGATTCACGGTGATCATCTGGGCCAAACACAGCAACTGAAGAGGAGGTCTCGGTAAGTCCGTATGCGTTAACGAAACCAACGTTAGGGAATAAGCCAAGCGCACGCTCGAGAGTTGCTTGAGCAATACGTGCACCGCCGTAGCTCAAGCTGCGCAGAGTAGGTGGAGCCTGACGGCCCGTTTCTTCCATGTGCTCAACGATGCGTGACAACATAGTTGGTACGAGCATGGCATTGGTGACGCCTTCGCGCTCAACCGTGTCAAGCCAAATCTGTGGAGTAAAGCGATCTAAGTACACAACGCGGCGACCGGCGTACAGGTTGGACAACAAGTTTGCAACAGCTGCGATGTGGTACGGCGGAACCGATACGACCATGGCATCACTTGGATCTGCACTCGCAAAGTCGACTGAACCCAGCACATAAGCAACAAGGTGCTTGTGTCGAAGCACAGCACTCTTTGGTGCTGATGTAGTGCCCGACGTCTGAAGCAACAGTGCAATATCTTCTGGGTCTGGCTCTGAATCAAATACTGGAACGTCTCCGCTACCGGTCTGTGCGATCCAGTCATCGAAAGTCATAACAACTTGCGCTGAGCCATCAGGAACGATGCTTGGATTGTCAGTGACGATGAATGGTGCCGGCATTCCAAGAATTGCCTTAGCGATGTATTCCTCTGCCAAGCGGTAGTTCAAGGGCAGGAACTGCATCTTGGCAAAACCTGCACCGAAGAGCGCAATCGGGAATGAAGGACCGTTTTCGCCGCAGAAGATCACACTCTTGGCACCGGAGTCTTGGATCAACTTGCCACCGCGAGCTGCCGCAGCTCGAAGTTGGGCGTAGGTCATGCCATCAGCAAGGCTGCCGACCGCAACGCGATCGTCGTAGCCGCCTGTGACCATTTCCAACAAGGTAAGCAAATTCACGAAAGACTCCTAGAAAAGAAACACGAAATTGGCACCTAGAGCGAGGATCGGGGTATCCGAAACGCAACAGATGAAGGATGGCTGCAAGGGGTGTTCACAGGCCATTCGGTAAGCCGTCACCCTACGGCAACGGCCAAGGGGGTTGCTAGGTAATCCCCCAAAGTGAGCGCGACCTCACATAGGGGGATTTCCCCTTTACAACCGTTCGATAATCAGGCCGTTGGCCAAGCCGCCGGCCTCGCACATGGTCTGGAATCCATAGCGACCACCGGTCTCTTCCAAGGTGGTGAGCAAGGAAACCAAAAGGCGCCCGCCGGAAGCTCCCAATGGGTGACCCAGCGCAATCGCGCCACCGTTTTGGTTGACCTTGGCAACGTCCACGCCGGTGTCTTTCAGCCAGGCCAACACTGGGGCAGCAAAGGCTTCGTTGACCTCAAAAGCATCGATATCAGCCAGCGTCAAGCCCGCCTTATCCAGGGTTTTTTGGGTCACCGGGATCACGGCCGAGAGCATTTCCACTGGGTCATCGCCAATAACTGACGAGGCCACGATGCGAGCTCGTGCCTTGAGTCCCAGTTTCTTGACCATCGCTTCACTGGCGATCAGTACTGCGGATGCGCCATCACTGATCTGCGAAGCGTTGCCCGCGGTAACTGACCAGTCAATTTCCGGAAAGCGTTCTTTTGCGCCTTCGTTGACGAAGGCGGGCTTGAGGCCACCTAGGGCTTCCAAGGAGCTATCCGCACGGATGCCATCGTCAGCGCTGATCACGGTGCCATCTGGCAAGGTGACTGGGACGATCTGCTTGGCCAAGGTGCCTGCTGCCTGCGCAGCCGCTGCGCGCTGGTGGGATGACAAGGAATACGCATCCATGTCTTCGCGGCTCAAGCCCCATCGTGATGCAATGAGTTCGGCCGAAATACCCTGCTCTACTAATCCGCCACCGGTATAACGCGCAGTGACTGTTGGACCGAATGGGTCTTGGCCATTTTTATTGCTGAACATTGGTGTGGTGCTCATTGATTCAACACCAGCTGCGATCACGAGATCATAAGCACCGGCCATCACGCCTTGTGCACCAAAGGCAACAGCTTGCATCGACGAGCCGCACTGACGATCAACAGTGGTCGCTGGAACTGACTCTGGAAAACCAGCAGCAAGAACCGCGCTGCGAGTGATGTTGTTGCTTTGCTGACCTATCTGCGTAACACAGCCACCGATGACATCGTCGACTAACGCAGGATCAAAACCATTGCGCTCAACGAGAGCACGTAGCGCAACTGCCATCAGGTCTGCTGAATGCAGCGGCGTATACGAGCTTCCATCGCGCTTCACACGTGCGGTCGGCGTACGAACAATGTCGACAATATATGCATCGGTCATGCGGTGAGTCCTAACAGTTGTTGGAGTTGGTTACGGCATGCGAGTGCGTCACCGAAAAGGATCTCATCAGTCTTGACCCGACGAAGGTACAGATGTGCACAATGTTCCCACGTAAAACCGATTCCACCGTGAACTTGAATTGTTGCTTCAGCTACCCACGGCGCAAACCGAGCACAGTATGCCTTCACCACGAGGGACTGCTCATGCAGTGAAACGCTGTCCGCTGGGTCAACCAGAGAGGATGTTTCAACTGCTGCACGCATTGACTCAACGTGAGAAAACATTTCTGAACAACGATGCTTGATCGCTTGGAAGGCCCCAATTGGCTTACCGAATTGCACGCGCGTCTTGGCGTACTCAACAGAAACTTCCATGAGTTTTTCTGACATACCCATAAGTTCGGCACTTACTGCGATACGCCCGTATGCAGTGAGCGCCTTTAATGCTTCGCTGTATTCACCACCGATGCGAGTAGCAGCAACACCTTCGAAGGTTACGAGTGACGTTGTGCGCGTCAGATCCAAAGACTTTTGCGAAGTAACGACCAATCCAGAAGCCTTCGCGTCAACCAAGAACAATCCAGTACCGGATGTGGTGGTCGCTACAACCAAAATGCGATTTGCAACACTGGCGTTAAGAACCGCTGTCTTTGAACCATAAAGACTCCAACCATTTTCTTCGCGGGCGACTGTGTCGACTCCTGCACTGTCGAGCAATGCAAGAGTAATAATTTCGCTACCGTCTGCAATGCTTGGTAGTACTTCTGCATTTGCAGCCACATCACCTGCAAGTTGAATCGCAATTGGCGCCAAAACACCAGTTGCGAGCAGTGGCACTACGGCCAATGCACGCGAAGCCTCTTCGAGAGCAACAGCCATCTCGGCCATGCCCATCCCTTGCCCACCGAACTCTTCTGGAATCAAGAGCCCCGCGACGCCGAGGTCAGTTGCAAGACCGCGCCAGGCTGCTTCATCAATGCCAGCATCGGTTGCAATCACTTCACGAACACGTGTTTCTGGTGATGTGTCAGTAAAGAAATCACGGAGGCTGGAACGAAAATCAGCGCGTTCTGACGCCGTTGTTGTTGAGTTATTCATAATCTTCACATTCCTTTGTAAGTCTTAATCGCGAGGCAGACCGAGTACACGGTCACCAATGATGTTTTTGACGATGTCTGAAGTACCGGCAGCAATAGTCGCTGAGCGAGCTGTCAGGTACCCAACCTTTGCATCATTCGCATCCCCGGTAATGCCATCAACGCCAGCAAGCTCCATCACTGTGGTGTCAACGCGCTGACTAAGTTCACTCCAGACCATTTTGATGACCGATGATTCGGAACCTGGAGTAGCGCCACTTGCAATCTTGGCTAACATTTGTCGGCCCATCATGCCCAGCACACGACTTTCTACATACAGCTCCGCGAGCTCATCAGAGATAATTGGTGACACGACGGTGTCACTCTTCGTCACATCCTCAACAAGGTTACGAATGCGCTGCTCAAGGCGCCCAGCGAACACCGCAACACCTGCACGCTCGTGGCCAAGAGTGTTCATTGTGACGTTCCAGCCCTCATGCAAAGGCCCGATGAGGTTTGCCACGGGTACCCGAACATCGGTGAAAAACACTTCAGCGAATTCAGCACCGCCATTGATTTGCTTAATAGGCCGCACTTCAAGACCTGGGGTATTAATCGGCACGATGATCGCCGAGATGCCCTTGTGCTTTGGTGCGTCTGGGTCTGTGCGTGCCAACAGTTGCATGTGTGTTGCATACATGCCGTTGGAGGTCCATACCTTCTGACCATTGATCACAAACTCATCACCATCAATGACAGCGCGAGTGCGCAATGAGGCTAAGTCAGAGCCTGCACCTGGCTCGCTGAAGCCTTGGCACCAGAACTCATCAGTGTTGGCGATCTTTGCCACACTTTTGCGTTGTTCCTCATTGCCGTAGCGCATTAGCGTCGGAGCCACGTTCTTGACACCGATCATGCCTGGGATCTGTGGTGCGCCATATTGAGCGACAACATCCTCGATCGCCAGCATTTCCATGGTGCCCAGACCGCGGCCACCGAATTCTTCTGGCCACGTTGCAGTGGTCCAACGACCATTAGCCATTGTGCGTTGCCAATCAAGCTTGGCCTCCCACAAATCTTGGTTTGGCCACTTCGCGCGCCAGGCGGGAAGGGCATTCGCAAGAAATTCACGAAGATCAGCGAGCAGTGCATCCATGGTTGTTCTCTCTTTCAGTTCAGCTGGGTGAGCATCACATCGGTGGAGCGGATAAATCTCATTGCATCATTTAAGTGTGTGCAGCCAAGCTCGCCACGAAGGTGAGTTCGCACACCTTCATCAAGCTGGTTGGGGGTGCGTCCAAGGAGCAGAGTGACGTGCTCGGCCGCAAGGGGGCAATCACCCATTGGCAAGGTGCGCGGGGTTGCATGAGCTGCAACGAGCACACCTTTGCTATCAAGTTCGCCGGTGACCACATATTCGTGGAGTGCGCCATCTTCATCGACTGCGCGATGGAGTGAATCACGAAACCACATCTCTATGTTGATCGCACCGTCGTTACCGCGATAAATGTCTAGGAGGCGGCGGCGTTGCATCGTGCCAAATGGCACCTCTTCTTCGTAATGCCAAGCGTCGTCACTTTTGATGAGTTGATGAATCGTTGGAGCTGTAGGTAAATCACCCAGAATGCTTTCGCCGCTTGCTGTTGCCGCGACTCCACCTGCTCGCCATCCAGCGCAGGTGCCAACCTGCGGAGAGTTGGATAAAAAACCAGGTGTTTGGGGGGCAGAGACAATGCTTCCGTATCCGGCCACGTGACGCATTCCAGAAAGTTCATCAAGCAGACAGCCGATCAGAGAACTTTCTGAGTAAGCATCTCCCAACTTGGCCACATGGCCGCGAAAACCTGGGCCGATATTGCGACCTTTGAGTTCCTCAGTCAGGGAACGGTGATGAGCGTCATCACTGACTTCGATCATCAAGATGTTGCCCACGCCATTCGTGCGGGCCGAAAGGCCAGCTGAGTGCACCCACGTGATTTCGCCACCTGGGCCGATCGCGATATCCCGCGCTATCCCGCTCAGGAGAATGCCTGAAGCCCAGTTCGGATCAGGAGTGCCGTGCAATGTGACTGTGCGACGTACAGAATTCGCCCGAATTGGCCACAGTTCTGGCATCGGATCATCCATGCCACGAGCAAGCGGAATGCCCACCGTGGAAGATGACATTTCGTACTCCAGTCAGGGTCTGATTTACCGAGAATTTTAGGCTATCGAAGGCCTTACGGTATCAGTGAACGGGATGGGTATGAAGAGGTTATTTCGTAACTACAGGAGCCGTTCGGGCGTAGCGCGGTAGGACCAAAATGACGAGAATCACCAGCCCGATAGCCGAGCACATTGCACCGAATCCGAATACCGCCCGATACCCACCAAGAGCGGCTGCGATACCCACGACTAGGCCGCCAAGCCCCTGGGCGATATCAAAGAACATTGTGAAGGTGGAGATGGCCGACGGGCGGACTCGGTCATCCACATCGCTGAGCACTAGGGCCATCAAACCGGGGTACTGAAGCGCGATACCGATCGCTAGCGGAAGCAGTGCCAGATAGAGACCGGGCCAACTTGGGGTGAGGGCCATGATGACCAGTCCGGCAATGATCAGGCAGGTTGACCAAATACCAGTTTTGCGGGGGCCGACACGATCGGGGATACGCCGACCAAAGAGGCGAACCGACAGCACAACTGCTGCATAAAAGAAGAACATCCACTGAACGTCAAGCGTTCCCAGCTCTGGGGCATACAGCGGCAGGAAGGCCGACATCCCAACCATGCCCACCATTCCCAGCGCAAGCACAGTTCCCGGCAGTAGCGCTGGTGAGTAAAACCGCGGAGCCGGTTCGGTTGTGACGTCACCATCTGATGTAGCACCCAGGTTTATGTCAAGTTTGCGTAGTGTCAAGATCGGTAACGCGCCCACAACAGCAATCACACCGGATAACACAAATGCCGTGGTGAACCCGAATGCTTTATAGGTCATCTGTCCAATGACAGGGCCTATAGCCAAACCAATGTACGGAGCAACCGAAAACACGCTCGCGGCTTCGGCTCGCCGCCATTCACTTACCCACGACATGATCGTAGACAGCATTGCGATAAACATCGCGGCCTGCGCTCCGCCAAGGACTAAACGCAAAATGACAAGAGTGAGTACGTTGGGTGCGTACGCCATCAGCGCCATGCTGAGTGCTCCGAGAACTGCACTCCACATAATCACGCGCACTGCGCCAAATCGGGCAAGCCTTGGGTTTATCCACGGGCGAACCAAAATTGCGGAGACTGCTTGGATTGCAACGACAACACCAATAGCAATGTCTGATCCGCCGAGTGAATCTTTCACAAATACAGGCAGAAGCGGAAGCGTCATGCCGATGCCAACAAAAAACATAAAGGCGAAGAGCAAAATTAAGAAGAAGGGACGAGTGACAAGACGATCCACTTCCACTGGCGGCCCAGCAGTGTTTTCAGTCGTCACAACACACGCAATCCAATGCTCTTAGACAGTTCTCGTGCTTATTGAACGCTTCAGTGCTTCATATCGAGGGATAACCACGAGAAGCAGGATGAGTAGCCCGATAAAGGCCATGAATGCGGATGCGGCAAACACTGCGCGATACCCGGCTACGGCCGCAACAACGCCAACGAATAAACCACTTAAGCCATTCGAAATATCAAACAACATGGTGAACGTTGAAATTGCAACAGGTCGGTCACGATCGTCAACATGTTCAAGTGTCAATGTGAGTAAGCCTGGGTACTGGAGTGCCATGCCCATCGCAAACGGCACAATCGAAAGATAAGCCCACAGAGCCCAAGGGGTAACCGATAGCGCTGCGAGGCCGACAATCAATCCGGTCGTGGCAACGATGCCCGTGCGCTTTGGTCCCCAACGATCTGGCAACTTCGCACCGATGATGCGAAAGCCCAGAACGACCACAGAAAGCGTAAGAAACGCAAATTGCACTTGCATCCCTGGAATGGTTGGCGCAAACAAAGGAATGAACGCGCCAAACGCAATCATTCCGACAATACCGAAAGCGATGACAACCCCAGGCATCACTGCGCCTGCGTAAAACCTTTTGACCGGTAAACCATCATCAGGAAGTTTGGGTTTATCGGCTTTCAAAAAGATCATCGGGATAATTCCGAAACCAGCTATGCAACCTGCCACGATGAACGTAGCCGTGTAATCAAAGGTGTGAAAAATCCATTGCCCGAGAAATGGGCCCAAGCCCATGCTGATGTAGGGCGCGGCTGAGAACAGACTCACCGCTTCACCAGCACGCGCTGCGGGAACCCACGACGTAATTGCTGTGAGGGACCCAATGAAGATGCAGGCCATCGCTGCACCAAAGAGCAATCGCAAAGCAATAAGTGACGGCACATTCGGCATGAAGCCCGACAGGCCTATCGATATCCCTGCTGCTGCAAATGCTCCCATCAAAATGGGTTTGTACCCCCAAGAATTGAACTTGGGGGTGACCCAGGGTCGAATCGCAATTGCTGACACTGCAGTGATCGCAAACGTTAATCCCACGGCAACGTCTCCACCGCCAAGTGGCCCCTTCACAAAGAGTGGCAGCACCGGCGTGATGACACCATTGGCGAAGAAGACACCAAAGGAACCAGCGAAAACAATCAGGTAGCGGCCGGTGAGGATCCGCTCCTTTATTTCAGCGGCCATAAGAAAGCTAGGCCACCGCTCCAGCTGCACGGAAGCGGGCGATTGCTGCCTCGTCGAAGCCGCCGATGTCGCGAAGCACTTCATCAGTGTGCTCGTTGAAATCAGGTGCACGGTTGCATGGGCCAGAATCTTCGTTGAACATCACTGGAGGCATCACCACTGGCTGTGAGGTATCGCCGTATTCGACAGTGCGAATCATCCGGTTTGCCTGAACCTGAACATCGTCTGGCATTTCCTCAACCGACTGAATTGGTGCCCACACGCCCTTGCTCGTGACCAGGATGGTTTTCCATTCAGCGAAATCCTTCGTCGCGAAGATTTCATCCATGATGACCATGAGGTCACCCGAATTTGCCATGCGATCAGCAGGAGAACCAAAGCGTGCATCAGCAATGAGATCTTCGCGATTCATATGGCGGCACAGGTCTTCAAATTCATGTTGGTGATCACCCAAGTGCAGCAGTCCAATGAAGCGACCATCTTTGGTCTTATATGTTGCGCCAGACCATTGACCCATTTCCCGCGGGATGTATTTGCCCATCTGTGCATTTGGCCCATCAACAACAGCACCGATGATTGCCGGTGCGTTGAACCAGGTTGCCGTGCCAAGAAGGGAGGAATCAACAACTGTTGCTTCACCAGTTTTCAAGCGATGGAATAGTGCAGCTGATATTCCGCCTGCGAGAACCAAACCAGACATTCCGTCTCCGTGACCAACCATGCCTGATGGAACTTCAGTACGGGTTACGTTCATCACCGATTGAGCGAGTGAACCGCGATGCCACCACGTCGCACCGTCATAACCACCGCGATGATTTTCTGGGCCGAGCGGACCGCCACCAGTTCCCTTTGCGTAAATGATGTTGGGATTCACTGCACGCAGTTGATCGACATCAAAGCCCAGCTTCTGGCGCGTATTAGGCAAGAAACTCGTCAGAAATACATCCGATTCCTTCACCAATGCGTAGAGCGCTTCTTTTCCTTCAGGCGTTGCAAGGTCAAGGGTGATGGCGCGCTTTCCACGGTTGTAATGCTTGAAGAACCAGTGTGCTCCATTTGGTTCAAGGCTCCCGCCACCAAACAGACGCATTGGATCTGGGTTGCGCGGATTCTCAATGTGAATTACGTCTGCACCCCACTCAGCGAGCACTGCTCCAGCTGATGGACAAAAAGCCCACATTGTTAGATCAAGAACACGGATACCGTCGAGCATTTTCATTGCTGACCTCACTTGTTTTTCGTTCCAATTTTTGCAACCTATGGACTCCGTGCTGTCTCTGCAACCGATTTGAGAAATCAGGTCGGGATTTCACGCGAAAAAAACGACCCAGGTGGTCAACACCTGGGTCGTTCTCAAATATCTTCGTACTTACGCAGCTGTCTCACCACTAAGGAAACCACGAACAATGCCATCAGCGTTGCTGTCAGCAGGCCCGCTCCACACTTCATGGCCATGAACCATGAGAAGTGCACGGTCAGCAAAGCTCAATGCGCGGTCGATGTACTGCTCAATGAGCACGATCGTCACATTGTTGGCCTCACGAGCTTTACCAAGAGCGGTATAGATGTCGTCAATGATCAGTGGAGCCAGGCCCAGCGACAATTCATCAACGACGATGACCTCTGGATCCGAAATGAGCGCCTTTGAAACCGCCAACATCTGCTGCTCGCCACCTGAGAGGGTGCGTGCCTGCTGCTTGCGCCGATCGCCTAGCCGACTGAAAAGATCGTATGCACTTTGCACTGCAGCCTTTGGGTCTGCAGATAACTTACGAGCACCCAGCATGAGGTTTTCTTCAACGGTAAGCGTAGGGAAAATTGCACGGCCTTCAGGAAGATATGAAAGCTTTCGCTGAGAGATTAAATAAGGCTCGAGATTGGTGACATCATCACCATCAAGAATGATGTTTCCGGAAGCAGGTGGGAGCAAACCGGCAAGCGACTTGCCGATTGAACTTTTTCCAGCGCCGTTGGCACCAAGGATGGTGAGACATTCACCGTGAGCAATTGAGAACGACACATTGTCAACTGCAAGTGCGTCGCCGTACTTGAGCGTGAGGTTTTGAACCTCGAGTTTCGCGTTCGACATTTAGTCCTCCACTGTTCCAAGGTAAGCGGCCTGTACAGCCTTGCTGGCGCGCATTTCTGCTGGGGTACCACTATCAATCAGCTGACCGAAGTCGAGTACGAATACTCGGTCACAAATGCCGAACACCAAATCAAGGTCATGCTCAACCAAGACGATCGTAATGTTGCGCTCCCGTGCAAGCTTCTTAATCATTTCGCCGAGATTCTCGGTTTCTGAACGATCAAGACCTGCGGATGGCTCATCGAGCAACATGATCTTCGCGTTGGTTGCTAGGCAAATTGCCACTTCAAGCAATCGACGCTGACCAAGGGTGAGGTCGGATGGGCCTTTGTCCTTGTCTTTGCCGAGACCAAGTTCATCAAGCAACGCGTCTGCGTTAGCAATTTCATCCTTTGAGATTCCACGTGAAAAGAATGGAATCAACGCGACGAGGAAGTTCAGAGCAGCAACTCCACGCCCGGCGCGAACCTGCTTGCCTGCACGGTTGGCAAGAACTACGTGCTCACGCACCGTAAGTTCAGTAACGAGCTGCGGACCTTGGAAGGTACGAGCCATGCCCATGGACGCACGCTTTTGTGGCGTTGTCTTACCAATGCTGGTATCCCCAACGAAGATGGTGCCTTCATTTTGATCCAGAGTCCCTGAGATGCAACCAAGCATTGTCGACTTGCCTGCACCGTTAGGTCCGATCAGGCCAGTGATTTGCCCTGGTTGGGCATCCATGCTGACCTTATTCAGTGCCTGCACACCGCCGAAGCGGATGCTGACACCTTCTGCGCGAAGTGTGGTGCTCGTTGTGGTTGACATCAGTTCACACTCCTGCTGGAACGTTGGACTTGGAATTGTCATCATCTGACGGAGCTGGCTCGTGAACCGACCCGCCACTGATCTTGATCGCCAAAGTGCGGAATATTGCGCGCAGATTTGGGTTGATTCCGATTGGGTCAGTCACCATATTGATTGCGACCAAACCGAACAGGAGTACTGGAAGGTCCGCCAAACGCTCTGGCAAGAACTCCGAGAAAATCGCCGGCATCAACAGCAGTGTCATACCGCCGGCAGCAAGGCCACCCATGGAGCTTGTACCTTGAGCCACTGCCAGTGCGAACCACACCAAGCCGATTACCATAATGAAACCGTTCGGGAATGCAACGAGTTGGAAGCTTGCCACCATCGTGCCACCGATACCTGCAACTGCCGCACCAAGTGCAAACACACCGAGGCGAGCGATGAAGATGTCAAAGCCCAGAGTCGCTGCACGAACGCGGCTGGCACGAATTGTCGCGAACACCAAACCGGTGGTCGAACGACGAAGTGACCACAGGATGAACATGATGATGAACATGACAACTGCCGCGAACCAGTAGTACTTCTTCGGCGTATCAAAATCCATGCCGAACAAAGTTGGTCGCCCGAACGGCAAACCTGAACCATAGTTCGAGAACTCATCGCGGGTGTACACCGCTTGGTCAACCAACAAGGCAAACGCGAAGGTCACGATTGCCGCGTAGAGCGGTCCAAGTGGCAAACAAATCATGCCCACTAATGCGCCAATGACGCCTGCAACAACACCACCTATGAGCATTGCCAAGAGGATTGGCACAGTGCCCTTTGTGCCAAACACTGTGTCGTTATTCACGACGTATGCGGCTGCAATCACACCCAAGCCAGCAAAGCTGATCTGGGCGAGGCTGATGATGCCTGCTTCACCAGTCACAAGTCGGTACGACAGGAACACCACGGTGTATGCAAAACCAACGGCGATCAAACCCGTCCAGTAATCGTTGAAGATCACTGGAATGCCGACTAATACGAGTACGAGTACTACGTAGCCAACCCAACGATCCCAGTGACCCTTTGGATTGCGCATAATGTTGAGGTAATGCGATAGCGACACTTCGTAAGCGTTGTTGACCGAAGCCACTTCCACCTTCTGAGTGTCAGCGCGCACATCCTTGTTACGGCTGTAGATGAGCACAGCGCCCACCATGAACAGGAACGGAAGGCTTGGGCGAAGTGCCGTGCCAAGCAAACCATCAGATGGCAAGTACAGAACGAGAACTTCCTGGACAACACCAAGCAAGAGCGCGCCGAAGAATGCCCGCCACAAGTTGGTGAACTTGCCAATAACGGCGCCTGCCATCGAAGCTGCGATGAGGTTTGCGAAACCGCCCGGGCTCAAGCCCACCTTTGGCAGCACCATCAGGCCGGCGAGGCCCGCCACTGCTGT